>QJWQ01000007.1 GCA_003235325.1 Gammaproteobacteria bacterium | reverse complement strand
CTTCAATGAGCACTGAGATAGTCGTTCCTGATTTGCAACAAGTCCACACGAGAAGGTCATAGCAATAGAAAAGGACTTTTAAAGTTCTTGCTAATCTCGTTTCCGGATCAGTAGTCGACGTCTTCTCAATAATACCCCCAAAGGCCGCTACTACAATTTGTATATTGATAATTACATGTTTTTCTCCAGTGGGGAAAAGCGAAGAAACCGTGGGCTTGTAGCGTCAGGGTTAATTTGTCTGGATTGATAGTTTGCTGAACACCAGCGCCGCCTGGGTGCGGGAGTTGACGCCGAGCTTGCGGAAAATCTCGGTCAGGTGGGCCTTAACCGTGGCCTCGGTGACCTCCAGTTCGTAGGCGATCTGCTTGTTCAGCAATCCCTCGGTGACCATGTTCAGCACCTGATACTGCTTCGGCGTCAGGCTGGCGATCAGCCGGGCGACATCGCCCTCTTCACGGTCCGGCACCGGGTGGCGGGCGGCGGATTCCGGAAGCCAGAGTTCGCCGGTCAGCACCGCAGCGATGGCCCGGCGTATGGTCTCCGGAGCACTGGTCTTGGACAGAAAGCCGCAGGCGCCGTAATGCATGGCCCGGCTGATGACGTCGGGGCTGTCGGTGGCGGAAATCACCAGCACCGGCACCTGGGGGTAGTGGGACAGCAAAAACACCAGACCGCTGAAGCCGTGGGCCCCGGGCATGGCCAGATCCAGGAGCACCAGTTGCACGCCGGTTTCGGCCTCGACCATTTCCTGCAGGGAGCGGATATCCCCCGCTTCGAGAATGTTGAAGTTGTCGGCATCCAGGGTCTGCTTCAGCGCCGCGCGAAACAGGGGGTGATCGTCGGCAATGATGATTTTTATGCTGTCCGGCATGGGATTTCTCAACAAATATCGATTGGCCAGCCAATGGCCGGAAACAGTCGAACAGTGTAGAGAGCATGGCGGACAAAAAAAAGCGGGGCAGACTTTTATTAACCCGGCATCCAAATAGGCTTCCTGTCTATTTGGATGCGCGCCCTAAAAATACTGGCGAAACTTTGCGAAGTTCCTTGTATTTTAAGGGCTTGCATTGGCCTACGGCCAATGGCGGCACGTCCATGTGCCGCACTGTCCCCGTATAAAAAGTCCCTGCATATAATCCTGCCGGTTTAATAAGATCAACCCCGCGAAGACTCAGAGGATAACAACCATGGACATCCGTTTCGCAGGGGCAGGGAATCGGTAATCAGTGTCTTGACCACCGAGGGATCGGCCAGGGTGGAAATGTCGCCGAGCTGGTCTTCCTCGCTGGCAGCAATCTTGCGCAGGATGCGGCGCATGATCTTGCCGGACCGGGTTTTCGGCAGGCCGGGAGCCCACTGGATCACATCCGGGGTGGCGATGGGGCCGATTTCATGGCGCAGCCAGTTGCGCAATTCGAGCCGCAGGGCCTCGGAAGGCTCCTGGCCCTGGACCAGGGTGACGTAGACGTAGATGCCTTCACCCTTGATCTTGCAGGGTTTGGCCACCACCGCCGCCTCAGCGACAGCGGCATGGGCCACCAGGGCGCTCTCGATCTCGGCGGTGCCCAGGCGGTGACCGGAGACATTGAGCACGTCGTCGACCCGGCCGGTGATCCAGTAGTAGCCGTCCTCGTCCCGGCGGGCGCCGTCGCTGGAGAAATAGCAGCCGGGGTAGGCGGAGAAATAGGTGTCGATAAAGCGCTGGTGGTCGCCGTAGACGGTGCGCATCTGCCCCGGCCAGCTGTCCAGAATCACCAGGTTGCCGGCGGCCGCGCCCTCCAGCAGGTTGCCGTCGGCATCCATCAACCCCGGGCGAACACCGAAAAAGGGCCGGGTGGCGGAACCGGGTTTGAGGGCGGTCGCTCCCGGTAGCGGGGTGATCAGGAAGCCGCCGGTTTCGGTCTGCCACCAGGTGTCGACGATGGGACAGCGACCCTTACCAAACTGCTTGTGGTACCAGCTCCAGGCCTCGGGATTGATCGGCTCGCCGACGGTGCCCAGCAGCCGCAGGCTGCCCAGGTTGGCGCCGGCCACGGGCGCGTCACCCTCTGCCATCAGCGAGCGGATGACGGTGGGCGCCGTGTACAACTGGTTGACCTGGTACTTGTCGACAATCCGGGCCATGCGGCCACTATCGGGGTAATTGGGTACGCCCTCGTAGATCACCTGGGTGGCGCCGTTGCACAGGGGGCCGTAGACCATGTAGCTGTGGCCGGTAATCCAGCCGATATCGGCGGTGCACCAGTAGATGTCGCCGGGACGGTAATCAAAGGTGTAGAGGTGAGTCAGGGCGGCGTAGAGCAGGTAGCCGCCGGTAGTGTGCAGCACACCCTTGGGCTGGCCGGTGGACCCGGAGGTGTAGAGAATGAACAGGGGGTCCTCGGCGTTCATCACCGCCGATTCACAGTCCACACTCTGCCCGGCCACCAGTTCCTGCCAGTCGATATCCCGGCCCTCGACCCGGCTAATCTCATTGCCGACGTGGCGCAGCACCACCACCTTGCCGACATCGAGGTGGTGGGCATCGCTCAGGGCCTCGTCGACATTGGCCTTGAGTTTGACCACCTTGCCGCCCCGGAGGCCGGCATCGGCGGTGATCACCAGTTTCGAACCGCAGTCACCGATACGGCCAGCCAGGGCCTCCGGGGAAAAGCCGCCAAAAACCACCGAGTGCACGGCGCCGATACGGGCACAGGCGAGCATGGCCACCAGGGCCTCGGGCACCATGGGCAGGTAGATGGTCACCACGTCGCCCTTGTCAACGCCGAGGCTGCGCAGGCCATTGGCCAGTTTGTTGACCTGGTCCCGCAGTTGCCGGTAGGTCAGGGTCCGGGCCTCGCCGTCCTCGGCGTCCGGTTCCCAGAGAATTGCCGTCTGGTCGCCCCGGGTTGCCAGGTGGCGGTCGATACAGTTGTCGGCGGCGTTGAGGTAACCGTCGCCAAACCAGCGGATGTGCAGGTCCTCGCGGGCAAAGCTGACGTCGCGGATTTCGGTAAAGGGTTTGATCCACTGCAGTCGCTCCCCCTGCCCGGCCCAGAACTTTTCCGGGTCGTCGATGGACTGCCGGTACATCTGGTCATAGGTGTTCGGGTCGATCAGGGCATTGTCGCGGTAGTTTTCGGGAATCGCGTACAGGCTGTCGGCGCTCATGGCATCGCTCTCCTTTCGGTAAAAAAACGTTGTGGTGCCCACTGTTGTCCATTTACCGCTGAATTTGAATTAGACATTGGTCTACCCCGACATTGGTCTACCCCCGACTAATGGCTAATACCCCCGGGGCAGCAAAAGTCCGATGCTGATGGCGCAATCCAATCTGTGAGGGCTGAAAATATGAAAACCAAACCGCGAACCGTTCCTTTTGCCCTGGTGCCGCTGTCCCTGTTGCCCCTGGCGCTGGCAGTCACCCAGGTGCAGGCCGGGGATGATCAATTACAGGAACGCATCCTGAAACTGGAGCAGGAGCTGCAGGCACTGAAATCAGCCTACCAGCAGAGCGAGCCGGCCCGGTCCAACGCACCCGCCGCTAAACCTACCAGCCCAACCGGGGGTACTGGCGGACTGATGCTCAACAATGCCACCACGTTCAAATACGGTGGCTTCGTCAAATTTGACGCCATCACCTCCGACTATTCCGATGGCGAGGGCGCCACCTCGCCACTGGGGGAAGACTTCTTTATTCCCTCAACGATCCCCGTCGGCGGCAGCGGTGACCGGCGCACGGACTTCTCCGCCAAGGAATCCCGTTTCTTTTTTACCACGGTGACCGACGCCGGTGACGCCGGCACCATCGACACCCGGGTCGAACTGGACTTTCAGGTGAGCGGCCAGGGAGACGAGCGAGTCAGCAATTCCGAGAGCTCCCGCATTCGCCACGCTTACGTCAACTGGGCCTACGCACCGGGCAAATCCCTGCTCGCCGGCCAGTCCTGGTCGACTTTCTTCAATGTCGCCGCCCTCCCCGATCTGCTCGACTTTATCGGTCCGGTGGCGACCATCTTTGAGCGCCAGGCCCAGGTCCGCTGGACCAGCGGGCCGCTGCAACTGGCCGTGGAAAACCCCTACAGTTCCCTCAGCAACGGCGACTTCGACGATGGCGACGTTCCGGATATTGTCGCCCGCTACAACGGCAGTACCGGCGATTTTTCCTGGAGCGCGGCCGCCCTGCTGCGGGAGCTGACCTACGAAAGCGACGGCCTGGATGAAAGTGAAAGGGCCCTGGCGGTGAGCCTGGCCGGCAAATGGCAGCTCGGCAGCGACGACCTGCGGCTGATGCTAAATACCGGCAAGGGGCTCGGCCGCTACCTCGGGGTCAACGCCTTCAAGGACGGCGTGGTCGGCAGCGACGGCAGCCTGGAGGCACTGGATGTGACCGGCGCCCTGGTGGCCTACCGCCATTTCTGGACACCGAAACTGCGCAGCTCCCTCAGCCTGTCGATGGCAACGGCGGACAATCCCGACGATCTCGGCCTGAGCGACAATCTGCCCAAAGCCTATCGCAGCCTGCATGCCAATCTGATTTACTCACCGGCTTCCGGTCTCGATATCGGTATCGAGTACCTGCACGCCGAGAAGGAACTGGAGAATTTCAGCGGCACTCTGGCCGACGACAAGGGCTCCCTTGACCGGGTGCAGGCGAGCGTCAAGTATGGCTTCTGATCGGGGTTCACCACGTTCATTGCGGGTAGCCAGGGAGCCGGCAACCCCTTTACAGTCACCAGTCTGTTTACTATCACCAGCCAAATTACCATCAATAAACGGGAGAGATAACCATGGCTTTTGAAAACAAAGAGGCAGCCAGAGCCTACTGGCGCGCCAATCTGAAACTGATGCTGACATTGCTCGGCATCTGGTTTGCCGTCTCCTACGGGTTCGGCATCCTGCTGGCGGATGCGCTCAACGCCATCCCGTTTTTCGGCTTCAAGCTGGGCTTCTGGTTTGCCCAGCAGGGTTCCATCTACGTGTTCGTGATTCTCATCTTTGTCTACGTGGGCTTGATGAACCGTCTCGACCGCAAATTCAACGTCCGCGAAGACGACGAGTAGGAGAGCATCATGAGTATTCAATTCTGGACTTTTTTGATAGTCGGCATCAGCTTTGCCCTCTATATCGGTATCGCCATCTGGGCCCGGGCCGGGTCCACCAAGGAATTCTACGTCGCCGGTGGCGGCGTGCACCCGGTGGCCAACGGCATGGCCACCGCCGCGGACTGGATGAGTGCCGCTTCCTTTATTTCCATGGCCGGCCTGATCTCGTTTATGGGTTATGACGGTGCGGTCTACCTGATGGGCTGGACCGGCGGTTACGTGTTGCTGGCCCTGTGCCTGGCGCCCTACCTGCGCAAATTCGGCAAGTTCACGGTGCCGGATTTTATCGGCGATCGCTACTATTCCCAGACGGCCAGGACAGTGGCAGTGATCTGCGCCATCTTTGTCTCCTTCACCTATGTCGCCGGTCAGATGCGCGGTGTCGGCGTCGTGTTCTCCCGCTTCCTGGAAGTGGATATCACCACCGGCGTCGTCATCGGCATGGCGGTGGTCTTTTTCTACGCGGTGCTGGGGGGCATGAAGGGCATTACCTACACCCAGGTGGCGCAGTTCTGCGTGCTGATATTTGCCTACACGGTGCCGGCGGTATTTATCTCGATGATGATGACCGGCCATGTGATTCCGCAACTGGGCTTTGGCGCCGAGCTGGTGAGCGATCCCGGGGTCTACCTGCTGGACAAGCTGGACGGACTTTCGGCTGAACTCGGCTTCACTGCCTACACCGATGGCACCAAGAGCGTCGCCGATGTCTTCTTCATCACTGCGGCGCTGATGGTGGGTACCGCCGGTTTGCCCCATGTGATTGTCCGCTTCTTTACCGTACCCAAGGTGCGGGATGCGCGCAAATCCGCCGGCTGGGCGCTGCTGTTCATTGCCATTCTCTACACCACGGCGCCGGCGGTGGCCAGCTTTGCCCGGGTCAACATGATCAATACCATCAATGGCCCGGAGATGGCCGGCACCCCCCACGCTGAGGCGCCGAGCTGGATCAAGAACTGGGAGCAGACCGGGTTGATCAGTTGGGATGACAAGAACAGCGATGGCCGCATGTTCTACTCCGGCGACGAGCGCAATGAAATGAAAGTGGACCGGGATATCATGGTGCTGGCCAACCCGGAAATCGCCAACCTGCCGGCCTGGGTCATCGCCCTGGTGGCGGCCGGTGGCATTGCCGCGGCACTGTCCACTTCCGCCGGATTGCTGCTGGTGATCTCCACCTCCATTTCCCACGACCTGTTGAAACGCAACCTGATGCCCAACATCACCGACAAGCAGGAACTGCTCTACGCCCGGGCTGCCGCCGCCATCGGCATCTGTGTCGCCGGCTACCTGGGTATTCACCCGCCGGGCTTTGTCGCCCAGGTGGTGGCCTTCGCCTTCGGCCTGGCGGCATCGAGCTTCTTCCCGGCCATTATCCTCGGTATCTTCTACAAGAAGATGAACAAGGAGGGCGCCATTGCCGGCATGCTCAGCGGCATCCTGTTCACGGCGGCCTATATCGTCTACTTCAAGTTCATTAACCCCGCGGCCAGCGTGCCGGAAAACTGGCTGTTCGGCATCTCTCCGGAGGGTATAGGCACCCTGGGCATGCTGATCAATTTCGCCGTGGCCCTGGTGGTGAACAAGATGACGGCAGAAGTGCCGGAAGACGTTCAGGAGATGGTGGAGAGCATTCGTTTCCCCAAGGGAGCCGGCACAGCCAGTGTCCACTGACAGGCCTCTTTTTTTGAATAATGAGGTTTTGAATAAACAGGTCTTGAATAGATTGTTTATGAAGAGGTTGCTCATGAATAAACAGATTCGACTGAAACAAAAGAGTCCACCGGCCAGGGAGGCACCATGACTCTTCGCTCTCCGGAGCTGGCAGCAGTGGCGGATTTCATCCGCCACTGTTTGCCGTTTGACCGTCTCGACGACGATCAGCTCGGTTTTACCGCACGCCATATGGAAGTCACTTACCAGCCCGCCGGTACCGATCTGGATACCTCAAGTGCCCCGGGGCTGTCCCTGTTGCGCAGCGGCGCCATCGATATCTGTAACGACCAGGGTGAGCTGATTCAGCGCCTGGGTGAGAGCCAGCATTTCCACCTGGCGGACCTGATGGCAACGCTGCCGGGACTTCGGGCCACGGTGATCGAGGATGCCCTGCTGTATCAGTTGCCGGAAAACGACTTCCATCAGCTTCGAGAGCAGAACCCGGACTTCGATCAGCACTTTCGCCGGGAAGATTCCCGGAAAATTCGCCCGGACCGACCCCTGCAACCGCAACAACTGGACCCGCTGTTACTGCAGTCGGTGGCGGACCTGATGCATCGCAACCCGGTGTGCCTGAAACCGGAGCAGACGGCCAGGGACGCCGCCACCTGCATGGACCGCCACCACATCTCCTCGGTGCTGATCGCTGACCACCGGGAACTGCTGGGGATCGTTACCGATCGCGACCTGCGCAGCCGGGTCATCGCCGCCGACCGCAGTGGCGATATTACCCTGGCGGCAATCATGACCACCGGCCTGAAAACCCTGAGCCCCGGAGATTCCCTGTTCGATGCCATGCTGTTGATGACGGAATACAATCTGCACCACCTGCCGGTGGTGGACCAGCAGCACCTGCCACTGGGTATCCTCAGCGCCACTGACCTGCTCCATGCCCGCAGCAACAACCCGATTTTCCTGGCCCAGCGGATCAAACACTGCAGCGATGTCAACGGCCTCAGGGAAATTGTCAGCCGTCTGCCGCGGTTGATGGGGCAGTGGCACAGCGGAGGCGCCAGCGGCTTGCAGATCAGCCGCATGCTGACCACGGTGTCCGATGCGGTGACCAGGCGCCTGCTGGTCCTGGCTGAGGCCGAGTTGGGGCCGCCACCGGCCGCCTATGCCTGGCTCGGATTCGGTTCCCAGGGGCGGTCGGAACAGGCCCTGGGCGCGGACCAGGACAATGCCCTTGTCTATTCCAGTGATAAAGATGCCGGTGATAGAGATGCCGATGATCGCGATGCCGGGGCGGCCAGCTACTTCGAGGCGCTGGCGGAGCGGGTCTGTAACCAGTTGGATTACTGCGGCTACAGCCTTTGTCGCGGCGATATCATGGCCAAAAATCCCCGCTGGCGCCTGCCCCTGGGCCAGTGGCGGCAGACGGTACAGCGCTGGACCGCGGCACCAACCCCCAAGGCGGTGATGCATGTCAGCATCTTTTTCGATATTCGCGCCATCCACGGGGATACCACCCTGGCCCGGGCACTGCAGGCCACCATGCTGGACTGTACGGCCGGCAACGATATCTTCTCGGCGGCCCTGGCCCAGAATGCCCTTGAACACCGGCCACCCCTGGGCTTTTTTCGCCGTTTTGTGGTGGAACACAGCGGTGAGCACCAGTCGGCCCTGGACCTGAAACTGCGGGGCATTATTCCCATTGTCGACCTCTGCCGTATTCACGCCCTGGCCCAGGGTATTTCGGCAGTCAATACCAGCGAACGCATTCACCGGCTGCTGGATCAGGGTGTTCTCACTCCGGTTGACGGCGGCAACCTGCTGGACGCCTTCGAATTTATCTGCCAGCAACGCATCGCCCTGCAGGTGCGTCAGGTCGCGGGTCACCGGCCGGCAGACAATTTTCTCGACCCCACCGAGCTCAACCACCTGGCCCGGGAGCAACTGCGGGACGCCTTTTCCGTGGTCCACGAGGCGCAGCAGGCCCTGCAACTGAAGTACCTGCGCGGTGGCCTCTTTTAGCTGGTACTGGCAGGCCGGGTGGGCCCGATACCGGGGTCGTCACCTGGCGGATTCAGTGCTGGCGGATATTTATCGCCGCTGGCCTCAATCCCTGCGCCAGCCCATTGCCGACCTGGGGCTGATCAGCGTCGATCTCGAAACCACAGGGCTCGATCCCGCTGTCGACCAGATCATCAGCATCGGCTGGGTCGGTCTCGACCACCGGCGCATCTACCTGGAATCGGCCCGGGAACTCTGGCTTAAAATCAGCGGCAGCGTCGGCCAGAGCGCCCGGTTCCACCAGATTACCGACCGTCACCTGGCTGAGGCCATCAGCCTGCAGGAAGCCCTGGAGCAGCTACTGGGGGCGGCTGTGGGGCGCATCTGGCTGTTTCACCACGCCGGGCTGGACCAGGCCTTTCTCGACCGGGCCTGTCAGCGGTTCTATGGCAGCCCGTTGCGGGTGCCATTTATCGACACCCTGGCCCTGGAAAGACAGCGTCACGGCCACGGCCCCCGGCCTGCCCTGCGCCTGCACCAGTGCCGGCAGCGCTACGGCCTGCCCGAGTACCGGGGCCACCAGGCCAGCATTGACGCCCTGGCCACCGCGGAGTTATGGCTGGCCTGGCGCTGCCGCCAGGCCAGGGCACTGACCCTCGCAGACTGCCTGATATAGGACTCGGTCGCTCGCAAACCCGGTGTACTCTGACCAAAATCGGCCAGTCACCGGTTTTTGAATTCTCCCGGGGCCTTGACCAGGGCCTGTTCACACTAACTGGATTGCCGTTGTTGAGTCTAAAAATTCACCAATCCAGGCGCGAGGAGTGTGGTTTGGTGTCTCCAAATGAGCGACGAGCAACGCCGAGTGGTGGATTTTTAGACTCAACCCCTTTTTTTGGAAAGAATGGGGCTGGGGCTATTTTTAGGCCCCACGTCGTTATCAGTCGTTCGTGTAGAGTCACTACACCACGCTCCTTCTGCCTAGTTGGGCCTAAAAATCGCTCCCAGCAACGATAAACCCTTTAGTGTCAACAGGCCCTCGGCTAAGATGGTCCCTCATCCAATTGCCCACCGGTTTATGGCTATGACAACCAACGATAAAGATAAGATCATCGACGTCCTCAACCGCATCCTGGAATCCGAACTGGCTGGTGTCGTGCGCTACACCCACTACTCGCTGCTGGTATTCGGCTACGGTCGCATCCCTATTGTCTCCTGGCTGCGTTCCCAGGCCGACGAGTCCCTGCTGCACGCACATCAGGCGGGGGAATGGGTCACCACCCTGGGGGGTTACCCTTCCCTGACGGTGGGCAAGCTGCTGGACAGCCACCAGTTTGATATCGGCGAAATCCTGCGGGAGTCCCTGCAGTCGGAAAAGCAGTCCCTGGGCCTGTACCGGGACCTGCTGAAGGTGGTGGAAGGCAAGTCGGTGGCGCTGGAAGAGTACGCCCGGCAGATGATCGCCGCCGAGGAACTGCACGCCAGCGAGGTGGTGAAAATGCTGCGCAAACCCGGTGAACTGGGGGAGTACGATCTCGATCCGACCCCCTGAGGACCAGGTTTCCTTGACAGAGTGTTGAGAAAGTCTTCCCGACTTTCTCAACACTCGCAAACGGTCAAATTCGATATTTCGTTTGCCCACAAATTCAACCGCTTACCCGTCATTGATTATGCCGGCACGTCCATGTGCCGGATCAGGCTGCCAAAAACCGTGTTTTTCAACAACCCGTTAAAAACGGAGCACCGCCGGGCCGTTCTGAAGAATCAGGTAAATGCCGAGCACCAACAACAGGACATTCATGATCCTGCGGAATAACAGGTCCGGCAGCTTGTCCTTGAGCACCAGCCCGCTTTTGATTCCGAGCCAGGCCGCCGGCACCAGCACCAGGGCGACGCCACCCACATGCAGGTTGAACTGGCCAATCGCGGCATAGGCCGGCAATTTCATCAGGTTGGTCAGTGAAAAAAAGATCGCTGCCGTGCCCAGGAACACCATCTTGTTAATCCCGAGCTGCAGCAGGTAACCGGTGATTGGCGGCCCGCCGGCATGGGCGATAAAACTGGTAAAGCCGGAAAGGGTGCCGATGGCGGTGGTGGCCAGGGGATGATGCAGAACGACATCAGCATCGGCACTGCGAACGGCTCCCAACAGGTTCTTCAGAGCAAACCAGATGGCGATGGCACCGATCAGCAGCTTGATGTGCGCCGCCTGAAACAGGGAAAAACACAGGGCGCCGATGACAATGCCCACCAGCGAGCCCGCCACCAGGCATTTCAGCAACGAGGCGTTGAAGTCCCGGCGATAGACGCGAAGGTTGAGCATGTCCATAAAGATCAGCAGTGGCAGCAGAATGGCGCCCGCCTCCCGGGGATCCATCACCAGGGCCATGATCGGCATCGACAGCACGCCGGGGCCACCGGCAAAGCCCGACTTGGAAATACCGTTGAGGTAAACGCTGAACAGTGCCACCGCCCAGTAAACCGGCGACTGGCTCTGCAGGAACTGCCAGTTCATTGCCCGATACTCTCTTTTCCTACCCGCGAGTTATGCCTCCATGCTAAAGAGAAAACCCGATATAAGCCAGACAGGTATTGATGGACTGATATTGACGATGCAATGTCGGCAGTCGTTATCAGAACAATAACAGTCGCCGGAGAGTACACTTTTATCGGCGGGAATCCCTTAACCTTCGATTAACCTGTCGTCCCATCTGAATCCGGGCACAGGCTTATCGCTGCAAGCCATCGGGCTGTTAACTCCGTGGGTTTATCGTGCCGCAAACGGCAATGTCGGGAAGAATACCCTGGATTGGATGTCTATCAGGCCACCACCCGGATCGACCTGGTCGTCACTACTGATGGTTTAGGCGCATCCCAGTTCCCCCCTGTTCAAGGTGAATGTCGGATGGGGTGGAAGCACGCACTGACAGGCAGTTTCAGCAGCTGGTCAGCGACCGTGCGATAGCCCCGGAAATTACCTGTCAGTCCGGCTTGGGTGTCAAGTTAGGTGTCTGCTGGCGTGTCAGCCTGCTCGACAATGGAAATTACTGTGCCCAGCCGGTGCCTGGCACCGGGTTGAAGTTGTACCGGGGCGTAGCGGGTCATGGCTGCCTCGACACAGACAAACTCGGGTTGCTGTTCGGCGCCGACATCAGGCATGGATTCCGCCAGTTCACCGGGATTCCAGACCACGGTGGAGCCGCTGCCGGACTTGGCGATCTGCAGTTGCCGTTGCCAGCCCGGATCCTGCACCTGCACGGTGGCCCGGCTGTGATAGATGCGGTCAAAGGCAGCCGTGAAGCGCACCGTCCCCTGCTGCCGGCCCTCCTGATACTGCTTGACCTTGTCGGCATACAGGCAGTCCTCGAGGCCGTGCAGTTCTATGGCATTGACATCGGAAACCGCCAGATAGGTATGCAGGGCCCCGGTCAATTCCACGGCGATATCACCGCGGTTGATGGTTTCAATTTCGATTTCCAGGACATCTTCCTCGACCCGGACGGTAATTCGCGGCTCCAGACCCGGCCACAGAGATTTTATCGGCGCCAGGCACAACCGCGCCCCGGCATTATCCAGGGCCTCGATGGACCAGTCCCAGGGATTGGTCCTGGCGATACCGTGAAACGGTTGATCTGCCAATTCGACGGGAGGGTCGGCAAACCAGGGCCAGCAGACCGGTACGCCACCGCGAAAAGGGGCCGGCGGCGCTTTCAGGCGGTCGCTCAGCCAGATCACCGGCCGGGCATTTTCCGGCCGGTAGTACAAAACCTGCGCCCCCTGTTGTGAGACGACCAGTTCACCCCACGCCTTGCGGATCAGCAAGAGATCGAAACCCTGGAAATTCCGCTGGTGAACACCGGGGGAAAGGGTCTGCAACACGGATTCCAGTTGCCGATTCATTTAGCCTCCTGACGGTAACCTGAGAAATTGACCTCGAACCCGACGACGGGCCCGGGTACCCCCTATTCCACTGTTATTGTGATCTTGTCCGAGACCAGGGGTGGATTGTGCGGCACGTGTATATAGTCGCCGAGAATCAGTTGCAGGCTGTGTTTACCGGGAGCGAGTTGCAATTCGACCTGGGTCTGGCCACCGCCGAAATGCTTGTGGTGATCGTCGGCGGGAATGGGCGCATCCATGTCGGGCAGGGAGTCGACATCGATCAGCAGGTGATGGTGGCCGGTGCCGGGTTTTTCCACGCCGGCCGGGGCAACGCCGGCGTTTTCCAGACCGAATTGCACCAGCACCGGGTTGCTGACCACGGCGCCATCCGCCGGGGAAATAATATAGACCCGTGCCCCCTCCGGTGACGGGGTGGGTCCGGCGAAAACCTGACTGGCGGTGATCAGTGTCAGTCCTGCCAACATTTTCAATACTTTCATTTGTCTCTCCATTGCGGTGATTTAAGGTGTGTTGATGCGTGTATGCTTAAAGTCATTTTGACCATGGTTCAGGATTTTTTGGAACCGCCCAGGCATTCCGGTGATGCCGGTACGTCGTTCTGCCATTCATCCTCGGTGTAGGTGTGTATCGACAGGGCATGGACGCCGGCTTTCAGTTCGTCAGCCAGCAGCCCATAGACCCGCTGATGTCGTTGTACCTGGCGCAAACCGGCGAACTCGGCACTGACCACCACCACCTTGAAATGGGTTTCGGAATTGGCGGGCACGCTGTGCATGTGGCTCTCGTTGAGTACCTGCAGATGCGCCGGGCTGAAGGCCCGGGTCAGCTTCTGGCGAATGGCGGTTTCAATTTTCACGATGACTTACCTCTGGTCTTTTTGTGGCGCGGGTGTTGGCGCGGGGTTATCGGTCTGCCCCGCCCCCTGATGGTGCGCCCCGGTACGTCCGGCACTCTCCGGTTCACCCCAACCGCCACCGCCGGGGGTCTCTATCACCAGCACATCGCCGGCCTGAACATCCACCGCCATCACAGCCTCCAGGGCAACCGACTCGCCGCTGGCGCGAACCAGGCTGTTGTTGCCACAGCGACCACTGAGACCTCCATTGAGGCCAAAGGGTGCGACGCGCCGGTGACCGGACACCATGGCGGCAGTCATGGTGTCCAGGAAACGCAGCTTGCGCACCACGCCATCGCCGCCATGCCAGCGGCCGGCGCCGCCGGAACCGCGCCGAATGGCAAAGGAGTCTACCCGCACCGGATAACGCAGCTCAAGGACTTCCGGATCAGTCAGCCGGGAATTGGTCATATGGACCTGCACCGCGCTGGCGCCATCAAATCCGGGCCCGGCCCCGGCGCCGCCGCAAATGGTTTCGTAATACTGGTAGCGCTCGTTGCCGAAGGTCAGGTTGTTCATGGTGCCCTGGGAACAGGCCAGGATGTCCAGGGCGCCGCAGAGGCAGTCGACCACGTACTGGGAGGTTTCGACATTACCGGCAACGACGGCGGCGGGGGGCAGCGGATTCAACATACTGCCCTCGGGAATACGGATATCCAGGGGTTTGAGGCAGCCGGCGTTGAGAGGAATATCCTCGTCCACGAGCATGCGAAAGACATAGAGCACGGCGGCGCGACAGACGGCCGAGGGGGCGTTGAAGTTATTGTTCCGCTGGGAGGACGTGCCGGCAAAGTCAATGACGGCGGAGCCCGCTTCCCGGTCGACGCTGACTGCGACGCGGATCACCGCGCCGTCATCCATCTCGGTGACAAAACTGCCACTGCCCAGGCAGCTGATCGCCCGGCGCACGCAGGCCTCGGCGTTGTTCTGTACGTGTTCCATATAGGCCTCGACCACGGCGGTGCCGTAGTCGGCGCAGACCCTCGATAATTCCCGGACGCCCCGGGTGTTGGCGGCAATCTGGGCCTGCAGGTCGGCGATATTCTGCGCCAGGTTGCGCACCGGGTGCGGGTTGCCGGTGAGCAGGGCCTGCAGTTGCTCGCCGCGAAACTCCCCCGCCGCCACCAGCTGGAAGGCGGAAATCAGCACACCCTCCTGGTCGATATGGTGGCTGTGGGGCGGGATCGAGCCCGGGGTAATGCCGCCGATGTCGGCGTGGTGAGCCCGGGAAGCGACGAAGAACAGCGGCGTCCCGTTCGGGTCGTGGTCCTTCATGGCCGGGTCAAAAACCGCGGTCACCACCGTCATGTCCGGCAGGTGGGTGCCACCGGCGTAGGGGGAATTGACCAGCCAGGCATCGCCGGGCTGCATTCTGATCTCCGGATTGTCGATCAGTGCCCTCACCGTGGCGCCCATGGATCCGAGATGCACCGGCACATGGGGCGCGTTGGCTACCAGTTCGCCATCGCTGTTAAAAATGGCGCAGGAAAAATCCAGTCGTTCCTTGATATTGACCGAGTGTGCGCTGTTGGCCAGCACCGCCCCCATCTGCTCCGCCACCGACATGAACTGGCTGTTGAATATTTCCAGCAGAATCGGGTCGGGGCTTTTTTTGAAGCTGATATCGGTTTTGAAGCTGATATCGGGTTCGAAGCCGGCATCGGCGCCGGCGTCGATCCGATGACTGACGCCTTCACCGGCAATCCGGTCCAGCTGCAGGTGACCGCCGGCCAGCACCCTGCCCTGCCAGCCCGGTTCCACCACCGTGGTGCCGGTCTGCTCGACTATCACGGCGGGGCCGGCAATGCTGTCGCCTTCGACAAGCGTCGGTCGCTGCCAGACCCTGACCTCCCGCCACTCACCAGCCATATACAACCGGGTGCTTTCCGGACCCGGCGTTGCCGATGGCTTTGCCCGGGCGTGCTGCCGATCACCTTCCTCCGGCACCGGCACCGACACCGACACCGGCAGGGATTCCCCGGCAAATCCGGCTTCCAGCACGATGCTGTCCACCACCACCGGCTTGTCCCGCAGCAAAAAGCCGAAACGCTGCCGATGGGCAAGTTCAAAAGCCTCACGCATGGCCTCGAGCCCGGCAAATTCCACTGCCAGGCTGGTGTCGGCGCCCCGGTACTTGAGGTTGGCCCGGCGCTTGACCCATATATCCACAGCCGCCGGCTTGCCACTCAGCAGTTCCCGCTCCGCCTCCCCATAGAGCCGTTGATAGCGCTCGACCAGACCGGGCAACAGGTCTTCCGCCAGCGCGGCCTCGATGGTTTGTTCCCGCATGGCAATGGTATCGGCGAGTCCGATACCATAGGCAGACAGCACACCCGCCAGGGGATGGATCAGGATGGTCGCCACCCCCAGGGCCTCCGCTACCCGACAGGCATGCTGGCCGCCGGCGCCGCCAAAGCTGCACAGGGCATAGCGGCTGACGTCGTAGCCACGCTGGGTGGAGATAGTCTTGATGGCGTCCGCCATGTTCTGCACGGCGATGCGGATAAATCCCTCAGCGGCCTGCTCCACCGTCATCAGCACACCGGACTGTTGCCGGATTTCGGCGACAATGGCTTCGGCCCTCTGCCGGGCTGCTGTTATTGATAACGGCTGGTCGGCACCGGGGCCAAAGACGGCGGGGAAATGGTCGGGCAACAGCTTGCCCAGCAGCAGGTTGCAGTCGGTGATCGCCAGGGGGCCACCGCGCCGGTAGCAGGCGGGCCCGGGGTTGGCGCCGGCAGATTCCGGACCCACCCGCAGCTTGCCGCCGTCAAAGGTGCAGACCGAACCGCCACCGGCGGCAACCGTGTGGATATGCATCATCGGCACCCGCAACCGGACACCGGCCACCTGGGCATCCAGCACCCGCTCGTAATCACCGTTGTAGTGCCAGACATCGGTGGAAGTGCCACCCATGTCGAAGCCCACCAGCCGCTCGCAGCCCACCTGCAGGCTGGTCTTGACGCCGCCGACGACACCGCCGGCAGGGCCGGAGAGAATGGCGTGGCGACCCTGGAATTGCCCGGCAAAAGCCAGACCACCGCTGGATTGCATAAACATCAGTTCGGTGTCCGGCAGCGCCCCGTGCACCCGGTCGACATAGTTGCGCAGCACCGGGTTGACATAGGCGTCCACCACCGCCGTATCGCCGCGCCCCACCAGTTTGATCAGGGGGCTGGCCTGGTGACTCAGGGTTACCTGGCTAAAGCCGACTTCGGCGGCCAGTTGGCCAAAAGCCAGCTCGTGGGCCGGATTGCGGTAGGCGTGCATAAAAACGATGGCGATGGCGTTGAACCCGGCACGCCGGGCCTGTTGCAGGTATTGCCGGTACCGCTCGACGGTCAAGGGCTGGACCACTTCACCGCCGGCATCCAGCCGCTCCTCCACCTCCAGCACACGGCTGTACAGGGGTTCCGGCAGCAGAATCTGGCGGGCAAAAATGGCCGGGCGATTCTGGTAACCGATGCGCAGGGCGTCGCCGAAACCCCGGGTGGTCACCAGCAGGGTCTGCTCCCCCTTGCGCTCCAGCAGGGCATTGGTGGCGACCGTGGTGCCCATCTTTACCGAGTCGATCAGCGAGGACGGCAGCGGCGTATCGGCCGGCACCGCAAGCAATTGACGAATACCGTGCAGCACGGCGTCGTCGTAGCACTCCGGATTCTCAGAGAGCAACTTGTGGGTGTTCAACCGGCCGTTGGGCTGGCGGGCGACGATATCGGTAAACGTACCGCCCCGGTCCACCCAGAACTGCCAGCCACTGGCGGGATGGGCGTCAGTCAAAACCTGCCCTGCCTGATAAAGCCATTAATAGGCATTTCTGGACCACTCTGAAACTACGGCAACCGGGGTTGATGGCAATATCACCCGCCTTTGGTCCGGGGCGGCGAATAGCGGGCCGCCTCGATCACCGACCACAGGTGCACGATCCAGCCGAGATAAACCAGCCAGAGCAGGGCTGCCAGGACGAAGTGCAGCAGCCCCTTGAACGGCCGCCCCTGCACCAGTTGCCCGAGTCCGGGAATAAAGCAACTGCAAATGGCGGCGAGCACGTTGCCCTCGGAACCCTGTCCAGTCATTGCGAATACCTCGAATGTTGATGTGAAGCCGGCGGCGACCGATTACCGGCCCGGTACCGGTGTTCAGGCAAGTACGGATTTTAAGTCAGTTGGCAGTATGCGCCCAGCCCTGTATCGAGAGCCCTGTATAGAGGGCCCCATGCAAACACCTCCATGCATACCAGGCCCGCGCCGTCACTGCGGGCCATGCCCTTGTGGTTCCCAGGGGCATGTACTACCTTTTTCAGGAGCAACAGGTCTGATAAAGCCAGTACTCCAGACCAGCTTGGAGGACGGTCCAGCCGGAGTGCCGCAACCTGAGGCGGCCGACAACATTGGCACATCGACACCAGAGGACAATTGACATGCAAACATTCGCCCGGAAGCCGAAGGCAGGTCAGCCGATCAGGCCGACGACAAGCCATCGTGCCCGCTTTGGACATAGCCCGGTGGTGCGATCGATACTCCGCCTGCATCGCGGGCAAGGTCATCGACCAATTCAGCGGCGACCGGAATACAGCGCAGGCCTTGGATTGAACCCGAATACCGAAGCGGCCGCTGTCGTTGCCCAAAACGCCAGCCCAATACCGGTTCAGGCCCGTGCGCCAATGGCGATTCAGCCGAAACTGGCCGTCAGTTCCCCCGCAGACAGATACGAGCGGGAAGCGGACCGTGTCGCTGATCAGGTTATGGCTATGACCGTTCCCGGCCGGGCGACCATTTCGGCGGATTCAGCAGACGCTGTCCACCGGAACTGCGCCTCCTGCGAGGGCGAAACCGGTGGCCGGGAAGCCGAGGAGGAAGAACCGGGCCTGCAGCGCAAGGCCGCTGACACCCCCGGAAACCTGTCGTCATCGACCGAATCCGCCGTCAGCGGCGTCAGGCAGGGGGGCGCACCGATTCCGGCGGGCGAGCGCGGTTTCTTTGAACAGAGATTCGGCCGCTCCTTCTCCGACGCCCGAATCCACACGGACGCCCGGGCCGATGCCGCGTCCCAAGCCATCGGGGCGCGAGCCTTTACCCTGGGCCGGCACATCGCCTTCGCCGATGGCGAATACCGACCCGGTACCACTGCGGGTCGATGGCTGATGGCTCACGAGCTGACCCATACGCTGCAACAATCGGGAGATACGGTGCAAAGGCTGCCCTGCCGCGATGGCAACGGCGAAGCGACCCATACCGTCAACGTCCAGCCCGTGGTAATCGCCGAGGACGATGGCAGCGCCCCGACCAGCGCCTGCAACTTCGGGACGGCGAGCAGCATCTGGTCCAGGTGTTGTGTCGACCTGAATATCCAGTCCACGAAGACGGAAAAGGAGTCGGATTACAAGACTCTGGATTTCACCCCCAATGTCGCCACCGCCGAACCCTCGGCGTTAATCGCCTCCTACGCCAAGGCGACAACGATTCCGGTGATCTTCCATGATCTGCTCCGCCCCTCGGGCTCGGCGGCGTCCAAGAATGGTGGCACTGGCGGTGCCTTTACCCGGGGCGGACAGATCATCTTTACCGTCGACGGCGTGGCATCAGAAGTGGTCGCCCACGAAATTGGACACGCACTTGGGAGTGGGCACGGCCACGGCACACGAGCCGACGGGACCGACACGGTGATGAAACCGACCAGTGCCTACAATTCGCCCAACGCACACAACGTCTCCCAGACCATCTGCAACAATGCCCGCGCCAGCGGCTTCGCCACCGGGGGTGCCGATCCTGACTGCTGCCAGGATTTAAGCTGACAGATGCCGGGCAGACAGCAGATCATCAGTGGCCAGCCAGGGTCGTATGTGATCAGGTCCGGGACTGATTGAATTCCGGGCCTTTAGTCGTTACTCTCGCCCCGTCGTTTCCCGTATACCCTTGCCCGGGGCCGATGGCCCCGCCATGTCTTTCCACTCCGGAAAATTGGCGGCCGGGGAAATTCGCGCAGGCCAGGCAGAGGTAGCGCAAGCCAGGCAGAGGTAGCGCAAGCCAGGCAGAGACAGTAGCGGGGGGAGAAGACAATGTCCGGGGATCGGGGGGCCGCAAACCGGCGGCAGGGGAACACCCTTTTCGACAATCAGATTGAATTTAACAAACAGATCGATCGGCAGATAAACCAGAGCGTCGACAGCAACAAGTGACGGCGGTCCCGGGACGACAGTTTTACCAATAAACGCCGGTAATCAAGCAATATGGCCAGATCAGCGAAACGCCGGCGACGCCGGTTATCAAAACCGGTGTTGCCAGAGGGAGTGAAATTTCCCCTCCTGCTGGCAGTGCTGCTGGCCATGATTTGCACGGTCCTGGTAGCCAGCTGTTCCACCACGCCTCCAGCCAATGTCGAGAATATCTGCGCCATCTTCCAGGAGAAAAGCAGATGGTACCGGGCCGCCAGCAAGTCGGAAAAACGCTGGGGTACGCCCATCCATGTTCAGATGTCAATCATCCGCCAGGAATCCACCTTTCAGTTTGACGCCAGACCACCCCGTCGCAAACTGCTGGGCTTCATTCCCTGGACCCGACCCTCGGATGCCTACGGTTACGCCCAGGCACTGGAAAGTACCTGGGCAAGGTACAAGCAGGCCACCGGTCAGCGCTTCGCCGACCGGGACGACTTTGCCGACGCCATCGACTTTGTCGGCTGGTACACGCATATGTCACAGAAAACAGCCGGTATTTCGAAGTGGGATCCCTACAATCAATATCTCGCCTATCACGAGGGTCAGGGCGGGTGGCGCAAGAAGACCTACAAGAAAAAACCCTGGCTTATGGACACCGCGCGCAGAGTGGACTACCGGGCAAGGGAATGGGGGGCGCAGTTAAAGCGATGCGCCGACAAACTTGACGACGGCTGGTGGTTTTTCTGACCGGACATGTCGTAAACAGGGAATTCCCAGAATGTACATCTACAGAGCCGCTTTCGGGTTTTTTACCTGCGACCCCGGCTTTGATCCCACGCTGAAACCGTATTCGACGGCAGGTCGGCAAAAACAGATCACTCCCTGAAAAGAATTCACCATTGCGGCCTTTAACAGAATTCTGCCCGGCAATGCCAAAGCCGCCCCTCAAGCCGGAATCAAGATCGAAACCATTCGCCTGTTGCGGCAACGCAGGGAAATGGTATCCATTGAAAAGAAGCGCACCAAAGAGACTCGGGATTCCGGTCGCGAAAGCCCCGGGGGGCATCAACTTCGGCTGCGGAGGTCTGCTGGACAGAGAACCCGTCGCCGGTCCCGGACCGGTTTCAAGTCTACTCCCTGTTACAAGTCTGCCCCTTGTCGCCGGGTGTCACCGGGCGTAAAGTGCATTCTGGACTGTTTTCAGAGTCAACTCGGCTTTGACAGGCACCTGATGCAAGGAGTGGCAACTCGGGGCCATGATCCGGTTTCCCGGTTGAATGAGACGATGAGACTGTTCCCCCATTTTTCTTAAGAGCCCGCTGCCTTCCCCACTCACCCTGGCGTTATAATGCAGCGCGCCCAT
>QJWQ01000137.1 GCA_003235325.1 Gammaproteobacteria bacterium | reverse complement strand
CACTGCCCGTCGACTCTGGTTTTACCCCTGAGACTGAATCGGTTCAAGCCCTTGTTGGTGCCAATATTGGCAAATACCGGTTCCACTGTCGACATGCGATGTCCGTAGACCTGTTTGCCGTAGTCGCTGTCGACGCAGTGCCGCATCCAGTCCGTGAAGGTGGGCTTGCGTTTATCGTTGAGGGTAAATGATACTTGCCGCCCGGCGCCTTTCCGGTGATCCGCTGCGGCAGGGTTGTGCATGCACCTGTCCTTGATTGCACAGTTCCGGCACTGCAGGAGCTTGCCCTCAAAATACGCGGTTAGCTGGCCGCTGTCATGCTCCCGCACACCCCGGTGACTCAACTGGTTGCCCGCCGGGCAGAGACAGGTCAGTTCGATCGGATCGAAAGTGAATTCGCTGGCCGGAATAATGTCCCGCTTTTCCGATGCCGGTTTGTTCTGGTGGCGCTTGCCGTATTTGGTCTTCTGGTCCTGGAATCGGGGGTCCCTGGAGCGGAACTGGTTGTCAGGGATGTAGGCGTTGACCCGGTTCTCGTGCAGGAACCGCATGTTGGCTTCGTTAGCAAAGCCGGTGTCGGCGGTAATGACGGGTTTGTACGGGCCCTTGAAAATGTCCTTGCGAATTTCCAGACGGTTCAAACGGTCTTTCACCGTTTCCAGAACCAGCTGCAGGGTATGATGCTCCTGGCCTTCGCCAAAGGCCTGGGCATCGATTATGATCTGATGCTTCCGGTCCACGGTGGCGACACCGTTGTAACCCTGGATGGTGCCCTTGCTGGTGTCATGACCTGCAGGGATGCAGGAAATGCAGTTTTTGCAGGAGCAAAAAACTGCCTTGGCCGACTCAATGTCGGTAATATTGCTTTTGACTTCTTTCGGCCGTTTACCTTGCCCCGTGACCCACAGGGATGTGGGAAATGCGGGTTTTGCAGGAGCAAAAACCTGCCCGGGGGCCGCCGTCTTTAGGAACCGGTCGATCCTGTCAAAGGCCTTGTCCAGGCTGCAATTGGTCCCGATAATTAATCACCACCATGGCGTTTTGATCGTAATTATAGGGTTTGAAATTTGGCATTCAGCATCACTCCATGTTTGATGCAATTTTACCTTTTTCAGAACATAAAATCGGGTTTTTCTACAGCCTCAACAGCTTAATTTACGGCAAATGCGCCTTTTCGCGCACCTGCTATCATGAAACAGGCCCTCAACCGCATCGTTCAAATATTCGATGTATTTCATGGGCATACCGTATTTTGAAGTAAAAAAAACTCTCCCGGATTTATACAGCGAGTGCCACCTATGTATTGGCCGGCTATCTTCGCATCTTGGGTTTTATATTCAGTAAACACTCTATATTTCAATGGGATATAGCCGCCTGCGCAAGGGCCATTGTCAAAAAGCGGCACTTGCCAACTATGTGCAACTTGACAGTCCGGAAATTGAATACCAATACTGTATATAAATACAGCATTGCAGGATGGGTTGCTCATGGATGATATCCGCACTCCCTTGCCGGAAAGGCCGCTTAAGTTTCTTGATCAGGTCAGACTGTCAATGCGCCAGCAGGGACTGAGCCTAAAGACCGAGAAGACCTACGTTTACTGGATTCGATTCTATATCCATTACCATGGAAAACGCCACCCAAACGAACTGGGGGTCGGAGATGTGGAACAATTCCTGACCTGGCTGGCCCAGCAACGGAACGTGGCGGTGAATACGCAGCGGATTGCCTTGAATGCCCTGATATTTCTCTACCAGCGATTTTTGCAGATTGAATTAGGTAGATTGAAATTTGATTTTGCCCGGCATAATCGCCGGGCGCCCGTGGTATTCAGCCATACTGAGGCGATGTCCGTAATAGAAAATCTTGAAAATCCCTACCGGCTGATGGCCCAGTTGCTCTACGGCGCCGGCCTGCGTCTGAACGAATGCCTGCGTTTGCGGCTGAAAGATCTGGACTTCGACAGGTTTCAGTTCTGCGTTCGGGATGGCAAGGGGGGCAAGGATAGGCTTCTCCAGAAGTAAAGGGCTCTATTGCCAAGAACGCTGGTCGACAGATTGAGGCAGCAGGCAGAGTGTGTGCGGTCACTGCATCAACACGATCTGAATCAAGGCCTGGGCGAGGTGTATCTGCCGGATGCCCTGGCGCGGAAGTATCCCGGAGCCGCTACTTCTCCGGGTTGGCAGTTTCTCTTTCCCGCCTCACGACCAGGTGTTGATCCGCGAACCGGCGTCAGGCGCCGCCATCATGTCCATGATTCAGTGCTGCAAAAACAGGTGAGAAAAGCGGTGCACAGGGCGGGCCTGATTAAGAAAGCCGGTTGCCATACATTCAGGCATTCCTTTGCGACGTGGCTACTGGAGAACGGTTACGATTTGAAAATGATTCAGTCCCTGCTCGTCCACAGCGATATTCGAACCACGGACATCTATCTGCACGTGGTGGAAAACTGGGGCGACATTATCCGCAGCCCGGTTGATTTGAACTGAATCCGAAAATAGTCGGGGCCTTAAATTAGTCGGATCAAGTATGTCATTACTTAAAAATCGGGTTATGGCAACCACTACCTAATTCGTGTCAAACTGGACTCGTACACGAATGAGAGGTCTTTCATGAATTTGCAGAAAATCGAAAACGAAGCTCTCCATCTGCCTAAGGAGGAGCGAGTCCGGCTGATCAAACGGCTGGTCCTGAGCCTGGATTCACCACCTGAAGACGAACTCAAAGCCGATTGGTTGCTTGAGGGCCGACGTCGAGCTGAAGAGCTCGATAGTGGGTCAGTACAGGAAGTGTCTGGTGAGGACGTATTGAGGAAGGCTCGAACACTGACCAAATGAATTATTCTTTTCACCCGGCAGCGGAAGCCGAGTTCCTGGAATCAGTCGGTTACTATGAATCGAAAGTCCCAGGATTGGGTGATGCCTTCATCGAGGAATTTGAGGCCTTGGCCAAGTTACTGGCTGATTCACCAAAAGCCAGGCAAATTGAGTTGCAGCCGGATATTCGCAGGGCTTCCTTCCACAGGTTTCCGCTATCCATCATCTATCGGGAAATGCCAGGCGGATTTCAGATTCTGGCCGTTGCCCACGACCGGCGACGCCCGCAGTACTGGCTTGGCAGGCTTTAGCAAGCGGCCCCAAAGCAACCGATGTTTCAATCATTGGGGGAAATCTATCTGCACGTGGTGGAAAACCGGGGCTACGTTATCCGCAGCCCCGTTGATTTGGCCTGAACCCGAATTTCATTCGTTCCGGCGTCAGGATTTCAAACGCTTGTACTTCACCCTTTCCGGCTGGGCATTGGCGCCTTTACGCTGGATCAGATCCTCGTGGTAATCGGTGAAGTTGCCCTCGTGGAACACCACCTCGCTGTTGCCCTCGAAGGCGAGGATATGGGTGGCGACACGGTCCAGGAACCAGCGGTCGTGGGAGATCACCAGCACGCAGCCGGGGAAGGCGAGCATGGCGTCTTCCAATGCGCGTAACGTTTCCACGTCCAGGTCGTTGGAGGGTTCATCGAGCAGCAGCACATTGGCACCCTGTTTGAGGGTGTTGGCCAGGTGCAGGCGGCCGCGCTCTCCGCCGGAGAGGTCGCCGACCCGTTTCTGCTGGTCGGAGCCCTTGAAGTTGAAGCGGCCGACATAGGCCCGGGAGGGCACCTCGTAGTTGCCGATCCTCAAGATATCCTGGCCGTCGGATACGGCCTCCCAGACGGTTTTTTTGTCGTCCAGTTTTTCCCGTGACTGCTCGACAAAGGCCAGGTTGACGCTGTCACCGAGGCTGATGCTGCCGCTGTCCGGTTTTTCCTGGCCGGAAATCATGCGAAACAGGGTCGACTTGCCGGCGCCGTTGCCGCCGATAATGCCGACGATGGCCCCCTTGGGAACACTGAGGCTGAGGCCGTCAATCAGCACCTGGTTGCCGAAGCTCTTGGAGATGTTGTCCAGTTCGATGACCTTGTCGCCGAGGCGTTCACCGGGCGGAATGTAGATCTCGTTGGTCTCGTTGCGGGCCTGGAATTCCCGGGACTGCATTTCCTCGAAGCGGGCCAGTCGCGCCTTGCTCTTGGCCTGCCGGCCCTTGGGATTCTGCCGCACCCACTCCAGTTCCTGTTTCATCGCCTTGATGTGGGCGACCTCGGTGCGGGCCTCGTGCTCCAGGCGTTTCTCCTTGGATTCCAGCCAGGTGGAGTAGTTGCCCTCGTAAGGTATGCCGTGGCCCCGGTCCAGTTCCAGAATCCAGCCGGCGACATTGTCGAGAAAGTAGCGGTCGTGGGTGACCGCGACCACGGTGCCGGGAAATTCCTCGAGAAATTTTTCCAGCCAGAAGACACTCTCGGCATCCAGGTGGTTGGTGGGTTCGTCCAGCAGGATCATGTCGGGCCGGGACAGCAAAAGCCGGCACAGGGCCACCCGACGCCGTTCGCCGCCGGACAGCTTGCTGACGTCCGCATCCCAGGGGGGCAGGCGCAGGGCGTCGGCGGCCACCTCCAGGCTGTGGTCGAGGTTGTGGGCGTCCCAGGCCTGGATGATGTCCTCCAGTTCCCCCTGGCGCTTGGCCAGCTTGTCGAAATCGGCATCCGGTTCGGCGTAGGCGGCGTAAAGTTCGTCCAGTTGCTTCAATGCGTCCACCGCTTCCCGCACCCCGTCCTCGACATTGCCGCGGACGTCTTTGGCCGGGTCCAGCTGCGGTTCCTGGGGCAGGTAGCCGACCTTGATGCCGGGCATCGGCCGGGCCTCGCCCAGGATATCGCTGTCCAGCCCGGCCATGATTTTCAGCAGGGTCGACTTGCCCGAGCCGTTGAGTCCGAGGACGCCGATCTTGGCGCCGGGAAAAAATGACAGGGAGATGTCTTTCAGGATCTGGCGTTTAGGCGGGACGATCTTGCCCACCCGGTTCATGGTGTAAACGTATTGGGCCATAGGAGTCTGGTCTGGATTGGTTGGCTGATAATTCGCTGATTAAAGGCGACTGATGTCGGAGAACGGGCATTCTAGCGAATCCCGGTGGGACTTTTAAAGCGGGATTGAAAGCGGGATCGAAAGCAGGACTGAATGTCGGACTGACGGAAAGGGCCTGGGCGCCTAAAATACCGGGTCTGAAGTCGAAGCCGAAACCAATGAGAAAATAGTTGTGACCCTTTGCCACTGTCCTGCATCTATTAGGTTATGAAAAGCGCTTTTGCTGTTGCCATGGATCCCCGGATTGTCAAACTCGCCCAGAGAGGGGATCGCGAGGCGTTGTATGAGATCTACAAGCAGTTCGAGCGTCCCTGTTACAACCTGGCCTTCCGCCTGTGCCAATGTCCGGTGCAGGCCCAGGATGTGTTGCAGGACGGCATGTTGCAGGTGATCCAGGGTATCGGTCAGTACCGCTTTGAAGCGCCGTTCTGGGCCTGGATTCGGCGGGTATTTATCAATGCCGCCCTGATGCACATGCGCAACCGAAAAAAGGGTGAAAACCTGGAAATCCTGGTGGATGCCGTCGGTGAGGAAACCGTTGATCGCATGGCGCTGCAGCGAGATATCGCCGCCGTCTTTGCCCGGCTGGCGCCGGAGCGACGGGCGGTGCTGTGGCTCTATGTGGTCGAGGGTTATTCCCATCAGGAAATTGCCGCCATGATGGGGTACAGCACCAGTTATTCCAAAACCCAGTTGATGCGGGCCCGGCGGCAGATCCGCCAGTGGTGGCAACCGGGTAACGCCGAGGGAGAGGCCAAAGGTGAACGCTATGACGACAGACATTGACAAGGTCATCGACAACGCCCTGGCGGAATTGCCGGAAATTCCGGCGCCCCGCTCGGTCTGGCGCGCCGTCGAGGCGGAGATGGATCGCATCAACGCCCGGTTGCGCCTGCGACGCCTCCTGCTGGCGGGGGGTGCCGGCATCGCTGCCGCCCTGGTGGTGACATCCGCACTGTTGCTGGAGAGCCGGGCCTATCGGGTTGATCACAGCGAATCGGCGACACTAGCGGATACCGTGACCACGGCCGTCCGGCAGGCCAGGCCCCGGGCCCAGTTTACTGGTCACGCCTATGGCGGTAGCTGGATGGTCCGCCGCCATGTCTTTCAAACTACCCGGAGTGACGCTGAAGTCATGGCCGAAACCGTGAGTCTCAGCAAAGAGAGCAATGCCGTCGATAACGAAACCCGAAACGCTTCGACGGATTTGTAGTTATTGACCCGGCAAACTTTTATGCAGGATTAATGGGGCACATAGACGTGCCGCCAATGGCCGAAGGCCAGTGCAAGCCCTTAAAATACAAGGAATTCTCAATAAGAGAAAGTCGCACAGTTCCGCCAGTATTTTAGGGGCGCGCAACTAAATTAGGCAGGAAGCCTATCTTAGGGCCTGTTAACACTAATTGGATTGACGTTGTTGAGTCTAAAAATTCACCAATCAAGGCGCGAGGAGTGTAGTTTGGTTACTCCAAATAAGCGACGAGCAACGCTGAGTGATGATTTTTTAGACTCAACCCGGAGGGCTGGGTCCATTTTTTGCCCCGCTTCGTTATCAATACCCAAGGCACTCGCTGTGCTCGCGGGGCAGGCTCTCGCTCATGTAGAGTCACTACACCACGCTCATTCTGCCTCGCCGGGCAG
>QJWQ01000139.1 GCA_003235325.1 Gammaproteobacteria bacterium | reverse complement strand
CAGGGTGCAGGCCAGCCCCTTGCTGCCGGCGCGACCGGTGCGGCCGATGCGGTGGGTATAGACAGCGCTATCCCGGGGTATGTGGTAGTTGAAGACCGCATCGAGGTTGTCGATGTCCAGGCCCCGGGCGGCGACATCGGTGGCCACCAGAATCGAAACGCTCCTGTTGGCAAAACGCACCAGGGTCTGATCCCGGGTTTTCTGGTCCAGATCGCCGTGCAGGGGCAGGGCGCTGAATCCCTGTTGTCGCAATGCCCTGGCCACCTCGGCGGTTTCCTGGCGGGTGGTACAGAACACCAGGGCGGATCCCGGCCGAAAGTGCAGTAACAGCAGCCGCAGGGCCGTGGTGCGGTCGGGGCAGTCATCCACCGGGTAAAAATATTGCCCGATCAGACCATCGTCATGGCTGACATCCACTTGCGCCATCACCGGATCGACCATGACCCGCCCGGCGATGGCGCGGATGCCGTCGGGGTAGGTGGCGCTGAACAACAGGGTCTGGCGCCGGTCGGGCAGGTACTCGATGATGGCATCCAGGGCGGTCTGAAAGCCCATGTCGAGCATACGGTCGGCCTCGTCCAGCACCAGTGTGCTCAGGTTCTCCAGGGTCAGGGTGCCCTTGCGCAGGTGATCCTCCACCCGCCCCGGGGTACCGACGATGATATGGGCGCCGTGCTGCAGCGAGCCCACCTGGGGCCCGATGGGGGTGCCGCCGCAGAGGGTCATTACCTTGACATTGTGAACAGACCGGGCCAGCTTGCGGATTTCCCGGGCCACCTGGTCGGCCAGTTCCCGGGTGGGACAGAGCACCAGGGACTGCACGCGAAAGCTTTTGCTGTCGAGCCTGTTCAGCAGACCGAGGCCAAAGGCCGCGGTTTTGCCGGAACCGGTCTTGCCCTGGCCAATGACATCCCTGCCTTCGAGTACCGGCGGCAGGCTTCGCGCCTGGATCGGCGTCATTTCGCTGTAGCCCACGGATTCCAGGTTTGCCAACAATGCCGGTTTCAGGCCAAGGGATGAAAAGCTGTTTTGCTGCATGGAGGTATCCGGATTCATCGGTTGTCTGGTTTGTGAAAGCAGCCTCAGGTCGGCCATTAAAAAAGGGCGAAACCTTCAGGTCCCGCCCTTTTTTTCCCGTCAATCCCGAAGGATGTCGGGCCGGTCGGCACGGAAAACCGTGCCAGCCAGTATCGTATCCGTTTAATCAGATAACGACGATGTTCTCTGCCTGGGGACCTTTCTGGCCCTGGGTGACAGTGAACTGCACTTTCTGGCCTTCGGTCAGGGTTTTGAAGCCTGTGCCGGAGATGGCTCTGAAGTGGGCAAAAACGTCGGGGCCTGATTCCTGCTCGATAAAGCCGAATCCTTTTGCTTCGTTAAACCATTTGACGGTGCCGGTAGTGGTGGACATATTCATTTCCTGTAAATCTAAAATAATGGAAGCCCTGATGGGCCGGGTATGCTGGAAGGTTTGCTATGACTTATGAAGAACAGGACGAGAACTAAAGAGACAGGACTTCGACAACGGTATGCATAAATATAGAACGTACTTTCGAGCTGCCGGCATTGTATAGGCAATTGGCATGATGTCAATGAATATTACGTATAGCCGAGAGATACCCAGCCGGCGCCGGGAACAGGATGGCCGGTCCGATCTGGTGACTGTTGTCGGGTGAGACGGGTATTCTTCAGCAGTGAAAACCCGGTCATTGTCTGTTCCTCATGCCGACTATAGCGACGATTCGCTGCCTCAGGTGATTGGTTGTTGCCAGACCGGATGTATCGTAGGTTATGAGCGGGGGGATATCCGAACCGTCACCGAAGGTGGCTTTCAACACCGCTCCGGCTTCGACAGCCTGGGCCCGGTCCACCAGGAAAACCGTGTTCTCAACTACCGCGGTGTCCCGGAGCAGGTTGAGTTCCCACTGGATATTTTCGCTGACGCCACTGAGATCCATGATCACGGCATCGCATTCTGCCACCAGCCTTTGCACACAGGCTTGCCAGGCGGCATCGACACTGGCCACCGGGAACAGTTTGTCCCTGCTCACCGCCCAGTTGATGTTGCGCAGCACCCGGCGCTTCATGGCCCTGGCCAGTGCGGCGAGATGGTGCGGGCTGACGATCTTGCGGGCGCGAAAGGTGAAGAAGGTCAGTTGCCCGTAGAGCAGGGGCAAACGCTGCAGGGGTGAAATCCGGATTGTGGCATCGGCCAGGGTGTAACAGTGGCCCAGGGGCGAGACCTCTTCGAGCAGCACCCGTCGCAGCACCCGGCTGACATCCTGGCGGTTGAAAGGGCGCAGGACCAGGAATTTTAATGGCTGCTTCCAGCACAGGGCCAGTGGCAAGCTGAGAGGCAGGGTCAGGACGAAGGGCGCAAAGAACAGGACCAGGTAGGCGACTAGCATAAAGCCGGCCACATAGGCCGTCAGTACCATGAACACCAGTATCCAGAACAGGGCTAACAGGCCGATGCGGGAACTCTGCGCTTCCTGTAACGACTCGTTCATGGCGTCGGTACCCTCAAACCATAACCAGCCGACGGCAGCGATAAATACCAGCCAGGCGACAATGCTGGTGGCAAACACCAGGGTGGCGGTCAGTCCGCCCAGCCTTTGCCGGGTAATCAGATTGCCGGGTTCCTCGGGTTCGTCCGGATGATCCACGGGCTGCATCTCGCTCACCGATGCCCAGGTCAGTATCCGGCCGTGGTTGCGACGCACTTCAGCCAGTTCCCGCAAGGTTTCACTGGCGAAGACTGTCGCGGCAATGACAATCAGCAACGCGGAAGACAACACAAATAACCAGGACTGCAGGTCGCCAAATGAAATGACCAGCTCGGCAACGCTGGAAATCACGGAAGCGATGCCCAGGCCTGCCGTGACAACAATGAAAATCCACCGTGGCCAGTTTCGTCCCTGGTAGATCAGCCACAGTGACAGTGCAAAAAACAGCGACAGTATCACACCTGGTAGCACGGATCCGGACAGGGTCGCCATTACCGACAAGCCCAGGCAAGCGGAAGCAACGCCGGCGAGAACCGGCCAACTGCGCCGTTGTAATTGCCGGAACTCCCGATTGTTGTCGTCCGGTTCCTTTGCCGCCATCTGTGACTGTTTTTCTGAACTATTCAATTTCCTGTCCCGATATGCCTGCACCCATAGTGCGAGGCCCGATGAATAGCGCTACCATGATTTGCCTGATAACAACCCTGTTCAAAACACAGGCGAAAGAATGTAAACGTCATGTCAATAATTTTCAGCTATTCGACGATAACTGAGTCTCTGTAACCCGGTCTGAACATGACACAACAGAATGCTACTATTTCCTTATGACCGAAAAATCCTTTGAGCAAAGACCTCGTTGCCGGTTATCGTTAATTCAATTCTGTTGGAGTGGCCACCATGTCGAAACGCAAACACTATAAAAAGCGGCCCAATTTTAACGTCACTGCCGTGCAGCTGAATCTGAATTTTACCGGCTTTTCCTATCACAAATGGGGCGGGGAGCAGACCTGCAAGGCCGGTGACTGGCTGGTGAATAACGGCGGTGATGTCTACACCGTCGGTGACGGCTACTTCAAGGAACATTACCTGGAGACCAGCCCCGGGCAGTTTGAAAAAACCGTACCGGTGTGGGCGGAAATTGCCGAAACCGACGGGGCGATTTCAACCCTGGAGGGGTCCACGGATTACAGTGCCGGCGATTACCTGGTCTATGATCGTCCCAGCGGCGGCAATGCCTATGCCGTGAAAAAGCGTACCTTTGAAAAAATGTACGAGGTGATTGAAGAGCCGGAGGACCTGACCGAAGCCCAGAGCGACTATTTGAACAAACGTCTGGTGGAGCAAATCAATTTGTATGACAAAAAGGCCCATGTCAATCGCATATATTTTCTGGCATTGCAGACGCTGACCATTATTGCCGCCGCCCTGGTGCCCGTTCTCAGCGGCGTCGATACCGCCAAAATCGGCTGGTTAGCGGGTCTCCTGGGAGACACGAAACCCCTGGTGGCCTTTCTTGGCGGTGCCTCGGCGGTGATTGCCAGCCTTCTCGGGCTGTTCAAGTGCCAGGAGAACTGGGTCAAGTACCGGGCCGCCTGCGAAGACCTGCGATCCCATTTCGTCCAGTACCAGGTGGGTGTCGTGATCTACGAAGACCGCGCGCGGGCATTCAAATTACTGGTGGAGAATTGTGAGCGCATTATCAGCGCCGAGCGCGGCCAATGGGTACAGCAAAACAACCCCGCCTCCAAGGAAGAGAGCTAAGCAGCAGGGGTTCTGGTCGGCTCAACGCCGAGCTTCCGTCAAAATCCGTCATTCGTTCACATCGATTTATTGATCTCATTCCCACCGCGATAACGCCATGGGTGCGGTTGTGGCGCTGTTCGTTGGCCTCTCCGGCTGCCGACCGCCACTATTGACGATAACTGTAGGAAATCCCGCTATAACCGATGCGGAACCGGAACCGAATGGAGGCCCGCACTCAAAATGTTTCGACCCGGATGCGTGCCGCCGCGACGCCTTGCTTGCCAAGGGCGGCAGTCAGTTTCGCCAGAAAGGCCCTGGGCCCGCAGAGGTAAAAGTCGGCGTCGCTATCCGGAACCAATGCTTTCAGCAGATCGCCGTCGAGACGGCCTTCACGATCAAAGGAACTGCGTTCAGCGTCGTCAACCGTCGGTTGGCTGTAGACGAATTGCAGCCGGATTTTGTCATGACTCGCCGCGACTTTTCTTACTTCGTCGGCCAGGGGATGAAAATCGCCATTGCGAACCCCGTGCACGAAAAAGACCGGTCGATCGCTCGATGCCAGTGCATGCAGCATGCTGATCATCGGCGTCACGCCGATGCCGGCGCTGACCAGCGCCACGGGGCGCCTTCCTTCACGCAACACGAATTCACCCTCAGGTTTTCGGCAGCGGATGATGTCGCCGACCCTGACGTTGTCGTGCAGGTGCCGGGAAACCAGACCAAGAGGCTCCCGCTTGACACTTATCCGGTATCGGCCGTTGCCGGGGCCATTGGACAGGGAGTAGGTTCGGGTGAGTGGCTGATCGCGGCCATCGACCCGCAGCTCAATGGGCAAATGCTGACCCGCTTCAAAATCCGGCAGTTTGCCGCCGTCTTGTGGCTCAAGCTCGAAGGACATCACGTCGACGCTTTCACGTGTTTTTTTTACGACCCGAAGAGAGAGGACAGAACCCTCTGACCGGCGCCAGCGCAGAGGCAAAACATCGCCGAGCTGTACCACCCGCTCAACTTCTATGTTCACCAGCCGCCGGGCGCCGGCATGGCAGGCGATCTCGGGGGAATTCCAGTCGATCATCGCCTTGCCGCTGATCTGCAACAGATGGCCGTTTTCGAAGTCGACAAACAACAGTCCGACTGAGGGATCCATGACCAGATTGCCGATGGTGTTGAAGAGATTGTTACCGGCGTAATCGGGAAATACGAGGCGTGATTCACTCAGTACCCTGACGAAGCCCGCGGGGCCGCCGCGATGGGAGGCGTCCATGCCATAGGTCGATCTCCCGTCTCCAGTGCCGCGATAGCCGCTTGCGATAAACAGTGTGTCGGAGGAACTGATCCACTGTTGCATTGACAAATCGAGCCGCGAGTGTCGGGTTGTCGTTACCCGCCTCGGATCGATGTCGACCTGCCGCCACCTGCGCGGGGTGATGTACTGCGGACAGTTGCCGAAGGCCTGGCCTACCTGGAAGCGCAGGCCGTTTGCGTCCGTTGCCGTGATGGTGCCGTTGACCCGATTGCGTCGCCTTGTCTCGAGTTCAATGCCCAGCAGTCCGAGCTCGGCGCCGGCCACGAGAGATCCCTCCAGCGCGTCGCCTGGCAGGAGGCGCGTGGCAAACTGCAGGCTGCCCGGGTCAGGCGACCGAATAAATCCGGGTGGCCCGACCAGCAAAGTTACCCAGGGACGATTGTCGTTATCCCGGGCTGAGGCAATAACGAACGGCAAGTGGCTGTAGAAGTCCCGATGTTGTTGCGGCAGGTAGGAGCGAATCGCCTGTCGCGCCCAGGGCTCGACCGCTTCGCGCACGCCGAGCCGCGATTGCACCGCCCGCTCGCCCTCATGAAACACCGGGTCTGCGGGCTGTTGATCCGTATGCTCTTTCATCGTCAGGATTCATGGTGAGGATTTATCGCGAGGACTCAGACGGCTATTAGCTCGAGACGGATATTGCCGGGGATGCGGCACATCATGTGTTGGATGCCACTGTTACCCAGGCCCTCGGGCGCGAACTCGATATTGACGTCCCCGCGACCACGCAGTTCATCGGCGAGTCGGGCGAGAGACCCCGCATCGCCGACGCGCAGTGCCAAATGATGAAGGCCGATATTGGCACGCCGATCGAACGGCACGGCGTTGGCCGGGTCCTCTGCCTGCCACAGCGTGATCATGATCGCGCCGTCGCTGACAAAAACCGCCGGGTATTCGGGCTTTTCGCCCACCTGCCGGAAGCCCAGTGCATCGATAAAGAAATGGCGGGCGGCGCCGAGATCAGGCACGGTCAAGCCGATATGGTGGGCGCCCTGTGTCTTTACAGTGTTTTCGCTCATGGTCAGTCTCCGACGGGATTGCAACTTGATAGTGCCCAGTTTGAGTAATCAGATCATAAGGATACATAACGTTAAACTGATATTATTACTGCAAATATCGTAGT
>QJWQ01000062.1 GCA_003235325.1 Gammaproteobacteria bacterium | reverse complement strand
CTGCTGGAAGCCCAGTGCATCGATAAAGAAATGGCGGGCGGCGCCAAGATCCGGCACGGTCAAGCCGATATGGTGGGCGCCCTGTGTCTTTGCAGTGTTGTCGCTCATGGTCAGTCTCCGACGGGATTGCAACTTGATAGTGCCCAGTTTGAGTAATCAGATCATAAGGATAAATAACGCTAAACTGATATTATTACTGCAAATATCGTAGTAATCTTGGCGATATGGATCAGCTCGCCGCCATGCGTGTTTTTGTCGAGATTGTCGATCGCGGCAGCCTGACTGCGGCTGCTGATTCGCTGGATCGTTCGCAACCGGCGATCGTCCGAACCCTCGCGGCGCTGGAGGCCCATCTCGGCGCGGTGCTCCTGCGTCGCACCACTCGACGCATGTCCCTGACACCAGAGGGCAGCGACTACCTGCAACGATGCCGACGCATTCTCGCTGATGTGGAAGATGCCGCACAGGCGGTCGGTCAGGACGCGGGAGACCCCCGGGGCGATCTGAAAGTCACCGCCCCCGTACAGTTCGGCCATCTGCACCTTACTCCGGTCCTGGCTGGCTTCCTGGGCCAGTACAGGCAAGTGCGGGTCGACCTGATACTGCTCGACCGGATTGTCGATCTGGTGGAAGAGGGCATCGATCTTGCCCTTAGAATTGGTGAACTCTCGGACTCGTCAATGGTGGCATTGCGGGTGGGTGAAGTCCGTCGGGTGATCTGCGCCAGCCCCGAGCTTTTACTGCGCACCGGTGTCCCCGAACACCCGCGGTTTCTCAAGGAGCTGCCCTGTATTCTTCAGCAAAATCTGTCGCGACAGAATTCCTGGACGTTCGATGACGGTGGTCGCAAGTTCGACGTGCCGGTGGCGGGGAATTTCGGTTGCAACCAGGTGGCGGCTGCCGCTGTTGCCTGTGCACAGGGACTGGGGTTCGGGCGCTTCCTGTCCTACCAGGTGCAGCAACTAGTCAGAGAGAAACGCCTTATCCTGGTTCTGGAAGACTTCGAGCCGGCGGTGTGGCCCGTCAGCCTTGTCTATCCCGGTACCCGGCTGGTGTCTGCCCGATTGCGCGCGCTGATCAACTGGCTCCGGGACGAACTGCGGGGCAGCGCTGCATTCTCAACATCCGTTGAACTGTCAACCGGTTCTGTCTGAAAGCCAACGCCCCTGCTTAGCCGGAGAGGCATGCCCGGATTGAAATTTTTGGCAGTCTTGAAGAAACGCCGATGCCCGAGCCGTCAGGCGCGGCCCGTCGTCAATGGCGCCTTCAATTTCATCTTCAGTGGATAATGTCGGAATTTATCAAAGCCGTTGGCACAATACTGACCGGCGGTGACGGCTTGGTGTTTACTCCATCTGACCCGGGGCCGGCTCCCGGAGTGTCCGCGCCGTTACTTTTCATAACGGGGCTTTCCAGATCAGGCCTCTTTATGATAGAGCCATTGGTAGCTGGGTTGTCTGCACCAGAACTTTCTGCTCCAGGGCTATCCACTCCAGAGCTATCCACTCCAGAGCTATCCACTCCAGGGCTGTCCGCTCCAGGGCTATCTGCACCAGAACTGTCTGCACCAGAACTTTCTGCACCAGAACTTTCTGCTCCAGGGCTATCCGTACCAGGATTATCGGTAACAGGAATACCCCGGTCACCATCCAGCAGGGGCGCCAGGGTCGGCATCAATGCTCCCAGCAACCGCACTGGCAGGCCACTGGTGAATTTGTAATTGGCGGCATCGGCGCCGGGCACGAAGGCGGTGATGGTGCCGAAGAAGCGTTCGTCGATCAGGAAGACAAAGGTGGCGACACGATTGACGACCCGGGATTCAAGCAACTTGCCTGGGGCCGAATACACCTCAAAGCGATGATCGCCGGTGCCGGTTTTGCCGCCGGCGATATGCCGTGTGCCGTCGGCCCGTTGCAGTGAATTGACCAGCGCCCGGGCGGTGCCATTTTCCACCACGTCGATTAGTGCGGCACGGGTGACGGCGGCGACTTCAGGGCGCATAACCGCCTCCGAATAGGGTGGTGACCGGGAAAATCGGGTCTGGTAGGGGGTATCGGCGGCGAATTCCAGACCTTGCACCAGACGGCTGTCAACGCGATGGCCGCCGGACAGGATGATTCCCATCAATTCCGCCAGGGCAGCGGGCCGGTCTCCGGAGCTGCCGATGGCGGTGGCCAGGGACGGTGTCAGCGAGGCAAAGGGGTAGCCCAACCGGGCCCAGGCCAGATGCAGGTGCTGGAAAGCCTCGATTTCCAGCAGGTCGAGAATGCGCCGGTCCTGGGCCCGACGCTGGCTGGTTTTCATTAACCAGGTGTAGACTTCCTGGCGGACCCCGGTACTGGCCGCCAGGGTTTCCCTCAGTGTCGCTCCGGGGTGACTGTACAGGTAGTCCAGCAGCCACAACTCCAGGGGATGGACACGGGCCAGGTAGCCGCGATCATTCAGGTTCAGGTTGTCGGCACTGTTGCGTTGGTATAGACGTTCGACTTCCCGGGGCGACAGGTTTTCGTCCGGTGTATACCGGGCCATCCAGGTTCCGAGTTGCTCCGCCGAGTCGATCACACCGAGGGAACGCAGGATCAGGGTCAGTGAGCGGGGTGAAACCTGAACACCGTCGAGCAGGGCCTGCAGGGCCTGTTCTCGGGTCTTGCCGGCATACTTGTGGAAGAAGCGCACCAGATACTGCCGGCCCTCCCGTTCGGCAAATCGGCGCAGATAGTCCTCGCGTCCTGGGGCGTCGCTGTCCTCCAGTACCCGCGCAATGCTGTTTGGCGCCCGGTACAGGTAATGGTCGACGATTTCACGCATCAGCCGTATGAATACCAGGTTTACCGAACGGCGCAGGGCTTCGGCAACGGTGAGAATTCTGCTGTTGTCGGTGCGATCGAAATTGTCGAAATGGTGGTCGCCGCCGCCGGTGTAAAAATGTCTGGTGTTGCTGGCCGAGAAGCGGCGCTGCATGGCGGATGCCAGCGTTGTCTGCAGATCGGCGCCGGGATGCTGTTGCAGGTAGTCAGCAACCCAGGCGCTGAGGTGGTCCCTGGGGTGGATGCCGGCGGTTTCCTGATCAGTGGCGGATTCCCCGGCAAATTGTTGATAAGCGTCGGCAATCAGTTCCAGCCAGGTGACCAGTGTTCGCAATTTTGCCGTTGAACCCAGGTCGAGCCTGGCGCTGGCGTTGATGTCGAAGGGCTGATCGAAATTGTCGGCGTTTACCCGCAGGTGATTGCCCCAGGTATCCCGTTCATAGAGTGTCATGCTATAGATGACTTTGGCCGGGTCCGAGGCGCTCATCAGGCGGTCGCCGGTGAGACCCAGTTCCTCGATGCGTTGGCGCGAGGCCAGACCCCGCAAAAATTCCGCGACCCCGGCCTGAACCTGGCCATGGAGGCTGGAACTGACACTCAAATCCAGTCGATCCAGTTCGTAAAGGCTGGAAACTCCCAGCAGCGGCAGCAGTCGGGTGCGCACCAGGTTGATGCCTTTCTGCGCCCTGTAATCGAGATCCTGGTTAACTTCCGTCTGCTGCCGTCGCTCCAGTCGCGCCGCGAGGGCGGCGTCCCTCAGTTCCGGGGATATGATCTGTTCGGTGGCCATGCGGCGAAGATAGCTGTCGCACAGCCGTTCCAGAGCGGTTCGGTCCCGGCCCAGATAAAAAGACGGACGCCGGACCGAGAGGATCAGACTCAGAATCTGTTTGAAGTAGAGGGCGCGGCTTTCGAGTGGCGCATCCGGGTCGACGAGCACCCGGTTGACGTCGGCAAAATCACTGCCGTACCAGGCCTCCAGCCCGTCACCGAGGCTGCTGACCTCGCCGTAACCGGACAGGGCCGCCAACGGCATCGAGTTCAGATAATCCAGCACCAGTTTTTGTCGCGCCGATATGGTCACCGGTCCGCTTCGGTAGACCCGCAGCGTTGCCGACAACATCTGCCGCAGCTTGTCGCCGGCATCATGGGTGATACCGCCCGGCGAGTGGCGAAGTTTTTCCAGCTGGGTGGCAAGGGTACTGGCGCCGATCTCACGCCGGCTGAGGCCGGCGGATTTCATTGCCTGCAGGCCGATCGCCTTGGCCAGTCGCTCCCAGTCCACCACCGGATTGCGGTGGGGTTGACTGAAATCGAGAATTTCCCGGTCCTCGGCAAACATCAGGGCGTCCAGTACCAGGTCGGGAATTGCGGCAAAGGTCTGATAGACGTTGGCGGGATACCGGGCGGAATAAATCTCCTGACCCCGCATGTCCAGAAGCTGGAGACCAGCCTGGGTTTTCTCGTCGTAAATTCGGAACAGTCCCCTGTCTGCCAGGGCCTTGGCGCGCGGTGTCAGGCGCGCCTGGCTGGTGACGTAAAACCCGGCATCCAGCAGCCGCTGCTGGAATGCCGGCAGATCCGCATAACCCAGACGCATATCGTAGGGCCCTGTGTCAGGGGCCGGAAGACTTCCGGCCTGACCGGCCATAATCTGGAAGCCGATACGGGATGCATATTCCGAAAGCCAGAAAGCCTGACCACGATTGGAGCGAAATTCCAGGACCAGAAGGGTCACGAGGCCAAATACACAAATGATTAACAGGGCCGTGAGGATTCGCAGCAGGCTGGGGAAGAATCCCGAGGGTCGACGAGTTGGCGCTGGGGACCAGGGGGCATCGTCTGCCGATATTGGCAGGCGTATCGGTTCAAAGTCCGGAAACGGTTCAAAGATCTGAAACGGGTCATGATCGGCTGCCGTCATGGAAAACCGACCAAAATGCCCTGAATCACCTGACATAGCACCGTCCGGGGTCTCAGACCCCAACTCGTTCAGGTATCTCACAAAATGCGTATCAGGTGGATTCTTCGAGGACGGGAATCGCTATGGTTGTACCCGCTCGAAGCCGGCTTAAATTCAGATCCGGATTAAACTGGTGCAACAGCCATACGGGAACAACGGGGTTGGCCTGGGCCAGGGCCCAGAAAGACTCACCTGGTTTGAGCACATGGGGTCGAGAACCGGTAATTTTGTACTGGCTGAAGAACCGGGTCTGGATGTCCACGTGATAGGCCAGACGAAGCGACTCGAATTCTTCTCTCTGAATCTGACTGAAATCCAGTTTCAGGCGCTTGCCGACTACCAGGGGAGTGCCGTAACGCATGCCGTTCAGTCGGCGCAACTGGCTGGCTCGAATTCCGAGCCATTCGGCATAGTGACCCAGGGTTTCCTCAGGTTGGATGATGATGCGGCCATCCGCCGCGACCGAGTAGTCGCTGGGATCTGCGGTCAGGGACTCGGGTACGGCCGCCAGTTGGCCGATGCTCTCCTCGGCTTCGCTGATACCGGCGGCGGCGACAGCGACCTCAACCGGATCCTCAGTCGGCGATGGCTCCGGGAAAAGCCTGGTTTTATCTTCGGTATTTTCCGGTACGTGCAAGCCTGCGCCCGGTGTCGGCCCAGCGGAGGCGGCCGTGGCGACAAGGGCTACCGGTGTCCCTTCCCGGGCAGCGCCCGGCAACAGCAGTACCTGGCCGGCGCGAATCATGTTTCGATTGCGCAGGCCATTCATGGCCAGCAACTGGTTGACACTGACCCGGTAATAGGCAGCGATGCCGGAAATGGTGTCGCCGCGGCGCACCTTGTGGGACAAATCCGGTGTCTGGGTGGCAAATCGCTCACTGTCGGGGATGGTGTTGAGCCGCGTCTCGGCGACAGCAGCTACCTTTGACGGCAAACGCAGGCGGTAATCCCGCGGTACGTGCTTCTCGCCTGACCACACTGTGTCCAGCAGAGCCGGATTATGTTGCCGAAGCACGGTCTCGTTGACCCCCAGGGACGAGGCCAGCGTGTCGATATTGAAGTACTCCGGCAGTCTCACGGTTCGACTGTTGTCCGGCCGGTCGCGATCCAGGGGGCCAAAATAGCGTTCGGCGTCCCGGCTGATATCCAGAGCGGCGAGAAAGGCGACGTAGAAATTTCGCGAGGCAAAGCCGAAACGTCGTCCCTGGTAGTTGCGCACAATGGTTTCGATATTGCTGGTGCCGAGGCTGGCCTTGGCCCGGCGCAGTGACGAAGCCCCGTGATTGTAAGCTGTCAGCGCCAGTGGCCAGGTGCCGGTTACCGCATAATTCTGGGCCAGCAGCCGGCCTGCGGCTGCCGTGGCCAGAAATGGATCGAGCCGCTCGTCGACCACGTGATCAACCCGCATAAAGCGCCGGCCGGTATCCCGCGTAAACTGCCACAGACCCGAGGCGCCGATGTGAGACCGGGCGCCGGGATGAAAGCTTGATTCCACATGGGGCAGGGCGGCCAGTTCCTCGGGCAGACCCATGTCACGAAATGTCTTGCGTATGAAGGCTTCCCAGCGACCCGAGCGGATCAGGCCGGCGCGAAATTTGTCCGCCTGACCTAACTGGAACCGCAGTCGATCGGCGGCGGCGCGCAGCTCCCTGGCATCTGGATTGCCACCCCAGAGGGCCAATACCCGCTTTTGTTCAGCGCTGAGGTTGTCGCGCTTGCCTTTGGCCAGGGAGACCAGGGTGTCCCGGATGTCCGATTTTGCTTTTTCGACGCGCCTTTGCCGGCTGCGTTTGCTCTCACCGGGTTTGAAATCGATGGTGGCGTAAACGATATCGAGCCGGGCATTGTCATGAATAAAGCCCTGGCTGGTGTTTATCTCACTGTAAACCCGGCGCCAGAAGCCGATATCAGGTTCGAGTCCGGGCGGCCGTTCAAAAGCCGCGGC
>QJWQ01000080.1 GCA_003235325.1 Gammaproteobacteria bacterium | reverse complement strand
TCAACCCGGAGGGCTGGGTCCATTTTTTGCCCCGCTTCGTTATCAATCGCTCATGTAGAGTCACTACACCACGCTCATTCTGCCTCGCCGGGCAGAAAAATGGCCACCAGCAACGATAAAACCATTAGTGTTAACAGGCCCTAGGGAGTGCATGAGCATTTGAATCCTGCAATTTGAAATCTGGCAGGACAGTCCGGGCATCTCGCTGAGGTTTATGCGCCGGTTGCTGCCTTTTCTTTCATTAACAGGTCGATAAAGGCCCTGGCAGCATTCGACAGGGTCTTTTCCCGGTGATGAATAAATCCGAGACTGCGTGACAGTTTCAGACCTGCACACTGCACTCTGGCCAGATTGTCATCGATCATGGTTTCGGGCAGCATGCTCCAGCCGAGTCCGACCGACACCATCATCTTGATAGTTTCAAGGTAATTGGTGGCCATGGAGGCATTCAGAGCCAGACCTTCCTGCTCAAATAATTTCAGGATCATGCGTCCGGTGTAGGTATTGCTACCGGGGAGTATTGCCGAGTATCGGCAAAACTCCCCAAGGCTGGTGACGGGGAACTGTGCCAGGGGATGATCCCCGGCGACTACCGGAATCAGAGGGTCCTCCCAGATCGTGGTCGCCAGGATCCCTGGATGGTCATCGGGTGCCAGGGTTATTACCGCCACCTCGAACTTGCCATGGAGAATGGCGTCGTAAGCTACCTCCGAATCCATGAAGTCGACATTTACGGCTACTCCGGGGTGTTCGCTGGCAAAAGTTTTCAGGACCGGTGGCAGTCGGTGCAGGCCGATGTGGTGGCTGATGGCGAGTCGCAAATCGCCGGCAATCTGTCCTGACAGGTCCTGAATTGCCTGGCGGGTCTCCTGGATCAGACGCAGAATACTTTCGGCTCGGGGCAGCAGGGCCTGCCCTGCTTCAGTAAGGTTGACGGTTCGAGATATACGATCGAACAGCCGGTTTCCCAGGTCGGATTCCAGTTGTGCGATCCGTTTGCTGATTGCCGGTTGGGTCAGGTGCATTTTGTCGGCGGCACCGGAAAACGATCCGGTCTCAGCCACGCTCAGAAATGCTTCCAGAAGTTGGGTATCCATCGGATTATTCTAAAATATTCCTAAATGGAATCCAAATTATAAAAAATATGAATTTGTTTTATTTGTATTGCTTGCCTAGAATATTCTCGTCAACTTAACCCTGGAGGCAACATGGCCGGACAAACCCTGTACGACAAATTATGGGACTCTCATCTGGTGGAGTCTCGTCAAGACGGCACCGCACTGCTTTACATAGACCGGCATATCATCCACGAGGTTACCTCGCCCCAGGCATTCGAAGGACTGCGTCTCAGCGGCCGCAAGCCCTGGCGAACCGATACCACGGTTGCCACGCCGGACCACAATGTGCCCACCAATGCGGAGGAGCGGAAAGGTGGGGTGGCCACCATTATTGACGATACCTCCCGAATTCAGGTGCAGACCCTGGATGACAACTGCGATGAATTTGGTATCAAGGAATTTCATGTCAACGAGATGGGGCAGGGTGTGGTCCACGTGATCGGCCCGGAACTGGGAGTGACTCTGCCGGGAACGACGGTGGTCTGTGGCGATTCTCACACCGCGACCCATGGCGCTTTCGGTTGCCTGGCTCACGGCATTGGTACCTCCGAGGTGGAACACGTGCTGGCAACCCAGTGTCTGGTTACCAGCAAAATGAAAAATATGCTGGTCAGGGTTGATGGCCAATTGGGTCCCGGTGTCACTGCCAAGGATGTCATTCTGGCCATCATCGGCAAAATAGGTACTGCAGGCGGCAACGGCTACGCTATCGAGTTTGGCGGCAGCACCATCGAGGCCCTGTCCATTGAAGGCAGGATGACTATTTGCAATATGGCTATTGAAGCCGGCGCCCGGGTTGGGCTGGTGGGAGTAGATCAGAAAACCATCGACTATATCAGGGGCAGCCGTTTTGCCCCTACAGGTGCCATGTGGGATCGGGCGGAAGCCTACTGGCAGACCCTGCGCACAGACAGTGATGCGGTTTTTGATGCGGTGGTGGAACTGGATGCCGCAGCTATTGATCCCTTCGTCAGTTGGGGCACGTCGCCGGAGATGGTGGCGCCGGTCAACAGCGTTGTGCCCCGGCCGGAAGATTCGGGCAACCCCGTCAAGCAGAAAGGCTACCAGCGGGCGCTGGATTATATGGGGCTTCAGGGCGGCATGAATATTACCGATATCATGATCGACAAGGTCTTCATCGGTTCCTGTACCAATTCCCGAATCGAGGATCTGCGGGCGGCGGCCGCCGTCGCCCGGGGTCGCAAGAAAGCCGAATCCGTGAAACAGGTGCTGGTCGTGCCGGGTTCGCAGATGGTCAAGGCCCAGGCCGAGAGCGAAGGTCTCGACAGGATATTCATCGAGGCGGGAATGGAATGGCGCGAACCCGGTTGCTCCATGTGTCTGGCCATGAATTCGGACGTTCTGGGGCGGGGCGAACATTGCGCCTCAACATCCAATCGCAATTTTGAAGGCCGTCAGGGTGCCGGTGGCAGAACCCATCTTATGAGCCCGGCCATGGCCGTGGCTGCTGCAGTTACCGGCCACATCACCGACGTGCGCAAGCTGGCCTGAGGAGATAGAAATGAAAGCATTTGTAAAACATCAGGGCCTGGTGGCACCGATCGATCTGGCCAATGTCGACACGGACATGATCATCCCGAAGCAATTCCTCAAGGCCATCAACAGGTCAGGATTTGGTCCCTACCTGTTTGACGAAATGCGTTACCTCGATCAGGGCTGGTACGGAAAGCCATTGTCCGAACGCACCCTGAACCCGGATTTTGCCCTTAACCGGGATCGCTACCGCAATGCCTCGGTGTTATTGGCCCGGGAAAATTTCGGCTGCGGCTCCAGTCGTGAACACGCGCCCTGGGCCCTGGATGATTACGGTTTTCGGGTAATTATCGCCCCGAGTTATGCCGATATCTTCTACAACAACTGTTTCAAAAACGGCCTCCTGCCGATCGTTCTCGACAAGACGGCTGTGGACCAGTTGTTTGTCGACGTGGAAGCCGAGGAGGGCTATGCCCTCGCCGTGGACCTGGAGGCGCAGGTTATTACCCGGCCCAACGGTGACACGATTGCCTTTGAAATCGATGGTTTTCGCAAGCATTGCCTGCTCGAGGGGCTCGATGAAATTGGCCTCACCCTGAAGAATGCCGAATTGATCAGGCAGTTTGAGACAGCACACAGTCGAACTTATCCCTGGCTCTATGGCGCTATCAAGTAAATGCAAGCAAGTAATAGCAAGCAAGTAATAGCAAGGTTAAGTAGGTAAGCGGAAGGCAAGTGACCGGACAGAAATTACTGTCCCAGGAAAAATTATGATGAAATCAGTCGCTTTTATTGGTTGGCGTGGCATGGTCGGCTCCGTTCTTATGGAGCGTATGCTGGCTGAGAACGATTTCCGGGATATCGAGCCGGTATTTTTCAGCACCTCACAGGTGGGTCGCCCCGGTCCGAATGTCGGCGCTGAAACACCACCGCTTCGGGACGCCAACAATATCGAATCCCTAAAGTCCATGGATATCATTGTCACCTGCCAGGGTGGCGATTACACCAGGGCTGTATACCCGGCGTTGAGGCAAGCGGGGTGGGACGGTTACTGGATCGACGCCGCATCGGCGTTGCGAATGAAAGAAGATGCCCTGATCGTTCTGGACCCGGTCAACCGCGCGGTCATTGACAGGGGTTTGCATGCGGGGGTAAAAAATTATATCGGTGGCAACTGTACCGTCAGCCTGATGTTAATGGCCCTCGGCGGCCTGTTTGAGGCCGGCCTGGTGCAATGGGCAACGGTCATGACCTATCAGGCCGCGTCGGGTGCCGGCGCCCAGAATATGCGGGAATTGATTGCCCAGATGGGGGCGATTCACCAAAGTGTCGCTGCCGACCTGGAAAATCCCGCATCAGCGATACTAGATATTGACCGCAAGGTGGCTGCAACCCAGCGCAGCAATACTTTTCCCGTGGACAATTTCGGCCATCCGCTGGCCGGCAGCCTGCTACCCTGGATTGATGTTCAACTGGAAAATGGCCAGAGTAAGGAGGAATGGAAGGGGCAGGCGGAGACCAACAAGATACTGGGTTCCGAAAAGCAGCCGGTGCCGATTGATGGGATTTGCGTCAGGGTGGGGTCAATGCGCTGCCACAGCCAGGCAATTACCCTGAAGCTGACCGGCGACGTGCCCCTCGGCGAGATTCAGCAAATCATTGCCGGGAGCAACGACTGGGTGCAGGTGGTAGATAACACCCGTGAACAAAGTCTGGCACAACTGACGCCGGCTGCAGTCACTGGCAAAATGCATATTCCAGTCGGCCGTTTGCGTAAAATGAATATAGGACCGGAATACCTGTCTGCATTTACCGTTGGCGACCAGTTGCTCTGGGGCGCCGCCGAACCGCTTCGACGCATCCTGCGGATTTTGTTGGAAACCCAGGCAGGATAGACGGCTGTCGCGGAATTGTGAATGTCGGGTCTGGTCTTGCAGACAGAGAGTGGTAAGGATCGTAGTCCTCCGGTTTCTGTCAGTCAAAGCATCTTCCTGCAGCAATTTTTGTTTCCAGCGCTTGAAACTCAATTGCGGGGCTTGTCTGGTGGGAGCCAATACGGGGCCGAGTACGCCCCGGCTGAACAGGTTCAGGACCGGCTATTGAGCTCAAAAATTATTGTTATTAATTTGATGAAAATTATTCGTTTCAGTTATATGGGATCTGCGACAAAGTCTATTTTCGGTGACAGTTTTATTGCCAACGGTAATGGTTCTGTAAACTTCACGGCTAAGCTGTTGATTTGTGCGGCTGATCAAGTTCTTCATAAGGTTTCTGATTTATCGTACGGGCGATTCCGGCTGAGGCAGTTGCCATAAATCTATTTGTAATAGAAACTTGGCGCGGCAATTTGCTGTTGATTCTTCAGAAGAGGGCGATTCGGGTCATTGTGAAATACCCGATGGCAACTAAATAGGGAACAGGTTATGGCTTTGCGCAATTTTACCCATGCGGCAGGTATAGGTGCCTTCATTTTCTCGAGTTGGGCTTCCGCTGTCGGCCTGGGAGAGATCAAGCTCAATTCTGCATTAAATGAGCCTTTTGATGCAGAAATCAAACTTCTGAATCTCGGTGATTTGAATGAACAGGAAATACTAGCCGGCCTGGCGTCGGCGCAGGAATTTGAACGTGCGGGTGTCGATCGGGAGTTTATTCTCACCGGCCTGAATTTCAGTCTCGATCTGCACGCTTCCGGTGGTCCCGTCATTCGAGTCAAGTCCACCAATCCGGTCAGGGAACCCTATCTGGATTTTCTGATCGAGGTACAGTGGGCTTCCGGACGCCTGCTGAGAGAATATACGGTCCTGCTGGATCTGCCCGTTTTTTCCGGAGAACAAATCCAGGGAAAGCCGTCAGCCGCGACGCCAACCAGAAACCCGGTAGCAGCTCCGGCCTCTGCACAGAAGCAAAAGGCATCTGCATCGAGTGGAACCGGTAAGGCCAGTCGCGGCAGCCAGTTTCAACCCGGCGAGCAGTATCAGGTACAGGCCGGAGATAACCTGTGGAACATTGCCCGTAAAATCCCTTCAAGAAATACGTCAATTCAACAGCGGATGATGGCGGTTCAGGACCTGAATCCCGATGCATTTATCAACGGTAACATCAATCTGCTGAAACGCGGCCATGTACTGCGCCTGCCAACCTACAACGATATCAAGGCGACGGATCACCAACAGGCTGTGAATGATATTCGCAGCCAGTCCGGCCCGGAGTCCGAGTCAGCCAGGGAGACCGCCGCCCAATTGAGTGCATCCGGTCGGGAACAGCAAATTCCGGATGCGGGTGCCGCCGAGGAAGGCAGATTGCGGCTTTCTGCCGTGACGGAAGATACGGAAGGCAACATCGGCAGAGCAGTTTCCGGTTCAACCAGTGGCAGCGGCGGTAATGACGCTATCAGAAACGAGATAGCCATTGTCCAGGAAGAACTGGATCGGACCCAGCGGGAAAATTCAGAACTCAAGCAGCGCCTTTCAAACCTCGAGGATCAGCTGAATACAATGCAGCGCCTGCTGGAACTGCGCAGTAATGAAATGCGCGCTGCCCAGTTGGCTATTGGCGGTGATCAGGCCGATACCGTGGAGAACCTGCAAGCCGAATCCTTGGCGCCCATTGCTGCCTCAGATACTGCTGAATCTGAACTTGCCCAAGGTGAAGCTGCCACGGCCGGCGCTGACAGCACGCCAGCAATCGGAAAGAGCATTTCACCCGAAGCTACCCAGACAGAAGTTGCCAAGACAACTGATAAAAAACCTGCCGCCGTTGCCAGGGTTACATCCCCCCCCAAACAGCAAGGCATACTTGATCGGGTTACGGATTATCTCTACTACATCCTTGCCGGACTTGCGCTTTTGGTGGTCCTCATAGTCTTCAAAGTGCTGCGGGGTTCAAAAACGGAGGAAGAAGATACCGAAATATTGGCGGACACCCTTCTAACTGAAGCTATCGAACCCGATCTGTTTGCTGAGGAAGAGGAGGAAGCTCTTGATTCTGTAGAAAGCATTGCTCTGAATGCCGATGATAACCTGTTTGAAATCGACGAAAAATACAGTGTCCCCGATCTGGAGCTCAGTGACGAGGAAGAGGTGGACCCGGCCGGTGAGGCGGAAATCTATCTGTCTCTCGGTAATTACGATGAGGCGAAGGAAGTACTGCTGGATGCAATCGAAAGGTATCCGGAGAAGGCTGAGTTACATCTGAAACTGCTCGAAGTCTACGCCGCCGGTGACGATGCCGCCGCCTTTGAAAAACACCTGCCCAGGCTCCTTGCTTTCCAAATTCCGTCCATGAGCAATCGTGCTCAAGAATTGCGACTGGGACTTTCCGAAAATCCTGTCGACACGGATGAACAGGACCTGGATGACCCGGAATCATATTCTGACAGGGATATTCCCGAGTCTCGAGGCGAGTCCAATCTGGCTGGCCTGGACGAAACGGATGAACTGTCAGAATTTGATGATGAGATTGTGCAGCCGGCCGGTTCGGTTGACGCCGGTTCTGAAGCCGACCAGGCAGATATTGAAGAGGAACAGACAACGGATGAGCCAGGTGCTCTGGCCACCGCTGACGAGAGCGATCCGAGTCAAATCAGGACAGAGAGGGAGTCTGAGACTGCCGGCGATGACCTGGACTTTGATCTCGATCTTAATCTCGATGAGATTTCCCTGGATTCCGGTGACGAGTCTGAAGACAGACTTGATTCCGCCACCTCGGATCTTGAGGCGCAGCTGACGGAACACGACCTGGTCTCGGACCTGGATGAATTTGAAAGCCTCGATGAAACATCGACCAGTGCGCCGACGGCGTTAACTGAAGAAGTTGCCGAAACTGACGGGGAAGAGACAGCGGATTCCGATGACGATGCGGACGGCATAAAGGAAGAAAATGAATCACTGGAAGAACTGGCTCTCGATATCGAGGATTCCGATTTCGATCTGAACGATGAATTCGATCTGCTGGGAGATGCCAACGAAGTGGAAACCCAACTGGAGCTGGCTCAGGCCTATATTGACATGGGCGATCCATCCGGTGCCAAGGAGATCCTGTCTGAAGTGGTGGAATCGGGAAGCGATGAGCAGAAGGACAAGGCTCGCGGATTGCTGGAAGCTATCAGCTAGGGCCGGTATAAGCTGTCAATCCGGAGCTGAATGAGCGCGGCGACATCCTGGCAATACAGCCGCAACTGCCTTGTGCCGGATGACCGAACGCTGCCGGAAGGTACTTCCCGTGTCGCTGCGGTAATTGAATACGACGGCAGTGCCTATTGCGGCTGGCAACGCCAGACCCACAGTCCCGGTATCCAGTCGCAAGTGGAACGCGCCCTTTCCCGGGTGGCGGACGAACCGGTTGAAGTCGCCTGTGCCGGACGCACTGACACCGGCGTCCACGCCACCAATCAGGTTATCCATTTTGACACCCGGGCCCAACGGAGACCGGATAACTGGCTGCTTGGAGCCAACGCCAACCTGCCTCCGGAAATCAGGCTGCACTGGGCGGGCCAGGTGCCAGACCGCTTCCACGCCCGATTTAGCGCCACGGCGAGAACCTATCGCTACCTCATCAGTAACAGCCCGCAGCGCCCGGCCATTTTTCACCGATGGCTGACCTGGGAAAAGCGGCATCTTGACGAGCAGGGGATGCAGAGGGCGGCGAACCTGCTGCTGGGTGAACTGGATTTTTCTTCCTTCAGGGCTGCCGGCTGCCAGTCCCTTACTCCTTTCAGACGCGTCGACTATATCAGTCTCTGGCGGCGGGATAATCTGGTACTCTTGGAAATCAGGGCAAACGCCTTTTTACATCATATGGTTCGCAACATTGCCGGTGCACTGATCGCTATCGGTACCGGTGACAAAAGTTTTTCCTGGCTCCAATCCCTGGTAGTGGCCCGGGATCGCACCAGGGGTACAGTAACCGCACCAGCCAATGGCCTGTTTCTGGTGGGCGTGAGTTACCCGTCCTGTTTTGCGATACCGGAACTGCCACCGGGTCCGGCATTGGTTGCGGAACCGTTGCGTATTGCTGACCGGTAAAATTGCCAGCACGGGGGGTCGAGTGACCTGTACCAGAATCAAGATTTGCGGGATCACCCGTGTCGAGGACGCTGAGGTGGCGGCGGAAGCCGGTGCTGATGCCATTGGGCTGGTGTTTTACCCGCCCAGCCCCAGGTGCGTTGATTTCCCAGTGGCCTCGACCATCGCCAGCGCCGTCGGCCCCTTTGTCACCAAAGTTGCCCTGATGGTCAATCCGCTGCCTTCAGCAGTGGAACAGATTATCAGCCAGATTCGACCGGATCTGTTGCAGTTTCACGGAGACGAGACGGCTGAATTCTGTGACAGTTTTAGCCGGCCATGGATCAAGGCCATACGCATGCGCACCGACACCGATCCGATACGGGCCATGGCGGCTTTTCCCGGAGCCTGCGGATTCCTGTTTGATACCTGGCATGCGGAAAAATATGGCGGCACGGGTGTGTCATTTGATTGGGACAGATTGCCGGCAGCCATGCCAAAACCCGTTATTCTGGCCGGTGGCCTGACCCCGGATACCGTCGCCGAAGCGGTTCGTCGGGTTCGTCCCTATGCCGTCGATGTCAGCGGCGGGGTCGAGCGGCAACCCGGGATAAAGGATCCGGAACTCATTAGATCCTTTATTCACGCGGTGAAGAATGCCTGATACGGTCTTTGACTGTGTAACATTTGCGTGTAGCATTGGCTCCTGATTCAGCCACTGTTTAAGTGGAAAAAATAAACAGAAAATTGGGATTAGCTTATGAGCTGGTTAGAGCGGATTCGAAAGGGACCCGGCACACAAAAAAAACAAAGGTCTTCGAATGTCCCGGAAGGACTGTGGAAAAAGTGCGCAAAATGCAGTGCGCCTCTTTATCGTCCCGAACTGGAAAAAAATCTGGATGTCTGTCCCAAGTGTGATCATCACCTGCGAATTGGCGCACGCCGCCGACTTGATATCTTTCTCGACAAGGAGGGTAGAAGTGAACTGGCTACCGAGGTCTTGCCAGTCGATCGCCTCAAATTCAAGGACACCAAAAAATACAAGGACCGGCTGGCGGAAGCCCAGAAAGCGACCGGAGAAAAAGATGCTCTGATTGCCATGCAGGGCACGTTAAAAGGCATGCCCGTGGTGGCATCAGCCTTTGAATTCGCCTTCAATGGGGGTTCCATGGGGTATGCTGTTGGCGAGCGATTTACCCGTGCCGCTGCCACTGCCCTGGAACAGCGGATACCCTATATCTGTTTTCCTGCTACCGGCGGCGCTCGAATGCAGGAAGCCCTGATTTCCCTGATGCAGATGGCCAAGACCAGTGCCATCCTGGAGAGGATGAAACGGGAAGGGGTGCCATATATATCCGTGTTCACCGATCCGGTTTATGGCGGCGTCACAGCCAGTCTGGCCATGCTCGGTGATATCCATATTGCCGAACCCGGTGCCCGCGCAGGCTTTGCCGGCCCCAATGTCATTGAACAGACCATTCGCCAGAAGTTGCCTGAAGGTTTCCAGCGCAGTGAATTCCTGCTGAAACACGGTGCGGTCGATATGATCGTCAGCCGCCATGACCTTCGCGACACCGTGGCCCGGTTGTTAAGCAGTATCACCTCCACGCCCCTGGCTGAGGCGATTACCGAGACCCCGGCTGTCGCTGAAGCCGAATCCCAGACCGAGATAGAGGATCAGCCCCTGCCGCTTGGGGAAGATGAACAAACTCCCTCTTGAAACCTGGCTAGAACTGCTCGAAAAGCGTCATCCGGTAAAAATTGATCTTGGGCTCGAGCGCGTGGCTTCAGTCGCCACCCGCCTCGATGCTCTGAAACCCGCGCCTCTGACCATTACTGTTGCCGGCACCAACGGTAAGGGCTCCTGTGTTGCCATGCTCGAATACCTGTTGATTCAGTCGGGATATCATGTCGGCTGTTTTACCTCGCCACACCTGCTGGCCTTTAATGAAAGAATCAGGATTCAGGGAGTTGCCGCCGAAGATGAAGCCCTCTGTCTGGCCTTTGCCGCCATTGAACAGGTGAGGGGTGATACCAGTCTCACCTACTTCGAATTCAATGCTCTCGCCGCCCTGTTGCTGATGCAACAGAGTGGCGTGGATGTGGCGGTGCTGGAGGTGGGGCTCGGTGGTCGACTGGACGCGGTCAATATTGTCGACCCGGATGTTGCTGTCATCACCAGTATCGACCTCGATCATACCGAGTGGCTGGGTACTGACAGGGGCAGGATTGCCCTGGAAAAGGCGGGTATAGCCCGGCCCGGACGGCCTCTGGTCTGTGCAGAACCCGACCCGCCGGTAATGTTGCAGGATTACCTGCAACAATCGTCCGTGCCTTGCCTGTATCTGGAGCGGGATTTCAGGTTGATCCGGTCTGCAGACCCTGCCCTTCTTGATCTGGTCTGTCGCCGGCGGGACGGCAGTCCGGCGGCATTTGCCAATCTGGGCTGGCCAAAAATCCCGATTTATTCCGCGCTGGCTGCGGTGCAGGCATTGCTTGCAGCCGGAATCTCCCCGAACCCGGCGACGGTTCAGGACGCTTTCGCCAAGGTGCAATTGGCCGGTCGCTATCAGAAACTGACCTATCTGGATCGACAGGTCATTGTCGATGTTGCACACAATCCCGCAGCGGCCCGGTATCTGACATCCAGGCTGAAACAGGAAGCAGCAGGGCGTTGTCACGTGGTTGCCGCGATGATGAAGGACAAGGATGTTGCCGGATTCATCGAACCGCTGCAGTCTGTTGCAGACGGCTGGTACCTGGGCAATCTGCCCGCTCAGGACCGGGCCCTGCCTGCTGATCAACTGTCGGCGATGGTGTACAATGCCGGCGGCAAAGCATTTACCTTTTCAGATATCGGAGCAGCTCTTCGAGGGGCAGTCGCCAGTTCGAGCCCCAATGACCTTATTGTCGTTTGCGGCTCTTTCATTACAGCGGGTCAAGCCCTGGCGTTAATCTCCCCGGATTTTTTTCAGAATGAATGATGGCTTAAAACAACGAATTGTTGGCGCAGTCGTGCTGATCGCACTCGCCGTCATTTTTCTGCCCATGGTCTTCGAATTTGAAGATCCAAGGGTGGTGAATACACGAACCCTGATACCTCGGCAACCTGAAATTGCGCCGGTTGAAATCCCTCAACCGGTGAGACCGCCGGACCTGGAGCCACCCAAGTCTTTTGACACCGCTTTTGTACCGCCGGAACAGGAGTCGCCACCGGAACAGGAGTCGCCTACAGATGAATTGTCATCGCCGTCAGAATTTTCGGAGACCGGGGCCGAGGTCGCCGTCACCCCCGTGCCGCCCAGGCTCACTGAGAAGGGTATACCCGAGGCCTGGGTGCTGCAGGTGGGTAGTTTTCGAGATCGCAGTAAGGCTGAGAGTCTTGTCGAAAATCTGATCGCGGATGAACACAAGGCCTATCTCCGCGCCGGCCAGTCTGGCGGCAAACCAATGTACCGGGTCTTTATCGGCCCCGATGTGCTCAAGAGCAACAGCCTCGCAGACAAAAAGGCGGTCGATCGGAAATACGGCGTCAATTCCCTGGTACGACGGTTTGAACCCTGATTGACATGCAGTGAACGCCGGTCAGGTGGCGGAATTTGGCAACTACAGAATTGGCGATTTCTGCTAGAATCCCCGGTTCCCTGCATTCGGAGCTGGCAGCTCAAATAATGAACTGGGCCGATTGGTCAATATTAGCCATTCTAGGTGTCTCCGTCGTCATCAGCGTTGTCAGGGGCTTTGTCCGCGAAGCGATGTCGTTGGCAGTGTGGGTAGCGGCCTTTGTCCTGGCCATGCTGTTTCACGAAAAACTGGCAGTCTGGTATATCAATCTCATCTCCACTCCCTCGATTCGTTACATGGCGGCCTGGATCACATTGTTTATCGCAGTGCTGCTGGTGGGAGGATTGGTCAACTACCTGTTGGGTAAACTGGTGCAGGCCACCGGTCTCAGCGGCACCGACCGACTGCTGGGGATGTTGTTTGGCGCTGTCCGGGGGTTGATCATCGTTATGGCCATTTTGATCCTGTTGCCATCCATTGTTCCGGTGGAAAAGGATCTCTGGTGGCACGAATCGAGGTTGATACCCCGATTTCTGGAATTCGAGAGTTGGGCAAGGGATGTTGCGACACAGGTAACCGGGTTTTTCACAGAACTGTTTTAAGGGTATCCAATCTATGTGTGGTGTTGCGGGAATTGTCGGCAAGACAGATGTCAATTTGCAGTTATACGATGCATTGACCATGTTGCAGCACCGGGGACAGGATGCCGCCGGTATCATGACCTGCAACGAGGGGCGCCTGCACCAGCGCAAGGATGTCGGGTTGGTCAGGGACGTATTTCACAATCGACATATGAAGCGGCTTCCCGGCAGGATAGGCATTGCCCATGTGCGCTATCCCACTGCCGGCAGTTCCGGACCGGCCCTGGCCCAGCCGTTTTATGTCAATTCGCCCTATGGCATCTGCATGGCCCACAATGGCAATCTGACCAATACCGACGAACTGATGGATCACCTTTTCCGCTCGGATCTGCGCCACGTCAACACCGATTCCGATTCCGAGGTGCTGCTCAACGTCTTCGCCCACGAATTGCACCAGCAGGGCAAGTTGAAGCCGGAACCCAGTGATATTTTTGCCGCCATTCGCCGGGTACACCGTCGCTGTAAGGGCGCCTACGTCGCCATCGGCATGATCGCCAGTTATGGCCTGTTCGCTTTCCGGGATCCCCACGGTATCCGGCCCTTGATCTACGGCAGCCGGAAAACGAAGCGTGGACTGGAATACATGGTGGCATCCGAGAGTGTCGCCCTGGATGTGCTGGGGTTTACGTTGGAACGGGATGTGGCGCCGGGGGAGTGCATCTACATCGACACTGACGGCGTGCTGCATACCGAGCAATGCGCCGATGCTCCCGATCTCAGTCCCTGTATTTTTGAGCATGTCTATTTTGCCCGCCCCGATTCCATTATTGATGACATCTCCGTCTACAAGTGCCGTCTGCGTATGGGTGAGCGCCTGGCGGCCAAGATCCAGCGCCTGATACCGGATAATGATATCGACGTGGTCATTCCGGTGCCCGATACCAGCCGGGTGGCGGCCCAGTCCATCGCCTCCGAGTTGGGCATCAAGTTCCGCGAAGGCTTTATGAAGAACCGCTACATCGGTCGCACCTTTATCATGCCCGGGCAAAAGCAGAGGCGTAAGTCCGTCCGGCAAAAACTGAATCCGGTCAAGCTGGAATTCCAGGGTAAAAATGTATTACTGGTGGATGATTCCATCGTTCGCGGCACCACCTCCAGGGAGATCATTCAGATGGCCCGGGATGCCGGCGCCGCCAAGGTCTACATGGCATCGGCGGCGCCGCCGGTGCGCTTTCCCAATGTCTACGGCATCGACATGCCCGCCGCCAACGAACTGATTGCCCACGGCCACACCGAGGAGGAGGTCGCGGAGATCATCGGCGCCGACTGGCTGATCTACCAGGATCTGGATGACCTGATTGCCACGGCCCGGGACGGCAATCCGTCGATCGAGCACTTTGATTGCGCGGTTTTTGACGGCAACTATATTACCGGTGACGTCGACCAGGCTTACCTGGATCGGCTGGCCGCCAATCGCTCCGATCTCGCCAAGAAGAAAAAGGAAAAGGAAGCCAGTTGCACCCAGGTGGTGATTGGTCTGCACAATTCCAGTTCCGGTCTCTAGCGAATCGGCAGCCAGCGAGGACGTTTTCATGGTTGACCTTGAACAGGACGACGACTTTCAGGGGGATCCCCTGGCCCATGCCGGGCTCGATACCCTGGCGATCCGCGCCGGCCAGCGCCGCAGCGCCGAAGGAGAGCACGCCGAGGCCATCTTCCCCACCTCCAGTTATGTCTTTGCCAATGCGGCAGAGGCGGCTGACCGGTTCAGTGGCGCCCAGCCCGGCAATGTCTATTCCCGCTATACCAATCCCACGGTGCGCATGTTCGAGGAGCGCATCGCTGCTCTTGAGGGCGCGGAGCAGGCGGTGGCCACGGCTTCAGGCATGGCCGCCATTCTGAGTACCTGTATTGCCCTGTTGCAGGCCGGGGACCACGTGGTCTGTTCCCGGGATGTCTTTGGCACCACCCGGGTGCTGTTCAACAAGTACCTGTCAAAGCTGGGCATCAGGGCGGATTTTGTGCCGGTCACCGAATTCGATGCCTGGCGCCAGGCGATTTGCGCCGAAACCCGTCTGCTGTTTCTGGAAACCCCGTCGAATCCACTGGGCGAGGTGGCGGATATTGCCCGGCTGGCGGAGCTGGCGCACCGGCACCAGGCCCTGCTGGTGGTGGACAACTGTTTCTGTACCCCGGCCCTGCAAAAACCCCTGGACCTGGGAGCTGATATCATCATTCACTCGGCCACCAAGTATCTGGACGGCCAGGGTCGCTGCCTGGGCGGCGTGGCGCTGGGTCGTCAGCAGCAGATGGAAGAGGTGCTGGGTTTTATTCGCTCCGCCGGTCCCACCATGAGCCCGTTCAATGCCTGGGTGTTTCTGAAGGGACTGGAAACCCTGCGGCTGCGCATGGAGGCCCACTCCGCCAACGCCATGGAACTGGCCCTGTGGCTGCAGCAACAGCCCGCTGTCGACAGGGTTTTCTACGGTGGCCTGCCGACTCACCCCGGTCACGAACTGGCCGCCCGCCAGCAGCGGGCCTTTGGTGGCGTGCTGTCGTTTCGGGTCCGAGGCGGCCGGCAACAGGCCTGGACCCTGATTGACAGTACCCGCATTCTGTCCCTCACTGCCAATCTCGGCGACGTCAAAACCACCATTGTTCATCCGGCGACCACTACCCACGGTCGCCTGACCGACGAAGAGCGGAATCAGGCCGGCATCACCGAAAACCTGGTGCGGGTTGCGGTGGGTCTGGAGGACATCGAGGATATCAAGGCCGACCTGGCGCGGGGACTGACCCGGATTTGAACGCGCCAGTCGCTAACCGGCAAAAGCTGGTGGACGCGGTCGTCGAGACCGTGGCCGGTCTGCTCATGGGCAAGGAACAGGAAATCCGCCTTGCCATGGCCTGTCTGCTGGCCAGGGGCCACCTGCTGATCGAGGACCTGCCGGGGATGGGCAAGACCACCCTGGCACAGGCACTGGCCCGGGCACTGGGGTTGAGTTACAGCCGCATCCAGTTCACCAGCGATCTGCTGCCGGCGGACATCATCGGTATCTCGGTGTACGAGCAGGCCAGTGGTGCGTTTGTCTTTCATCCCGGTCCCATCTTCAGCCAGTTGGTGCTGGCGGATGAAATCAACCGCACCACCCCCAAGACCCAGAGCGCCCTGCTGGAGGCCATGGCAGAAGGACAGGTCACCGTCGAGAGCGAAACCCGGCCGCTGCCGAAGCCATTTTTTGTCATTGCCACCCAGAATCCGGCCACTTCCACCGGAACCTTCCCCCTGCCGGAATCTCAACTGGATCGTTTTACCATGCGCATCAGCATTGGTTATCCGGACCCGGCCTCGGAGCGGCGAATGCTGATGGGCGCTGATCCCCGGCTGCAACTGGCCCGCTTGCGTCCCTGCGTTCAGGGGGAACAACTGGACCTGCTGCAACGGGCAGCGAGTAAGGTCCAGGCCTCCGAGGCGGTGGTCGATTACCTGCAGCGCCTGGTGCAATACACCCGCAGTGAACATCAGTTTGAACTGGGGTTGTCGCCCCGGGGCGCGCTGGCGGTACTGGACTGCGCCAGGGCCTGGGCCATGATGCACGCCAGGCACTATGTCATTCCCGAGGACATCCAGGCGGTTTTCCCCGCCGTGGCCGGGCATCGTCTGCAAGGCGCCAGTGATGTGGTGCAGCGCAGCGGTGCTCTGGTGGAACAGGTGCTGCATGCGGTGGACATTCTCTGATTCCATGACCCGGGTCCGTTGATGGCGGCCGGCAGCGGCTGGCGACGTCGCTGGCAACAATTCTACGAGGGCCTCCTGGAGCGACGCCTGCCAGGCCAGAAAACAGTCAGGCTCGACAGTCGCAAGCTGTTTATTTTCCCCACTGTCGCCGGTTTTGCTTTTGGCCTGGTGTTGCTGCTGCTCTGGTTGCTGGCCATCAATTACCAGAACAACCTGATCTTCGCCTTTACCTTCCTGCTGTCCTCGGTGTTTGTCGTCACCATTCTGCACACCTTTGCCAACCTGTCCGGTGTCGAGGTCAGCGTCCTGGATGCACAACCGGCCTTTGCCGGTGACCGGGCGCAGGTGACCGTGCGTCTGGCCCAACAGGGCCGGCGTTTCCGGGACAGCATTCGGCTGTACTACCCGGGCGCCCGGCCGGTAATGGTTGCCATGGCCGACACCCTGACCGCCGATGTCCGTTTGTACGTGCCGGCCAGACGCCGGGGCTGGCTTGACCCCGGCCGCCTGGTCATCGACAGCACCTATCCCCTCGGCCTGCTGCGGGTCTGGACCCATGTCAAACCGACTTTGCAGGGTCTGGTCTACCCGAAACCCCTGGCGGCCTCGCCGCCACAGCAGTCCCGTCCGGCGCTGGGCGAAGGCGTGCTGGAAGTCGCGGGTGGCAGCGACGATTTTTCAGGGCTGGGCAGTTACCGTCCCGGTGAATCCCTGCGCCACATCGCCTGGAAACAGTATGCCCGGGGGCAGGGCATGCTCACCAAGCATTACACGGACGCGGTGGACAACCGGGTCTGGCTCGACTGGGACGCATTTCCCGGTATGGACCGGGAGGCCAGGCTGTCGCGCCTCTGTGGCTGGCTGCTGGTATTGTCCCGAAACGACACCAGCTACGGCTTGAAATTGCCGGGAATCCAGGTACAGCCTTCCCGGGGCGAGGGTCACCGGGACCGTATTCTGCGACACTTGGCCCTGTTTGAACTGACGCCTGCGCCATGACCATACAGCCAGCCTGGCAGATTCCCCGCAGTGGCCTGTTGTGGCTGCTGATCGCCTTTGTCGGGGTAGTCATACCCCATGTGGGACATCTGCCGCCATGGATTACGGCGGGTGCCATCGTCGCCATCGGCTGGCGCATCCAGGTTTACCGGGGCTGCTGGGGGTTCCCGGGTATCTGGATCAAGGTGGCACTGCTGGCACTCTGCATTGGCGGGCTTCTGCTTTCCTACGGTTTGCTCGTCGGACTGGAACCCATGGTGGCGTTGCTGGTCAGCGGTTATTCACTGAAGCTGCTGGAGATGCATCGCCCCCGGGATGCACTGGTACTGGTATACCTGGGCTATTTTGTCGCCATTACCCTCTGCCTTTTCGACCAGTCCATCGCCGTGACCTCGTATATCCTGGTGGGCCTGCTTCTGGTCACCGCCGGTCTGGCGGGACTGCACCAGACCGCGGAGACAACGAAGCACTCTGCCTTTGTCGAACTCGGGTCCCTGAAAACAGCAGCGGCGATCCTGCTTCAGGCAATTCCCCTGATGCTGGTGCTGTTTCTGGTGATGCCCCGCTTTGCACCCCTCTGGTCGGTTCCCAGCCAGCGGGATTCGGCCACCACCGGCGTCAGTGACAGCATGTCACCGGGGGACTTCACCCGGCTCGGCCGTTCGGCGGCGACAGCGTTTCGTGTGACGTTTGCCGGCCCCATGCCGCCCAAACGGCAACTCTACTGGCGTGGCCTGGTGCTTTCCGACTTCGACGGCCGAGCCTGGCGGCAGGCAGTGCCCTGGGGTTACGCTGGCAACCTGGTGCAATGGTATGGACAGCCGGACGGCAGCTGGCGCGGCGATATTCCCCGTTCAGCGGCTTCCCTGGATTACAGCGTCATCCTGGAACCGACCCAGAATCAATGGCTGTACGCCCTGACACCCTCGCAACCCCTCACCGAGGGGGTTGGCCTGGCCCGGGACCACAGCCTCGTCAACCGGGTCCCGGTCACCGGCAAGCGGGAGTATCGCGCACGCTTTATGCCAGACAGCCCCCGGGACCTGGATGCGTTGCCAAGCATCAGGCATTTTGTCGAGACCCGGTTGCCACCGGAATTCAATCCGGAAACCCGTCGTCTGGCCGCGGAGTGGCGCGCTGAGGAGCCTGATAACGAGGCCTTGATGCGGCGTCTCATGGCCCTCTTCAGGCGCGAGTTTACCTATACCCTTGAGCCCCCGGCCCTGGGCAGGCACAGCGTCGATGAATTTCTCTGGCAGAGCAAACGGGGTTTCTGCGAGCATTTCGCCAGCAGTTTTGTCTTTTTTATGCGGGCGGCCGGTATTCCCGCACGGGTGGTGGTGGGCTACCAGGGCGGCGAGTACAACCCCGAGCAGGATTACCTGACAGTACGCCAGTACGACGCCCATGCCTGGGCGGAGGTCTGGCTGGAGGGGCAGGGCTGGGTGGAATTTGATCCCACTGCCGCGGTGGCCCCCGAGCGAATTGAATTCGGTATGGCGGAAACGTTGGCCGGTGAGGAAGAGTTTCTGGCCGATAACCCTTTTTCACTGCACCGTTTTCGGGATATTCCCTGGCTCAACCGGTTGCGGCTGCAACTGGATTACCTGGATTATCTCTGGACCCGCTGGGTACTGCGCTACGACGGCGTGCAGGAAGGCCTGCTGTCCCGAATGCTGGGAGCGGTTGATCCCGTTCGCATTGGCCTGTTTATCCTGATTGCCGGTTTCCTGGCCCTGTTGCCGGTATTGTTGCTGTTGTGGTGGCGGCGTGCCGGCAATCCACGCAGCCCCCTGGAACAACTGTACCTGGAATTTTGCCGAAAACTGGAAAAGGCGGGGCTTGGTCGCAACACCGGAGAGGGCCCCCGTGACTTTGCGGCCAGGGCGTCGGCGCGATTTCCTGCTGACCGGGAACAAATTGAAAATTTCAGTCGTTTTTTTGAGCGAGTTCGTTACGCCGGTAGCGTTGATAACCTTGAGGAGGACAGGCTTCGACAGCAGCGTCGCCGCCTGAAACGGTTTCGACCCGGAGCTGTTCGCCTCCTGACAAGCAAAAGCGCGTAGTCAGCTCGCAGCACAGGGTTGGTCTGTAACGCCGATATAACCCGACGACCTGGGCAAGCTGTGACAGGTCGAACCACGACCGGGGCTCGCAGGTCTTGCGGTTCACCCCTGTCGAGGGTAATGGCGAACCAGTCAGGACTGCAACAGGGCCTCCAGGCCCACCCGGCAATCGCCACAGAGGCCGTGGCTGATGTTAGGCAGCCGGCCTCGGCCAAAGAGGTCAAGGCGCTCGATTGCGTCTTCCGCCTCCAGCCACTGGGTATCTTCAGTTTCCACTCGCTTGCACCAGGCGCACATGTTGAGGAAGTCATTGGTTCGGGACAGGGTGGAGTCGAACAGGGCGACCCGAGGCCGAAGTTCTTCTCGAAGCAGTTCCGATCTGAAGTCCAGGGAACCCTTTTCCCCCGGCAAAATGGTCAGTTGCATATAACGACGGCGGTCGGGAGCATCACATCGAAAAGGAATGGTGATCGCCTGCTGGTCCCTGCGCACTTTGTCAAACAGCAGGCCATACAGATGTCGTGCCTCCGGGCCCGTAATAAAATCCCACAACGGATGGCCGAGAACGGCGTCGGTGGTCAGGTGAGAGGAGTTGTTTTCCCGGGCAAATGACAGCCAATGCTTTGACACGCGACGAATGATGTCCTGGCCATCAATGCCGTATTCGTACAGTTTGAACTGGCTGTTCATTGATATAACGCCCGAAAAAGTTGGTCTGCTTAAGTAGCGTCAGTCAGCCCCGTTTCCGGGTCTACACCGCCTGCATCAGCACATAAATGCTCATGGCGATCACCGACAGGGAACTCCAAGTCCAGCAGAACGCCCGGACATCGTGTAATTGCGCAGTCACGTAGGCGACAAAATGTGCGGCCCGGGCGACAACGTAGGCCCAAATCAGTATCTGTGCGAGCAGCAGGGGGGGATCCACCAGGACAAACAGCAGGCCGGCAGCGAGAAAGCCCGGAATGCTTTCCAGGTCATTCAGATTGAGACGTCGAGAGCGGTCAACGTACTCGTTGACTTCGAGTTGCCCGGCGACCGGTTTGGGATTGAGTGGGCTTTTCTTGGCATCCTCGGGGCTGCGAAATCCGGCGCCCACTTTCATCATGCGCACCACGGTCATCCAGGGCTGAAGCATCAATTTGAGGATCATGATGCCGGCTGCCAGCACATAGGTTTGAAAGACCGGGTTATCCAGGCTGAGTAGGGCGTTATCGAAATTCATGGCAAATCATTTTCCCGGTAGCGAATAGGACGGTTTAACCGCATTACTTTCAACACCACCAACCTTACGCCCCGGAACCGGCATGAGGCAATGGCCGGATCGCCGCGCCAGCGCTGAAATGCGTGTGGCAGTTCCGGTTTTTCCGATCTCCTTTTAATGGTGCTCACGTTGCTGTTCACCGGTTCTCAGGGGCTGTAAACACTTCTTACACCAGTTATTAACCCGGCAAGCTTTTATGCAGGGTTAATGCGACACATGGACGTGCCGCCATTGGCCGCAGGCCAATGCAAGCCCTTAAAATACAAGGAACTTCGCACAGTTCCGCCAGTATTTTAAGGGCGCGCAACTAAATAGGCAGGAAGCCTGTTTAATTGCCGGGTTAATAGTACCGGGTTTCGACAGATTGCCCTGCAATCCTGCAAAGCCTAGCTGCAATCCGTTGCCCGGCAATTGAGCGAGATCAATGGATGGCACGTTACGGCGACGAATCGGTGTTGCACAGCATACGGCGCCCTTTGCTCACCTCTGAATAAAAGCAACGGGTTATGCCTGCTTTAAGTTTTTCCCGGACACCTTAAGAAACGATCCGGTGTTCAACAGGTTTCAAGCGCAACATCTTTTATGTTGACCACAGGGTTAGAGTTGAGCCCGCCAAAGCGGAACGCCCATTGTTGCGAGGATACGGACTCTGTGCCCAAGCAACGTTTCGGGCGAACACCGGATAGGCCCGGCGATCATTGCTGTTAATGACCCTGAACCCAAAAGGGGCCACGAAGGCCCCTGAATCAGGCAATTGTGAAGTTAGTGTCGACAATCCCGGGTTGTCATCACTGATCATTGACGAATCTGAGCCATTTGGCTCGTGGTCTTTTCAATAACCAGATGCTGATTGGCCTTTACTCTTTTCTTCACCTGTTCACTGCCGTCAGGCCAGACGATTCGCAGCCGGTCGACCCGCTTCTTATGCCCCAGGCCGAAATGGGCCAGGATCGGATCATTGGACAGGTAGTTGGAGCCCATGCGCAATTCCCGATACTGGGTCAGCTTGCCGGTGGTGGCGTAGATCTTGGCGCCGACGGCCTCCGGATTATTGCCGGGTTGCCGCAGTGTGATACTGAGAAAATTATTGCCGTCGGCATTGTTGTTCTTGTAGAGCCTGGGGGGGGCGCCGCTGTGGCCGATAAGAATATCGAGATCGCCGTCCCGGTCATAGTCAAAACAGCTGACCCCGCGGCCCTGGTCAGTATGATTCAGGCCCAGTTCAACACCACGTTCGGTAAAGGTTCCGTCGTGGTTGTTGATATAGAGCCTGCTGGGGTCGTGAATAAACTGGGCAAAAGTGGCCTCGTTGGCGACGTTCTTGCTGGTCATGCCATTGGTGTGAAAAATATCCAGCCAGCCGTCATTGTTAAAATCGGCGAAACAGGCGCCCCAGCCCCAGTAGCCCTTGCGGACATCAGCTTCATCGGTAACGTCGGTAAAATTGCCGGTACCATCATTGCGGTAGAGACGGTTGCCGGTCTCGCCACCAATGTACGCCTTGGTTTCGATAGGATTCCAGATGGAGGTGACAAACCAGTCCAGGTCGCCGTCGTTATCGAAATCGCCGACGGCGGCGCCCATGCCGTTTTCATCGGATATGACCGGGGTGGTTTTGTCGATAAAGGCGTTGCCGCCGTCATTGATCAGAATCTGGCTGGTGGTGAAATCACCCGCCAGCAGCATGTCGGGATCGTTATCGCCGTCAATGTCGGCAAAGATCGGGGTGAAGTTCAGTTGCAAAGTGTCGGTTTTCGGCGAAACCCGGGTCGGCGGCAGGATCTTGCTGTTGTCAGTGAATGTCCCATTGCCCTCATTGCGCCACAGGTACTCGTTGTATATATCAAGCAGGGTAAATCCCCAGTGGGCGGCGTAGAGGTCCAGGTCGCCATCGCCGTCGTAGTCGCCGGCCGACAGACTGTGGGTAAATCGGGAAAAACGAATGCCGCCCTTGAGCGGGTCGGGGAGCATATGTCCGTCCCCCTGATTTTCATAGACACGGAAGAAGTTGTCGTGAATATTGTCCTCCACCAGCAGCAGGTCCTTGTCCTGGTCGTTGTCGTAGTCGAAGAAGAGGGCGCCGAATTGCTGACTCAGCAGATGGCCCAGTGCCTCGTTCGTGGTCTCCCTGAAGGTGCCGTCATGCTGGTTGCGGAACAGCTTGCCCGGCACAACCGAATGGCTGAAAAACAGGTCAGGCCAGCCGTCGTTGTCGTAATCGTCGACGGCGACCCCCCCGGAAACCCGGTGCTGCTCGTCGCCGTTGCCGGCATCGGCCAGGTGGTAGTCGAGTCCGGCCTCTGCGGTGGCATCGGTAAACCAGGTTTTGCCGGACGCCGGCCCCCCGGCGGACTGTAGCGATTTTTGTTCCAGGGGTGGCTGATAGGTGATGGGCTGATCGTCAAAGGTTGAGAATACCGCGTGCAGTAACTGGCCATCCGGCCCCTGATCACCCTGTTTCGGAATCCAGTTGGCCAGACATCGTTTTTCGGTGATACAGGGGTCGGTCAGGGTCCGCAGGAAGGCCTCGATCAGGTCTGCATCCCTCTCGTTGTATTTCCATTTTGGCAGTAGCTGCCATTCTTCGGACTGTTTCAGGTCAGCCAGGGTTTCCAGGCTGCGGTTGAAGAATTTTTCCCTGTCGGTCTTGATCCCCTTGAACTGGGGGTTGTTCTGCAGGCTGTAGTCAAAGGCCACCAGGGAGGTTTCAGTATCCATATGGTGCCGAATCACATCCTTCAGGGAGCGAAAGGCACCGGTATGGCCCCAGGGGCCGGTCTCGGCGACATTGAGCAGTGTCGGGGTCCTGAAGGCGTAGCGGTCGTTGGGGTCGGAACTCTCCAGCATGCGGCCCAGGTCGAAACCGGCGCGATCCTTGCCCCGGCCGAACTGGGGCATGGCGATATTGTAAAAACCCTCGTCGGTAAACCGGTTGCCGGTATGACAGGCATTGCAGGCATATCCGCCCTGTTCAAGGGAACTGTAAAAGAGCAGGGCGCCCTTTTTGGCCTCCTCGGAAATGGCCGATTCGTCACCCGAGAGGTACTTTGACCAGGGGTTGTCTACAAAAAACAGGGAGCGCTGATAATGGGAGAGGGCTTCACTGATGCGGTCCATGGTCACCACCTGGATGGGATCCTGGCGTTCATCGTCGAATGCCGCCTGGAACAGGGGCAACCAGTGATTGAAAGGCAGTTTATGGGTGGCCGAGTCACTACCCTGAAACCGTTTTTCCAGCAAGCGCCGCTTGTCCTCGTTGGTCATTGCGCCGGCCCCGTGTCCAAACATTTCATTGCCGGAAGTAATGGGGAATCGCGCCTGGGCCACCGTCAGGTTGGTGCCGGCGGAGGGGTCGGGCATCTTGCGCAGGCTGTCCGGTGTGCGAATTGACAGGCCCATGCCGTGGGCAGCGCCACTTGCACCGACCACTTCAACCCGGCCATCCCAGAACTGCACCCGATCGTAGATATGCAGATTGAAAATGGTCGGCGCATTGCGGGGCACATTGGGTCCGCCATCAGTCAGGGGATCCTTGCTGCGGTCGCCATCGTGAACCCGGCCCGGCCCGAGGAGATCGGGATTAACGGCATCGACCCCCACCGACAGTGACAGGGCATCACCACCGGCGAGATCGGGATGGTGACAGGAGGCACAGGCGACATCGAGCTGTTCGCTCATGGATTTACTGAAGAACAGTTGCTTGCCCAGTTCAAACAACGGTCCCCGGGGTTCTGTAACCGCCGGGGAGGTTACCGGCTCGTCCTTTATACCCAGGGCTTTAATGATCTGTGCCAGAGACCTGTCCAGTTCTCCGGCGTTGTCGGGCAGTGCCAGGACTGGCTGGGGTATCCTGTCTTTTTTGCCGCCGGATTCGTCATCTGATTCCATCAGGTTCTTTGAAAAGGCGTCAGACGAAATAAACAAAGTAATAATAAAAATAACCAGGTATAGCTGGTTTTTTGAGAAATTTATCATGATATTCTGGTAGTAATTATAAGTGGGGATTGTGAGGCATCCGGAAGAATATACGCTCTGTTTTGCCTTGTCCAGTGATGGACATTGACCGTTCGGGAATCCCTTCAGGGCCTGCAGCGAAAACAAAAAGCCGAGATGTTATTGCATTGAGTCGTTACCGCTGACCTCAGCTGGATCCGTCGTTGAGAGTGTTCAGTGTCGCCGACAACAATGATTCATGGGATATCATCAGTTCCCGGTTGATATTCAACAGGGACGAGGAGGCGATGCCCTGGGTACCCCGCTGAATGTAGCGATAGATAAGGTCATGCAATTCCTGGTGGGTGTTCTGGATTTCCTCTTTTAGTGCCGCAGATTTTTCGTCAACCAGTACCGCTTCGGTTTTCTCTTTCAGCTCCAGCAGGTGCCGATAAAACAGCCGGCTGCCGTGGCGAAGGCCATCGGCGATTTCCTGGTTGTCGGAAAACATGCGCAGTTCGATCAGGTCCTGGCGAATGTCTTTCAGGCTCTTGGCGCTGTAGACCGCATTTCTGGCGCCGTTGAGTAATTGGGTGATGCGGGCGCTTTTTTCCTCATCGGATTTGGCGGCCATCAGCTTGTAGGCATAGGTGAGGATGTCTTCCTCGGTTTTCTTGATATCAGCGTACTGCTGGTCGTAGGTCGGCGTCTGGGCCGCGATTTCCAGGTAGACGGCTTCGGCGGCGAAGCCATGCAGTTGCTCTTCGGCGCGAATTTTCAGGGTGCGCAAGTTGAGGACCAGCACTTTGTCGATCAGGCGGCCGACATCCTGGCTGATGGCTTTGCTGGCGCTGTCCAGCACCTCCACCGGCACTCGCCTGACAAACCGGGCACCGCCCCCGGTATCCTCACTGAAACGGTGCTTCAGGAACCGGGCAAAGGGATTGACCACCGGCAGGAAAATCAGGATTCCGATCAGGTTGATCAGGGAGTGAAATGCCACCAGTGAATAAGTCGGGTCGGTGATCTCCAGGGTATCGGTGATCAGGTGCAGCAGGGGTGTCAGCAGCAGCAGGGCAACGATGCCGGCCACCAGATTGAACAGAAAATGGGACAGGGCCACCCGGCGTTTGTCGGCACTGCCGCGGAGGGCGCCCATCAGCATGGTGATGGTGGTGCCCAGGTTGGCGCCAATGACGATGTAGGCAGCCGTGACCAGGGGTATGACACCGCTGTGGACAGCGGTGAGGACGATGAGCATGGTGGCGGAACTGGACTGGATCAGGGCAGTAAAAATGATGCCGCCAAGCAGGTATACCGCCACGTGGTAATCCCTGAAGCTGTCGGTGCCGACATTTTCCTGCAAAAAATGCATGCTGGATTTCATGTATTCCAGGCCGAGCAAAAGCAGTCCCAGGCCCAGGACCAGGGTAATCAGCAGCCAGGGGCGGCTGTCCTCTTTCATGAAAACCTTGCCCAGGGTGCCCACGGCCAACAGGGGCAGGGCATAGGCCTCGAGGCTGAGTTTGAAACCGATGGTGGCCACCAGCCAGCCGGTAAAGGTGGTGCCCAGGTTGGCACCAAAAATAATACCCAGGGCATTTTTCAATTCCAGAATACCGGCGCCGACGAAGGCCAGGGTGATAAGGCCCACCAGCGAACTGCTCTGCAGGAAGGCGGTGCTCAGGGTGCCGACAATGACTCCCTGCAACGGTGTTCGGGTTCGGTCCCTCAACATGTGGCGAAAGGTTGCCGTGCCCAGCCCCTTGAGGGACAGTTCCAGCTGGAGCATGCCGAAGAGGAACAGGCCCAGCCCTGCCAGTAATTTCCAGGGTTCAAATCCCAACGTCTTGCACCTGTAAAAAAGTCCGGTCGCAATTGCATTTAAGCACAGTAGTCGCAGTGCCGGGCACCCTGTCGACAACGGTTTGGCCGGGTCCCTGACAACGGTGTGTCACGACAGGCAGAATTCACACCTCCGGTGGCGTTTCACGGCCCGGAAAAAACAACAAAAACCACCAGCAGCAGAGCCACACAGATCAGCATGGTCGAGGTGGTACGCAGGGTTTTCAGGGTGTCGCTGTCGAACCGGCGTTGCCCCAGGGCCAGCCACCTGCCGCACAGGTGCCGAATCCGGATGGCGATGGCATCAGTACAGTTTCCTGAAATGCGGACAATGGCCCTGGCCAGACCCGGACCCAGCCGGCGGTAGATCCAGTCGGCGTCGAGGTTGATGGCGCGCAGTTCCGGGGGATAGAGACCCTGAAGGTTGAGCCAGACAAATGCCAGGGCCGAGAAAAAAAGCAGTTGCAACTGCGCTAGTACATGACTGACATCGTACGGTGTGTAGTCCGGCGGCCATGGCAAAAGGTCATATAACAGTGCCGGATAGAGACCAATGCTGATGCAGCCAAGGGCGGCGACTGCCATGGCCGCCAGCATGTTGACGGGTGGTTCACCGGTCCTGATACCGGAATCCCGGGCAAAGAAGGCGAAGTAGGGAATCTTGATTCCGGCGTGGTGAAAGACACCGGCGGAGGCGAACAGCAGCACCAGCCAGATCAACTGGTAATTTTCCTGCAATACCGCGCTCATGATCATCGATTTACTGACGAAGCCGCTGAACAGGGGAAAGGCCGAAATTGACGCGGCGCCGACAATACAAAGGGTTGCCGTTTTGGGCATGGTTTTGTAGAGCCCACCCAGTTCCGAGCCGTTGATGCGCCCGGTCATCTGCAGCACTGCGCCCATGGACATAAACAACAGGCCCTTGAAAATCACATCGGTAAAGGCGTGGGCAACCGCACCGTTGAGGGCGAGCGTGGTGCCGACACCAATGGCACAAACCATGAAACCGAGTTGATTGATCATGCTGTAGGCCAGTACCCGGCGCAAATCGTTTTCGATCACGGCATAGAAGATGGGAAAGCAGGTCATCAGGGCGCCGATGTAGACCAGCGGCGTTTCCCCCGGAAAGCCCCTGGCCAGGGCGTAGATGGCGACCTTGGTGGTAAAAGCGGCCAGAAAAACGGCTCCGGTGGCGGTGGCTTCGGGATAGGCATCGGTGATCCAGTTGTGCATCAGGGGAAAGCCGCACTTGATACCGAAGGCCAGAAATATCAGCCAACCGGCTGCGCCATCGAGTCCCACATAGTCAAAGGCAAGCGACCCGGTGTCGTGCCATTGAAACAGGGCTCCGGCCAGGAGCAGCAGTCCGGAAAGCAACTGAATGATCAGGTAGCGCTGTCCACTGGCGATGGCCCGGGGTGTGCGGCGGGCCCAGATCAGAAACACCGAGGTAATGGCCAGCAACTCCCAGAACAGGAACAGGGTCAGCAGGTCACCCGCCAGGACTGCGCCGATGGCGCTGCCGGCATAGAGCAGTCCTGCGGTCTGCTGCAGGGTATCCCGCACCCTCAGGGAATACAGGATGGCGATAAAAGCCGCCACATGGAACAGGTAGACAAAGAGCAGGCTGAGTCGATCGGCCCGGAACAGTATCAACTCATAATCAAGGATGTGGAGATTGAAATAAATGCCGGGTTCAACCCCGGTCAGCAACAGGGCGCTGAGCACCGGGGCCGACAGGGCGATTAGGCCCCGAACCGGCCCCCGGGCTGGAATGACCAGTACCGCGGCGGCGTAGAACCATAGCCAGGGCGGTAGTTCAGCCGGGCTCATCAGCAGCATCCTCGTCGCCGGCGCCATAATAATTTTCCGGGCGCTTCAGCAGGGTGCGCAAGCGCCTGGCCACCAATACCAGGGTCACACAGGCGACAAAACCGAAGACCGGATAGAACATGGGTATCGCCTCGAGGGGATGCACGGCATGACGGTGCAGGACAATATCACCGGCCAGCAACAGGGTGCAGATGCCGTAGAAAAACCGCAGCAACCTCCTCACTCGTTGAGGATCGTCGAACAGGTGCTTGTTGTTGTGATCTGCTCTCATGTGGATGCTCCGTGACGGTGGCCTCAGAGGCCGATGGTTTCCAGCAGGCGCACCAGGGGCCCGGCGGCCAGAAACAGGAGAATGCAGCCGGAGGCCGTAATCGCCATGGCAATTCGACAGGGCCAGGGCACAGGATTGAAAGTCTCATCGCCGCTCGCCAATGGCGCCGAAAAAAAACCGCGGACTGAGACCGGCAGAAGATAGGCGACATTGAGCAGGGAACTGATAATCAACACCAGCATCGCCAGCCACTGCTCCGCCCTCAGACTGCCCAGCAGCAGGTACCATTTGCTCCAGAATCCGCCCAGGGGCGGCAGACCGATGACGCTGAGACTGCCCACCAGAAAACAGGCGAATGTGAGCGGCATTCGCCGTCCCAGCCCGCTCATGGCGGAAACCTCGGTCTTGTGGGTCGCTACCAGTATGGCGCCGGCGGCAAGGAACAGGGTTATCTTGCCAAAGGCATGATTGGCGATATGCAGGCCACCACCGATCAGCCCCGTGGCATTACCCAGCTGTCCGGCAAGGAGGATATAGCCCAGCTGACTGATGGTGGAATAGGCCAGTCGCCGCTTCAGATTGTCCTGACGCAGTGCCACCAGTGAGGCCAGCAGAATGGTGGCCAGGCTGACATAGATCAACCACTGGCTGATGCTGATCCCGCTCAGCAGGTCGGTGCCGAAGACATAGGTGGTCACTTTGAGCATGGAGAATACACCCGCCTTGACCACCGCCACCGCATGGAGCAGGGCGCTAACCGGCGTCGGTGCCACCATGGCGGCGGGCAGCCAGCGGTGAAAGGGCATTGCCGCCGATTTGCCGATGCCGAAGAAATACAACAACAGCAACATCCCCGCCACTGCGTTCGACACCCGACCCTGGAGAATGCCGCCGGCCTTAAAATCGAGAGTGCCGGCAAAAAGCCAGGTAGCGATCACCGCCGGCAGCAGCAAAAGGGTGGAGGTGGTCAGCAGGATGCCCAGGTAAACCCGGCCGGCCCGCCGTGCCTTTTCGGTGCCGCTGTGGGTCACCAGCGGGTAGGTGGACAGCGTCAGAATCTCGTAGAAAACAAACAGGGTGAACAGGTTGGCGGCAAAAGCCACCCCCATGGTTGCGGCCATGGCAACGGCAAATGCGGTGTAGAAACGGGTCTGGTTCGATTCGCCCTGTGCGCGCATATAACCGATGGCGTACAGGGAGGTGATGATCCACAGAAACGAGGCCACCAGGGCGAACAGCATTCCCAGGGGCTCCAGATGAAGGGCGAGTGTGCCCCCCGGCACCGGCTCCAGAAGTACGATTTGATCGATGCCGTCAAATCTCGACGGCCAAAGGGAGCAGACCAGAACAAAGAGCAGGATAGCCGTTGACAGGGTGGCGGTTTCCCGAATATTGGGCCAGCGACCCGTTGCCGCCACCAGGATTGCACCCAGCAGTGGCAACAGCAGGCTGGCCGTCAGTGTGGTGGCGCTGGTCACCGGGAACCGCCTATGAGGGTTTCTGCCGCCCGGCCGGCCAGGCCGGTGGTAAAACTGGTATCGAGACCAAAATAGATATTGGCCAAAACCAGCGCCCAGGTGGGTACCAGCATCGACAGTGGCGCTTCCGTGACCGGCGCCCGGCCAATCGCAATAGGTTTCAACCAGGCGGACTCCACCACCCGCCAGATGTAGACCGCGGCCAGCAGCGATGTCACCAGGATCAGGATCGCCGCCGGCCACCAGCCCCGTTCCAGGGCGGCGGTGAGGAGATACCATTTGCTGATAAAGCCGGCTGTGGGTGGCAGGCCGATCAGGCTCAGACCGGCCAGGGTAAAGGCCGACATGGTCCAGGGCATTTGACGACCGAGGCCAGTGATACTAACCAGGTCTACCGATTTGAGCCGGTAAAAAATACAGCCTGCGGCCAGGAACAGGGCGCTCTTGATCAGGGCGTGATTGAACAGGTGCAATACCCCGGCGGTCAGGCCCGCCACCGTGGCCATGGACAGGCCCAGTACGGTGTAACCGATCTGGGCTATGCTCGACCAGGCCAGCAGACGCTTGACATTGTCCTGGAAAATAGCGGCGACGGAACCCAGGCAAATGGCCGCCAGGGCCATGGTGGTAAAGGCCCAGCCGAACGGCGTCAGCTTGAAGACAAAGACTGCGCCAAAAACCGAGAAGATGAAGCGGGTCAGCACATAAAAAGCCACCTTGGTGGCGGTGCCGGCGAGAAAGGCGGCGACCGCCGAGGGCGCCTCGGTATAGGCGTTAGGCAACCAGAGGTGCAGGGGAAACAGCGCCAGCTTGATGCTGACGCCGATAGCAATAAAGGCAAAGGCAGTATGGACGGTGCTGGTAGCAGCTACCGCCGGCAGGCGGGCAGCCAGGTCGGCCATATTCAGGGTGCCGGTCATGGCGTAGGCAAGGCCGGTGCCTATCAGTATGAAAGTCGCGCCGATGGTCCCCAGTATCAGGTACTGGTAGGCAGATACCAGCGCCCGGCGGCGATCGGCGAGACTGACCAGGATGTAGGAGGACAGCGACGAAATTTCCAGGAAGACGAACAGATTAAAGATGTCGCCGGTGATGGTGGTGCCCAGCAGGCCGGCCAGTAGCAGGAGAAAGGCCGCATAAAAACCGGGTAGCTTCGAAGGCGCCACCTCGGCGGCGACACTGGCCGCGGCATAGGGCAATACCAGGGCGCCGATGGTGGCGACCAGTATAGCGACAAAGCCATTGAAGGCATCAAGGCGGTATTCGATACCCCAGGGTGGGGCCCAGCCCCCCATGGCATAATCGAGACTGCCCTGTTCCGGAATCCCGGCTGACAGCATCAATGCCAGGACCAGCACCAGCCAGGTGACCGTCGTGGCCAGCAGCCAGGGCAGACGCTCGCCGGGCAACAGCAGGCAGACCGGCGCCGACAGCAGCGGTATCACCACCAGTAACGCCAGTGAATTCAGGTCGGTCACCCGTCGGCATCCTTGGCCCGAATCTCGTCCTCCTCGATGCTGCCGTATGCCTCCCTGATACGCACGACCAGGCCCAGGGCCAGCGCCGTGGTGGCAATGCCGACGACAATGGAGGTCAGAATCAGGACATGGGGCAGGGGATTGGAATAGACATCCGTTCCAGCCCTCAGTATCGGCGCGGCGCCTCCCTCGACATTGCCGAGGCCGATGTAGAGAATGAAGACGGATGTTTGAAAAATATTGAGTCCGACCACCTGCTTGATCAGATTGCCGCGACTGATGAGGGTATAGAAGCCGATCATCATCAGCAGTATTGCGATCCAGTAGGGGTAGCGCTCGAACAAGATCGGGTCCATGGGCTTTGTCAGGCTTGGCGTCTGCCGGCAAATACGGAAAAGATGGTCACCATCACCGAGGTCACGGTCAGGCCGACTCCCACCTCCACCAGCAGGATGCCGAGGTGCTGGCCATCGACGGGGTTTTCGGTAAGTATCCCGTACTCCAGAAAGGCGCCGCCACTGGCGATGCAAGCCAGGCCGACTCCGCCGTACAGGAGCAAACCGCCACAGGCCAACCAGCGCAGCAATCCCGGGGGCAGCGCCCGGGCCGCCCGTTGCTCGCCAAAGACCAGCCCGTAAAGAATCACCGCCGAGCCAAAAATCACGCCAGCCTGAAAGCCGCCGCCCGGACTGAAGTCACCGTGAAACTGGACGTAGAGCGCGAACAACATGATCAACGGGATCAGCACCTTGGCGGTAACCCGCAATACCGGTTGATTAGTCACCGGACTTGCTCCCACCGTGCTTTCTCCCACCGGACTTGCTCCGGCTACCACTGGATATTGTTCGGCCCAGCAACAACATGACGCCGAGCCCGGCAGTAAAAATCACGGCCACCTCGCCCAGGGTATCGAAACCCCGGTAGCTGGCCAGAATCGATGTGACCATATTGTCGATGCCGATAGCCCGGGGTGAGTCCTCAATATACCTGGGCGCGACATGAGAGTGGGCGGGTGCATCAGGATCACCGTATCCCGGCAGGTCAAGGGTGCCCCAGGCCAGTGCCAGGCCAGTCACTGCCACCACGACCAGTTTTAGGGGCTGGCCCCTTCGCAACGGCTTTTCATTCTCCCGGTCACTGGCCAGGGACAGGGTGGTCAGCATTAGTACCGTGGCGATCCCGGCGCCGACCGCGGCTTCGGTAAATGCCACGTCGGGGGCATCCATAACCAGGAACAGGCTGGCCGAAAGCAGGCTGTAGATGCCAAACAGCATCACCGCGGCATAAAGGTTTGACAGTCGAATGACGGCAATCGCCGTGGCGGCCAGGAAGGCCAGAAGCACAACTACCAGCAGGTGTTCAATCATGGTTGCCGGTCGGGATCAGTCACGGGGGGGCGGAAGCCGCCCAGCAAGGCCACCCTGGCCAGGGCATGGGTGGCGGTGGGCGAGGTGAAAAACAGGAAAACCAGTACCAGAAGCAGTTTTGCCGCGGTTGTGAAAGAAGGCGCCTGGATCATGAGGCCGACCAGAATCAGTGCCGCGGATAGGGTATCGGTGATACCCGCCGCGTGCAGGCGGGAGTAGAAATCGGGAAAGCGCAGCAGCCCGACGGCGCCGATAATGCCAAAAGCACAGCCGCCCACCAGGCAAATGCCGCTGACAATGTCGACAAGCGTCATGGCGTCGCCCTGCTGTCACAGCCGGCGCCGTCCCTATCCGGCCGATAGAATTTCAGCATGGCGATCACCCCGATGTAATTGATCAGCGCGTAGACCAGGGCGATGTCCAGGTAATTACCGCCGCCGGAGAGACCGTTGATAACACAGATGAACAGTACGGTCTTGGAGCCGAACATATTGACAGCCAGAACCCGGTCGTAGATGGTCGGGCCGGCAAAGGCCCGGGCCAGTGCCAGGGCCATGATGACCAGTATGGCGACAGCGGTAGCGGCCAGCATCAGTTTCGTTCTCCCCGGTCCGGAACCCGCGCCGACATGGTCCCAGACTGCAGGTGTTCAGCGATCTCCCGTGTCAGCGCATGGACTTCAATAAAATCCTCTTTGACGTTGAGAGCGACTGTTCCCGGCGTCAGGGTAATGGAATTGGCCAGAATGGTGCGGCAGATGTCGGAGCGACAACCGGTGGCAATTCGAACCAGGGACGGGCTGATGTTCATGCTTGGTCGGAGAATATGACGGGCGACAAGCAGGTTGGATTTGACGATTTCCATTGCCAGCCATAACCAGTAGCCGGGCAGCCGGTAGCTGATATCGGTGGGTTGACTTTCGTGGTCGACAACCTCCAGCCGCGCTGCCATGAGGCATGTCAACAGCACGGAAATGAAGCCAAGACCCAATATCAGGGCTTCTGTATGCCCGGATAACAGTAGCCACAGGGTGGTTACCGTGATCAACTGACTGGTGGTGTGCCTGGTGAATGTCATCGCTATCCTGTTGATTGCGTTGAGTAGACCCTTGGTTCAGTGTAGCAAATGTAAATCCTGGCATGGGCTAATTCGGCGGAGGGCCATGGCCCTCAATTCCCCGGCAAAACAGCGCAGATTGCGCCTATACTGGCAATATTCCATTCTGACCCCATTTCCAAGCCCAGTAACAAGGTATCTGATATGGTCCTGAATACTTTTACCAATGCCTTTGGCAATCCATTTAAAAGCCGTCTGCCGGAACCCGGCGAAGCACTGCCGGGGCGGGCCAAAGCCATGGCTGTGGCAGACCGGCATTTCGTCAATCGACATCCGCTGCAACCCCCTTTTCCCGCCGCCATGGAACAGATTGTCCTGGGCATGGGTTGCTTCTGGGGGGCCGAGCGCCGGTTCTGGCAACAGCCCGGGGTCTTCACCACGGCGGTGGGTTACTCAGGCGGGTTCACCCCCAATCCTTCCTATGAGGAAGTCTGCAGCGGCCGAACCGGTCACGCTGAGGTCGTTCTTGTGGTCTACGACCCGAACCAGGTGTCATTTGACAACCTGCTAAAGGTGTTCTGGGAGTCCCACAATCCCACTCAGGGCATGCGCCAGGGCAATGATGTCGGTACCCAGTACCGCTCGGTGATTTACTGTGAAAATGCAGACCGGCGCCGGATAGCGGATGCCAGCAGGGTCCGGTACCAGAAGGCATTGCGGGACCAGCACCTGGGTGAAATCACCACGGAAATCGCCGATGGCGGCATTTTTTACTACGCTGAAGATTATCACCAGCAATACCTGGCCAAGAATCCCGGCGGATATTGTGGTCTCGGTGGTACCGGGGTCGTTTGTGGTTAGGCAAATGAAAACCCGGTGCTAAAGCCAGGCAAATTTGAAACCCATACCCAGCAGCAGGGCGGCCAGAATCGGTTGCAGTACATGGCTGGGCATCCTGGCCGCCAGCCGGGTTCCCAGATGGATGGCCGGCAAGGAACCGACCAGCAGGGATACCAGCAAGATCAGGTCGACGTTGCCCAGCAGCAACAGATGGCCGAGGCCGGCAATGAGCGTAAGGGGTACGGCATGGGCGATATCGGTGCCCACCACGTGCAGGGCGGGGAGTCTGGGGTAGAGGGTCATCAGCAGGGCGGCACAGAACGCACCTGCTCCCACCGAGGACAGCGTGACGAAGATGCCGAGAAAGATGCCGCTGACGGTGGTGACAATGGTTGCGTGCTCCTGAAAAAAAAGGCCGATGGAACCCTGAGGCCGGTCGGAAGCCTGACGCAGGAAACGCCTGAACAGGATCACCAGGGCTGTCAGCATCAGCATGATGCCCAGGCTTCGGGTCAAAAGATCCTGGTACTGTTCGGCATCGGTAAAAATGGTCTTCAATAGCAGGGCGGTGACCAGTGAAGCGGGAATACTGCCGAGGGCCAGGTGCCTGACGATAGACCACTGGACGCTCTTTTGCCGCCGGTGAGCGACCACACCGCCTGCCTTGGTAATAGCCGCATAGAGCAAGTCGGTGCCGATGGCAACGTGATAGGGAAAGCCGAACAGGATCAGTAACGGCGTCATCAGGGAACCACCGCCGACACCGGTCAAACCGACGGCAAGGCCCACGCCCGCACCTGCAGCGATATAGAGCAAAAAGTCCACTTATTGTTATCCGGATCCGGAAAGTGGCAACTCTAGCAATAACATTCTATGCTTCAAAGGAATAGTTTTTTATATTTTTATACCCAATAACTGCAGACAGGTTCCGCGGATGAAGTTGCAACAATTGCGCTATATCTGGGAGGTCGCCCATCACGACCTGAACGTCTCGGCGACGGCACAAAGTCTGTACACATCCCAGCCGGGTATCAGCAAACAGATTCGCCTGCTTGAGGACGAACTGGGCGTCGAGATTTTTTCCCGTAGCGGCAAACACCTGACCCGGGTGACGCCGGTGGGGGAACAGATTCTGGTGAAAGCCGGTGATATCCTGCGCCAGGTGGAGAGCATCAAACAGCTTGCCCAGGAGCACAGCGCCCCCGGGCGCGGCAGTCTATCCATCGCCACTACCCATACCCAGGCCCGCTACGCACTGCCTGATGTGATTCGCAACTTTATTCATCGCTATCCCGATGTTTCCCTGCACATGCATCAGGGAACACCGATGCAGATATCGGAACTGGCCGTGGACGGCAATGTCGACTTTGCCATTGCCACGGAGGCCCTGGAATTGTTTTCCGACTTGCTGATGATGCCCTGCTATCGCTGGAATCGCTGTATCCTGGTGCCACGGGACCACCCCCTGTGTCAGGTAAAACCCCTGACCCTGGAGGCGGTGGCGGAATACCCCATTGTTACCTACGTCTTTGGTTTTACCGGCCGTTCCCGCCTCGACCAGGCCTTCAACGACAGGGGCCTGACGCCAAGGGTGGTATTCACCGCCACTGATGCCGATGTCATCAAGACCTACGTTCGGCTGGGCCTGGGTATCGGGATCGTCGCCCACATGGCCTATCAGGAGACGGCGGATAAGGATCTGGTGGCCCTGGATGCCAGCCACCTGTTCAAACCCAGTATCACCAGTATCGGCTTTCGCCGGGGCACTTACCTGAGAGGCTTCATGTATGATTTTATTCAGGCGTTTGCCCCCCATCTGACCCGGGATGTCGTCGATCACGCCTGTGCCATCAACAACAAGGACGATCTGGAGCACTATTTTTCCGGTATCGAATTGCCGGAATACTAGGGCCAGTTAACAATGCGGAGACTCTGACGTGCCTGACAAACCCATCGCCCTGGTCACCGGTGGTACCGGCTTTATCGGCAGGCCCCTTTGTCGCGCCCTGCTGGATGCCGGGTACCGGGTTTCCGTGCTCAGTCGCCATCCGGAGTCGGCCCGGGATATGCCGGCCGGCGACCTGAAACTGATTGCCAGTCTCGATCAACTCGCTCCGGATATTGCCGTACAGGTGATCGTCAACCTGGCGGGTGAGCCCCTGGCCGCCGGACGCTGGAGTTCCGAGAGGAAAAAGCTGTTCTTCAGTAGCCGGGTCGGTACCACCGAAATTCTGTTTGATTATTTTTCCCGGGTAGAGACACCGCCCGAGGTGCTGGTAAACGGATCGGCCATCGGTTACTACGGCGCCCAGGGCAGCAATATTCTCGACGAAAAGGGTGACTTTGCACCGGGCTTCTCCCACGACCTCTGTTCCGCCTGGGAGGCTGCGGCAGACCGGTTCCAGGCATTGGGGACCCGGGTCAGCAAGGTGCGCACCGGTATGGTGCTGGGTCCCGACGGCGGCGCCCTGGCGGCGATGCTGCCGCCGTTCAGGTTCGGTCTCGGCGGTCCCATCGGGTCCGGCAAACAGTGGGTATCCTGGATCCACCGGGACGACCTGGTGGCGATGATTCTGCACTGTCTGAATCGCAAGGATATGTCCGGGCCGGTTAACGGTACGGCACCCGGCGTGGTGACCAACCGGGAGTTTGCCAAAACCCTGGGCAAGGTGCTGCGACGCCCCGCTTTTCTGCCGGCGCCCGCCTTCATGCTGAAACTGATTTTCGGTGAAATGGCAGAGGAACTGTTGCTGAGTGGCCAGAAAGTCTATCCACGCAAGGCCCTGCAAACCCATTTCACCTTCCAGTATCCGGATCTGGAATCGGCTCTGCGTCAGGTGCTGAATCGCTGAACTGTGTGGCCGGTCGCGCTGGACCTTGCCAATGCCAGAACTGCCAATGCCAGGACTGCCACTGCCAGGACTGTCGCCGCCTGGACCGTCACCGTCAGCGGCAAAAATCCTGTATCGCCTGTCCGTAGATAAGACCTATAACTGCGTTCCCGCCCTGATAACCGGGTGCCTGTCTCGCCTTTGACTACTTCAAATCAAATACGGCCAGCGTCTCGTAGCGGCTGCCCTGGGAGGTTTGCTCACTTTTCACCAACGAAAAATGTTCCACTGCCAGGGTCCATTGCAGACTCATGGGGGTTGGAACCGTCTGCTCGCGGACATGGCCCCGGGCAATCCGCCCGAGACTGACATGGGGGCGAAAGGGTCTGGTCTCCAGCTCAATCCCGGCCATTGCCAGATGTGCCACCACCTGCTGCCTCAGTGCCGCCAGAGTCGCGGAAGTTTCGGGTAAGGCGGCAATCATTGGTCCCATCGCTGACGGAAATGGCGCAATGGTCCGAAAGCCAAGACCAAAGGGGGCGGCGGAGATGTCGCCGAGGTGATGTCGAATCCTCACCAGTGTGCGGGGCTCACAATTGCCGAGAAAGGCCAGGGTCAGGTGGAAATTTTCCGGCCTGATCCACCGGACGGGAAGCTCCATCAGTTTTTTGGTTGCGCGTCGGAGTATCTGCTGCTGATCCTGGCCTATCGGCAGGGCAATAAAGACTCTTGCCGGCTTCACAGTAGTTGCTGCCTGAGACTGTTGATCACATAACCTTCGACGAAGCTGTGACAGTACAGCTCAATCTTCTGGCATTCGGCATCAATCAGGCGCAAATCCCGGCCTATGACCACAAAAGACCACTGGCTGCGGTCGGGCTGGTCGTGAAAACCGCTTTCGGTGACGGCAATGTTGGGTGTTGCTCCAAACCGGTCCTTGAGTTTGCGAACACGGCGGCGCTTTTCCTTCAGCGACCGGCACCCGGGGAGGCTGAAATCCAGTATCAGGCAGAGGATCTTCATCAAATATTCACGACGGTTGATCTGGGATATGGCAAATGCCGCAGGAGTAACTAGTATTAAAAAAACAGAGTCGATATGAGGTTTGGCCTATGAAAATCTGGGTAATAGTAGCAGACGCCAGTCGAACACGTTTTTTCTCGACATCCGCCGCCAATGGAAAACTCGTGGAATTCGAAGGCAGGGTCCACGTTTCTTCGAGGGAAAAAGAACAGGACCTTGTTTCTGATCGTGTCGGTCGCGTGGTTAACAGCAGCAGCGGCACCCATACTTTTGGCCACGAGCGGGACGCCACCAGGGAGGAATCCGAGCGCTTTGCCCGTGAAATCGGCGGCCTGATCAACCAGGGTGTCAGTTCCCGCGACTGTGAGCGGATTTACCTGCTGGCGGCACCGGCGTTTCTGGGACAGTTGCGTAAAAATCTCAGTCCGGCAGCAAAAGAGGTCATTGCTTCCGAACAGGCCATAAATCTGGTCCAGACGTCAGAGTCTGCCATCAGGGAGCACCTTCCGGACTATCTCTAGGCCGGGAACTCCAGGCGGCGAACTCCAGCCGCGAAAGTCTCTGGAGACCGCAACCAGCTCTCGTGGCCGCAGGCCGGTCCTTGCAGTTTCCCGGTACCTGCGCCGTCAGTGGTCCATGACTTTCCCCGGTAAATTACCAGGGTCTGTTAACACCAATGGGCTCTGGGGCCCCAGAGAGCAAATGGCAACAGAGGGTGACCTTCATGGTTAATGACATAAAAAAATTGCAATCCGCGACCCTCCCTGCCTCGCTTCGAAGGGAGCAATTGTACCGTTTCTGTGACCCCTCCCTGCTTGATTTCACCTCCACCGAGAACCTGGAATCACTGGACAACCAATTCGGACAGGATCGAGCACTCGAGGCCCTGCGGTTCGGGGTTGACATCAAGCACGACGGTTACAACATCTTTTTGCTGGGGTCTACCGGTGTTGGCAAGCACCATCTGCTACTGGACTTTCTGGAAAGGGAGGCGGGTGTCCAACACCAGATCAGTGACTGGTGTTACGTCAATAACTTCCAGACGCCGCACAAGCCCCGGGTTCTGCGCCTGCCGCCGGGTATGGGCAACCGCCTGCAGGCAGACATGGCCAGGTTTGTGGAGGACCTCCTGGTGAGTATTCCCGCCACGTTTCAAAGTGATGAGTACCAGGCCCGGCTGCAGGAGCTGGGGGAAAATTATCAGGAACGGGAAAAAAACGCCTTTCAGGCATTATCGGAGAAAGCCAAAAGCAAGAATATTGCCCTGCTGCAGACCCCGAGCGGCTATACCCTGGCGCCGATGCGGGACAACGAAATCATGGCCTCTGCCGACTTTGAGGCCCTTGAAGAAACCGAACAGAAAAAGACCCTGGCAGTTATCGAGGAGCTCAAGGATGAATTAAAGAGCATTATTCGGCAGATTCCCCTGTGGAAAAAGGAGAGCCGGGAAAAATTCAAGAAGCTGAACAGGGAGTTCAGTCAGCTGGCCATCGATCAGCTCTTTGCCGAACTCAATAATCGCTACCAGGAAGAACCGTCGGTTCTGGATTATCTGAAATCGGTTCAGGCCAATGTCATCGAAAATGCCGATGCTTTCCGGCAATCCGCTGCCGAATCTTCCGAACCGGAAAACATGAAACACAGGGTCCGGGAATTCCCGGAATACAGTGTCAATGTCCTGGTGAGCAATGAAAAACTGGATCGTGCACCCATCATCTACGAGGACAACCCCACCTTCAGCAACCTGGTGGGCAGGGTCGAACATATTTCCCAGATGGGAACCCTGTTAACGGATTTCACCCTGATCAAACCCGGCGTCCTGCACCAGGCCAATGGCGGCTATCTGGTCCTGGACGTGGTCAAGGTCCTGAGCAATTCCTTTGCCTGGGATATGCTGAAGCGAACCCTGAAAGCCAGGGAAATCCGCATTCAATCCCTGGACCAGCTCCTCAGCTTCGCCAGCACCACTCAGCTGCAACCGGAGCCCATGCCCCTGGATATCAAGGTGGTGCTCACCGGCGACCGCTATATCTATTATTTGCTGGAGCAGTTTGATCCGGAATTCGGTCAGCTGTTCAAGGTGGCCGCGGACATGTCCGAGGAAACCGAACGCAGCCCTGAAAATACCCGTTTTTTTGCCCGGTTGATCGCCACCCTGCAGCGCCGACAGCAACTGCAGCCGCTGGAACCGGGTGCGGTTGCCAGGGTCATCGAGTACTGTGCCCGCAGTGTCGAGGACAGCGAAAAACTGTCCCTGCACCTGGACCAGTTGAGCGATCTGCTCTGTGAGAGTGATTACCGGGCCAGGCAGTCCGGCGGCAACCTTACCCGTGCCGAACATGTGCAGCAGGCCATTGATGCCGCCATTCGCCGTCTGGACCAGTTGCGTGAAAAAGCCCACGAGAGCATTCTGCGGGATATTCAGCTGGTTGATACCGCCGGTTCGCGGGTGGCGCAGGTCAATGGCCTGTCGGTTTACCTGCTGGGCCATTATTCCTTTGGCCGGCCGACACGAATCACGGCCACCGCCCGGCTCGGTCACGGTGGCGTGCTGGATATCGAAAGGGAAGCCAAGCTCGGTGGCAAGATCCACTCGAAGGGGGTGATGATCATTTCCTCATTACTGGCCAGTCGCTATGCCCGCAACCAGCCATTGCCGCTGTCGGCTACCCTGGTTTTTGAGCAGTCCTACGGTGGCGTCGAGGGCGACAGTGCCTCGGTGGCGGAACTGGTGGCGCTGTTGTCGGCGCTGACCGGTGTGCCGGTCAACCAGTCCCTGGCGGTTACCGGGTCGCTCAACCAGTTGGGTCAGGTCCAGGCCATAGGTGGCGTCAACGACAAAATCGAGGGTTTTTTTGATATTTGTCGAGCCCGGGGACTCAGTGGTGACCAGGGGGTGATCATTCCCCGGGCCAATGTGGTGCACCTGATGCTGCGACGGGATGTCATCGATGCCGTCGAGGCGGGCCAGTTTCATATTTATAGCGTGGCAACTGTCGATCAGGCTTTGGAACTCCTGACCGGCTATCAGGCGGGAACTGCTGACCGGGAGGGCAATTACCCTGCCGACAGCCTCAATGGCCTGGTGCTGACCCGGGTCCGCGGTCTCAATGAACTGCAGAAGAAATTTTCCATGAAAGATGACGACAGCAAGGGCGACGAGAGCCAACACGGCGATGACTGACAAGGCAGAGCAAACCGGCATTCTGGTGCCAATTGATATTTACGGCGTCAGCCGCACCACCCTGGAGATGCTGGTGGCCATGGCGGAACACCTGAATACCAGCCTGTTCGGGCTGATACTGGAGGACTCCCGGCTGCAACAGGTGGCCAAACTGCCATTTGCCCGGGAAATCGTCCTGTCAACCGGACTGGAGCGGGAATTCTATATGGATTCCCTGATACGCCTGCAACAGACCCTGGCAACCGAGGTGCGACGCATGTTCGATGAACTGGCCGCATCCCGAAAGATCCAACTGCAGTTTGAAACCTCTTCGGCCAATCGCTCCCTCAGAGCCCTGATGCGCGAGGGAATGGACGTGTTTTTTCCGGCGCGCCAACGCAGATCCAGGTTGCAGGCCACCGTGCCGTCCCGGCAGACCCGAAAGTCCAGGCGACTCGGCATATTATATGATCGCGGCCTCCAGGCCAGTCGGGCGATTGATGTTGGCAAATCCCTGGTGAGTGATGGCCTGGTCAGGGAGGTTGTGCTGATTGCCGCCGGACCTGTGCCGATGGATGTGGTGGCCGCCTTTGCCGGCCTCGGCGCCAGGGCCTGTATCGAGCGCCTGGCAGGACTGACGGAGCATGAGGTCACCGATCTTTTGCGGCGATCGATGTACGACATCGTCCTGGTGCCCAGGGATATCCTGCTGCCGCTATTCACCGGCCCACTGGAAGCGGCAATGGAAGACACCAGCAGTGAAGTGCTGGTGCTATCCTGAGCGTCCCGATTGGCCGGTTCGAGTCCCGACGTAAAGGCCGTTTTATTCGCTGTCAGTCACCCCGGTATTCACAGCCGCTGGTGCAGGTTTCCCTTACCAGCACCCGGCTGAGGCCCTCCAGCCCGGGTTTGAGCCGGCGCCAGATCCAGCGGGCGATATTTTCGCTGGTGGGGTTTTCCAGTCCGGGTATTTCATTCAGATAGCGGTGGTCAAGAGCCTCGACAACCGGTTGGCAGGCAGTTTTGATGTCGGCAAAATCCATCACCCAGCCGCTGGTATTGCCCACGGGACCCTCGACAAAGATCGTAACCCGAAAGGAGTGACCGTGGAGCCGGGCACACTTGTGGCCCTCCGGTACATGGGGCAGATGGTGAGCGGCCTCAATACTGAATTCCTTGAATATTTCCATTGTAAAAAGGTGTGTTCCGGGGGGATCAAAAACGGGTGGTTATGGTAAAGGGACCGTTCCAGTCTGTATAGTCAAAGCAATTGACAAGGTAATGAATTTCGGTAGAATGCGCGTCTCTCTCGAGGGTGGTTAGCTCAGTTGGGAGAGCGACGGCCTTACAAGCCGTAGGTCACAGGTTCGACCCCTGTACCACCCACCAGACTCTTGCCAAACCATTGAAAGGTGAGACTCTGAAGAGTCGAGACTCCATGTAGCGAGACTCCAATTAGAAGAGAGTCTAACTAAAATAGAGTTTTAAAAAGTATAGACTCTAAAGAAAGAGACTAACGAAGCAGTCGAGTTGTTTCAGTTCAGAAAGCATGCGGACCGGTAGTTCAGCTGGTTAGAATGCCGGCCTGTCACGCCGGAGGTCGCGGGTTCGAGTCCCGTCCGGTCCGCCATCTCAATCCGGGTCCGTTCCGGTCACATAGGTTGTACTTTTTTCCCTTTATCATAAATAGTCCTTTTGCCCATTATCGTGGGCTTCTCGTTCCAGCAGGCCTTGCCGTTCCAGAAAGTGACCAACCCCGCGAGCGATGGTGTACGCCAGATAGGTAAGCTCAGCACTAGTCCGCGCCTTGATCCAGCGAAACATGACCCCCTCGGCACCGTCGATGTACATTCCGTCGAGAAACAGCATGTGGGCAGCTCCTGCGCATCCTGCGCCTGAGGTGTTAGTGCATCCGTGCACGTCAAGTGGATCGGGCCGCGTTCGAATTGAGATTGAACGCAGAGACAATACGCCGGATCAGGGTGACTGCGCCGGTCTGGGCGGCGTTTTTCCTAAAGCCCACCTTTTGGCTCAGGTGTGTGGCGTCGATGCGTTAGACGATGCCCAGCACTTGGCTCATGATCGCCGACCGGGTGTCCCTGCGGGTCTGCGTGACTGTCTCGGCTCACGTCGGGCTCTACCGGATTCAGAGGGTACGATCCCGAGGGCATGTAAATAGGTAAAACTGTTCACCGAAGTGCTTTACGTCAAATGCTCAATCAGTGTGAGTCGTTGACGATAAGCTTACCGGCGCCAGTAACCTGCTGTTGCTAAACGGTCGTTACAGAAATACCAAAAAAGTTGCTAAAGAATGTGGTAGTGCATTTGTTCTCTCTGAAACAAGTGCCAGCTTGCCGGTGCCTCCATTCGCGCCTGTGACATTGGTCGCACGCGCGGCGTTCACTCTATGGGAGAATCCGAGCCATGAGAATCTGGCAACTTACACCGTTAAGGGCGGGCATTGCTGCAGGGCTGGCGTTCATCGCCATTCTGCACGGCTGCGCAACCAGCCCCGAGCCCGTCTCAGTTCCCATAAGTCCGAGCCTCGCCCTTGCACCCCGTACCCACCCCGAGGTCAAACCGGCCCAGCTCTCCGTGGATGCGAAATCCGTCCACTGTGTTGCCCTGGCCATGTATTGGGAGGCGCGGGGGGAGGGTCGGAAGGGTATGCAGGCAGTGGGTTCCGTGATCATCAATCGCGTCGCCGATCCGCGTTTTCCAAACTCTCCCTGCGCGGTCGTGTATCAGGGCGGTGAAACTCCACCCTGTCAGTTTTCCTGGTGGTGTGACGGCAAGAGCGATACTCCGGGGGACCGCAAGCTTTGGGCTTCGGCACAGCGAGTTGCCACTGATGTTCTATCCGGGAATGAGCGGGACAATACCGGCGGCGCCCTGTTTTTTCATAGTGTCGCTATGAAGCCACCCTGGGACCGGCAACTGGTGGCACGGGTCGGTAACCATCTGTTCTACCGCTGACGCTGTGCCGCATTTGACCTGGCTGGTCCTTGATCCAGTCGAATAAAGTTCAGCTCTTCGAGAATAACAGGTCATCTGTAAGATGGACCCCATTGGTTGGGCAGTAGATCCTCATTCCTAAGTGGATTCGACTGCATGGGGCTTTGCCGCCTTGGGTAGGCCGGACGATAGGTTGTAGTACCCCTGATCCGGGGTGAACCGGTCAAGGCTGGTACGACGCCGTTTTTCGTTGTAAATCGCCAGTCATTGCCCAATCCCGGCAGTGGTTGCGATCACGGTGTCATCAGCATTCAGGTGGACCTCCTCTTATTTCAGGCTGCGCCACAGCCTTTCTGCAAAACATTCTCCAGCCACCGTCCCTTGCCATCTAACAGATCAAAAATTTGAAACTCCAAAATCCGGTCTGAATCGCCTTGCAGTTGTCCCCTGGCGACCAGAAAATCAACTCCCCCGTGCCCAGCCCTCAGAAAAATCCCTGATCCGCTCGAAAAATCTGCCATATCCATTTGCCGGTGGTAAACCGATATGCTGTTTGCGCCGTCACTATTTGTCCCCAAAAAATTGCATTTGAATTTAAAAAACCAGGCTCCTGAACCGGTTTCTGGTCTCTTTCCGTAGACTGGTTTTTTTTAATGTCAATACCATCGACTATAGTCAAAAAAAATATTGCGCAAAATGTTGAAAAAGAAAATACATCAGTGGCTTTCAGGCCGCTGTAATTTTGCCGATTTGTGCAGAATAATAGGTAATTCACGGTGGCCATATTTATATCCGGATTTGTTCTTATCAATGAAAGTGGAAATTGAGATTTACAAATGATTGCAACTGCGGAGAGTCAGAATTATTCAATCTTTTTATGTTTTTAAAAGGTCCGGTTTATAGTGACATCGATACTTGCTAAAATTCAGGCTTATCCGGCAATGTAATATTGCCTGGCCATTGAGGCGCGGATGCACAATTCCGTGATACCTTCGTTGCCTGATGTCTTTATTAATTGCAGGTTTGGTAGTTCGTACATGACAGTGGCGCCCTGTCACTGCCGGATTCCCGACTAAAATAAGTCACGTCCGAATCTTGCACATTCTTTAATTTAAAATTCGCGGCAGTAACAATGCGTAAAGGATTCAATTAATTTTGCAGCACTCCGAAATCAAGAGCCATGAACGCCGGCATGCACCGCTGGAACGGGGATTTAACAGGCTTCTGACGCCCTTTGAAATATTTTTTAACAGTCAGTCTGTAACCGGATTTGTCCTGATACTTGCGGTGGTGCTTGCCTTGGTTCTGGCCAATTCGGATTTCCACTCACACTATCAGTCCTTTAACGAGTTACCTCTGAGCCTGGCGCTGGGAGAGTGGAGCATCAGTTATTCCCTTCACCACTGGGTTAATGAGGGATTTATGGTGCTTTTTTTCTTTGTCCTTGGACTGGAAATCAAGCGTGAAGCGCTGGTGGGCGATCTGCGTAATTTACGTCATTCAGGCCTGGTCATTTCCATGGCAATAGGCGGCATGCTGGTACCGGCGACCATTTACATGGTGTTTGCCGATGCCACCGATGCCGTTGCCCTGCGGGGTTGGGGTATTCCCATGGCCACTGATACGGCATTTGCACTGGGCATCATGGCCCTCATGGGTACTCGAGTGCCGCGCTCGGCTGTGCTGATATTGTCCGCACTGGCAATCGTCGATGATCTTGGTGCCGTCCTGGTAATCAGCCTGTTTTATTCAGAGCAGATCGATATCCACGCGCTCCTCTGGGCTTTCACCACTCTTGTCGTGCTGTTCTTTTTTAATTTGGTCGGAATTCGCCGGCCCGTCTTTTATCTGCTTGGCGGGTTGGTGCTCTGGTGGTTAATTCTGGGATCAGGCGTGCACGCGACGACGGCGGGAATCATGGCCGCGCTTGCGGTGCCTGCCAGGCCCTATGCGGGAACCAGCTGGTTTATACGTCGTATGCGCCATTTGATCGATCACTTTGAGGAGCTTGACGACCCGAATCAATCCATTCTGGAACAAAATCACCAGCATCGCCTGACGGAACAGGCCGAACAGATTGCCCTGAAAACCACCACGCCACTGCAGCACTGGGGCAGTGTTCTGGACAAGCCGGTCAGTCTGACCATTCTGCCTCTGTTCGCCTTTTTGAATGCCGGCCTGGCTCTGCCGGCAGAGCCGGTTGACAGCCTGCTTTCCCCGGCGACACTGGGCATCGCCCTCGGCATGGTGGCCGGCAAGGCTATGGGTATAAGCGGCTTTGCCTGGTTGTACCTGCGTTCCGGTCTGGCAAGTCTGCCGGAGGATATGCGCTTCCTGCATGTTGTCGGCCTGGCGACATTGGCGGGAATCGGTTTTACCATGTCGCTCTTTATCGCCGCCCTGGCATTTGAAGGCCATCAGGAATTGCTGGTACAGGCCAGGCTGGGAATCCTGGCAGGGTCGTTGGTGGCAGGATTGCTGGGCTTTGGCCTATTTGTCCTGGCGGATAAAAAATACAGGAAAACACACGAGACTCCGCAATAGTAGCTGGCCGTCTAATACATTCGGCGCCTCGCGACAAGACATGATGGCCCTGGTGTTTTGCGGGAATGGTCGATCTGTTTGGTATACTTTTGCAATCAATACACGGTGATCAGCCATGATATTCACGTTACCTCCTCTGCCCTATGCGATGGACGCCCTGGAGCCCCACGTCAGCGCCCGGACACTGGCTTGCCACTACCAAAACCATCACGGCGAATACCTGCGCCGCCTGAACAGCGCCGTCAAGTCCGGCCCGAATGCGCGCAAGACCCTGGATCAGTTGGTGCTGACTGCCGGGGATGCCGATGTCTTTAACCTGGCAGCTCAGGCCTGGAATCACGGTTTTTACTGGAACGGATTGTCTCCCCAGGGCGGCGGCGAGCCGCCCGCAGCCCTGGAGGAAGTTCTCTCCGATCAATTCGGCTCGGTTCATGCTTTCAAGGAACAGTTGGCCACTGCCGCCGATGCGGTCTTCGGATCAGGGTGGGTCTGGCTGATCGAAAGCCGTGAGGGTCACCTGGCCATTGACACCAGCCATAATGCCGGCAATCCCATGACCGATGACAATATTCCTCTCTGGGTGGTCGATGTCTGGGAACATGCCTACTACCTTGATTATCAGCATGATCGCGGGCGCTACATCGAAAATATCCTGGAGTATCTGATCAACTGGCGGTTTATCGAGCAGAACCTGCAGGCAACCTACCGCGCCGGTTCACCGGTGCCGGAGGCAGGCTGAAGGATAGAACGGTACACCCGACCGAATAAAATACAGGACAATGGCATTCCGATGGTGCGTAGACCGTTTCAGGTCATTGACAGAAACTTTGGGCATGTTCGCTCTGGAAAAAGCCGCATGATGCTCAATTCCGACAGCAGCTATGGGCTCATTGCCATTGTTTTGCACTGGCTGATGGCCGTGGCCATCATCGGGCTTTTCGTCCTGGGTCTGTGGATGGTGGACCTTGATTACTACCACCCCTGGTACGTATCTGCGCCCGATATCCACAGGGGTATTGGCGTGCTGGTATTCCTGATGCTCCTGTTGCGTTTGCTGATGCGGATTCTGAATCCGCCGCCCGGGCCGGTGCCCGGTATCAAGGCCTGGGAGCGGAGAACATCGGTGCTGGTGCACTGGTTGATGTACGGACTGATGTTAGTGGTACCGGTGGCCGGTTACCTGATCACCACCGCCGATGGCCGATCAGTGGATGTCTTTGGCTGGTTTCAGGTGCCGGCGACCCTGACCGGTATCCAGCATCAGGAAGACGTGGCGGGAGAACTTCATTACCTGCTGGCAATTACACTGGTGGCGCTGGCATCATTACATACGCTGGCGGCGTTGAAGCACCATTTCCTGAACAGGGATGCCACATTGCGCCGAATGCTGGGATTTTCCCGATCCCGGGCTGAATAGGATGCTCAGATATGATTTCACGGTATGTTAAAGCCGCCCTTTGTTCTGCAGTTTTACTCAGCTGCCCGGTTCAGGCGGCCGACTATGTCATCGACACCAAGGGTGGCCACGCCTCCATCGATTTCCGCTTCAAGCACCTGGGGATCAGCTGGATCACCGGTGAATTCAAGACGTTTGAAGGTACGTTCACCTATGATGCCTCAAACCTGGCCGGAGCCAGTGTCAGTGTAAAAATCGATCCGGCCAGTATTGATACCAACCTTGCCGAGCGCGACAAGCATCTGCGCGGGGACAAGCGACTGAATGTTGCCAAGTACCCGGAATCCCGCTTTACCAGTACCCGGGTCGTGCCCGGGCCTGACGGGCAGTTCAGCATCGAGGGCAACCTGACCCTGCATGGAACCACCAGGCCTGTCGTTATCCTGGCGAAAACAGTGGGCGAGGGGGACGATCCCTGGGGCAGCTATCGCGCCGGTTTCGAGGGCACGGCGACCATCAACTCCGAGGATTTCGGCTTCAAATTGCCGCCCTCGAACCTGGTGGAAATGTATCTCTACCTGGAAGGCATTCGGCAATAAACGTCGAGTTGCGCCCCTGAGTTCATCTCCCGTCAGGGCAATTGTTCAAATACCTGCAACAGACCGCCGCCCCAGGCAGTGCGAAGCTTGGAAAAATAGCTGTCATTGACTTCGAGGCGTTCCAGCTTGACCTCAAAACTGTCCTTGCGATAAATGGCGAGGTCCAGAGGCATACCCACCGAGAGGTTGGAGTGCATGGTGGAATCAAAGGAAATCAACGCGCATTTCATCGCCTGGTTCAGAGGTGTTTCGCAGCGAATGACCCGGTCCAGAATCGGCTTGCCGTACTTGGATTCGCCGATCTGGAAAAAAGGCGTATCCCGGGTAGCCTGAATAAAATTGCCCTCGCCATAGATGTGATACAGCTCCGGTTCCTGGCCGGCAATCTGGCCGCTGAGCAAAAAGTGGCTGGTGAAGTCCACGCGGCTACTCTTGGCTGCTGCCTGGTGCCTGGCAACGATATCAGTCATGGTGTTGCCAATCAGTTCTGCCGCATGAAACATCTTGGGCACATTGAACAGGTTGTCCTCGTCGTCGATTTCAATTCGCTCCTTGAGTATGCTGAGCACCCGTTGCGAGGTGGCCAGGTTGCCGGAAGTGGATATCATGAATACCCGTTCGCCGGGTCTCTGAAAGAGATAAAGCTTGCGGAAGGTGGCGATATTGTCGACACCGGCATTGGTGCGGGTATCGGCCACCATGATGATGCCATCATCCAGTTGTATTCCGACGCAGTAGGTCATCTCGGCTTCTCGACGTTATGGGTTCCCGGGAGTCAATTATATTTTGCATTCTGCCCGTTGTTTTTCGATTGGATAGCATACTGGGAATTTGGCGATAATCCATCGCTACCCACAAAAAGTATAGATCAGGTCCGAGGGGTGAAACCGGCGTGATTGTGGAATTGGACAGGTTTTACATGGCCCGGGCCCTGCAACTGGCTGAACAGGCTGAAGTTGCCGGCGAGGTGCCGGTGGGGGCCCTCGTGGTCAGGCCGGATGAATTGTCGGGACTTTCTACCGGTACATTTCCTGCAACCGGAACATTCCCTGCGACCGGAACATGCCCCGGCGAGAATGGGGCAGAGTTGCTGGCTGCCGTTGTGGCGGAAGGCTTTAATCAGCCCATCACAGCGTCCGACCCCACCGCCCACGCTGAAATCGTGGCGCTCAGAGCAGCCGCGGCCAGGGTCGGAAATTACCGGCTGCCGGGCTGCACCCTCTACGTCACCATTGAACCCTGCACCATGTGCCTGGGAGCCATGATTCACGCCCGCATCCGACGCCTGGTATTCGGTGCCTTCGAGCCCCGGGCCGGTGCTGTGGTCAGTCAACTGCAGGTGCTGGATCAGGGCTTTTTCAACCATCGCCTGGAATGGACCGGTGGCGTCATGGCCGCAGAGTGCGGCGCCAGGATTGCCGGATTTTTTCGAAGCAGGCGGGCAAAATAGGGGATTCTCGACCCCGTCCAGACCTGGTTCGTATCGGCTAGAGGGTCAGCATGGAATCCTCATCCCACTGGCTGGGTTGCACGGGTTGGTCCGGCTCCTTGACTTCCTGCCGGGATTTTTCGGCGGAATGGGCCTGCAAAATCGTCTCGAATTTCCGCACATTGGCCACGTAATTCACGGGTTCCCGGCCGCGGGCGTAGCCGTGCCTGACGGTGGAATAGTATATTTTTCGTTGCAACAGCGGCAGAAATTCCCTCACCTCCTGCCACTTGTCCGGGTCCTTGCCGGCGCGATCGGTTAACACCCTGGCGTCTTCCAGATGTCCGAGACCGACATTGTAGGCGGCGAGCGCCATCCAGGTCCGGTCCGGGTCGGTGATGTCTGCCGGCAGACGATCTCGGGTTTTCAGGAAGTAGAGCGCGCCGCCCCGAAGGCTCTGTTCCGGATCGATTCGATTTTTGACGCCCATTTCCCGGGCGGTATCCCGGGTCAACATCATCAGGCCCCTGACGCCGGTTGGTGAGACCGCCTTGGGGTCCCAGTGGGACTCCTGGTAGGCGATGGCCGCCAGCAGGTGCCAGTCCATGGACAATTCCTCTGCGACTTTCCTGAACATTTCCTCGAAGGTGGCCAGGCGGGTGTTGACCCTTTCGATAAACAGCTGGGAGCCACCCGCGGAAAGGCTGACTTTCTGATCGAAAAACTGCCGGTAGAGCTGTTCCAGTCTGCCATCCTGTCGCATTTGTTCGATAAACCGGTTGGCGGCCTGGATCAGGCTGTCTTCACCCTGTAGTGGAAAAACCCATGCCAGTTGCTGTGGTTGGGTGATTTCAAAGCCCAGCCTGACCCTGGGGTAAAGGTTGCGGTGGGCGCTAAAGGCGATTGAATCGACGATGGCGGCATCGGCGTCGCCATTGTTGACCATGTCCATCAGGTCGATCATTTCCAGATCGAGGCTGTACCACTTGAGTTCCGGCTGTTCAAGCTGCAATTCCCTGAGTCTTTCCTCGTGGGAGCTGTTGGCCACCACCACCAGATTCTTACCGACCAGGTCCGCCACTGCTCTCGGCCGTTGTTCGCCCCGGCGGTAAATCACGCTCTGGACCACATCGGCATAGGACGTGGAAAAACGATAGTGATTTTGCCGTTCAGGGGTAATGGTCAGATTGGCGGCGGCAAAGTCCGCTTTCGGGCCACCAACCAGCAGGAACAGCGTGGACAGGCGGGTGGTGGTGGTTACGTGCAGGTCGACGCCGAGGCTGCTGGCAAATTCTCGGGCGAGCAGGTAGTCAAAACCATTGCCGCCCTTGGCATCCTCGAAGTAGGTGGTAGGACCCGGTCGGGTGACTATATTTAGTGTTCCGCGCGCGAGCACCGTTTCAAGGGTGGAGGGGCCGCGGCTTGTGGAAAGAACCACTAAAACCAGGAGAACCAGAGAACTGGCAATCAACCTCCTGGTGGTCCTTTTCAGCTTCAGCCGCCTTAATCGCATTGCTTCTCCGTTATGCCGATATCAGCAGGCAGGTTAATTTGACTGGCACAGGGGTTCAACACCTACTTTGCCGGGGTCGGCCCGCCGGGCCAGGGGTCAATTCCGTGCTGCTCGATACGGAGAATTCCAGTACAATACGGCACTTCCGTAAGCCCCTGAAAAAGAGATGTTTATTGCATGCTTATCCTGCGGGGAACCCCGGCACTATCGAAATTCAGAAAACAAAAACTGCTGGCGACACTGCAGGTAAGATTTCCTGATATCCGGCTGGTCTATGCCGAGTACATGCACTTTGTCGACATCCGGACCGAACTGGCCGATGCCCAAATGAGAGTTCTCAACAGCCTGCTGGATTACGGTCCCCGGCGGGTCAGGGAAGTGCAGGATGGCAATCTGTTCCTAGTGACGCCGCGACCGGGAACCATCTCCCCCTGGTCCAGCAAGGCCACGGATATCGCCCGGAACGCAGGGCTGGAGTCGGTCCGGCGGATCGAGCGGGGCATCGCCTACTACCTGCATACCGATATCATGCTGCACCGGCAGGAGCGGCAACTGCTGGCACCCGTGCTCTACGACCGCATGGTGGAAGCCGTGTTCGATACCCCGGCTGAGGCCAGTGCGCTGTTCAGTCACCAGCAACCGGCGCCCATGTCGGTAATCAATATAATCGGCCGTGGACGGGGCGCTCTGGTTCAGGCCAATGTCGAACTGGGCCTGGCCCTGGCAGAAGACGAGATCGATTACCTGCTGCAGAGCTTTATCGACATGGGGCGCAACCCCACCGATGTCGAACTGATGATGTTTGCCCAGGCCAACTCCGAACACTGTCGCCACAAGATATTCAATGCCACCTGGACCCTCGACGGTGAACAGCAGGACAAATCCCTGTTTGCCATGATCCGCCATACCCATCAGCAGTCACCGGGCGATGTGCTCTCCGCCTATTCGGACAATGCCGCGGTCATCAGAGGCCATGTGGCCGGACGATTTTTTCCGAATCCGGATACCAATGTCTATGGCTTTCATCGGGAACCGGTGCATCTTCTGATGAAAGTGGAAACCCACAACCACCCCACGGCCATTGCGCCTTTTCCCGGGGCCGGTACCGGGTCCGGAGGCGAGATTCGCGATGAGGGCGCCGTTGGCCGGGGTTCGAAACCCAAGGCCGGGTTGACCGGCTTTACGGTATCCAACCTGAGGGTTCCCGGCTTCGAGCAACCCTGGGAACAAGACTACGGCAAGCCCGACCGGATTGTCTCCGCCCTGGATATCATGCTCGAGGCACCCATCGGCGGCGCCGCCTTCAACAACGAGTTTGGCCGGCCCAACCTCTGCGGATACTTCCGAACCTTTGAGCAGGAATTTGACGGGGAACACCGGGGTTACCACAAACCGATCATGATTGCCGGGGGTTACGGCAATATCCGTGAACCCCATATCGAGAAGACCGCTTTTGAACCGGGCTGCAAGCTGATCGCCCTGGGTGGCCCGGCGATGCTGATCGGCCTGGGAGGCGGCGCCGCCTCCTCCTTGGCTTCCGGCGTCAGCAGCGAGGATCTGGATTTTGCCTCGGTACAGCGACAGAACCCGGAAATGGAACGTCGCTGCCAGGAAGTGATCGACCGCTGCTGGCAACTGGGGGAGGCCAATCCCATCGCCTTCATCCACGATGTCGGCGCCGGCGGCCTGTCCAATGCCTTTCCGGAACTGGTCAAGGATGGCGGTTGCGGCGGCAGCTTTGAATTGCGCAGGGTGCCCAATGACGAACCGGGCATGTCGCCCCTGGAGATCTGGTGCAACGAGGCCCAGGAGCGTTATGTGCTGGCGGTACGGCCGGATGACCTGGCGTTGTTCGAAGCCATCTGCGCCCGGGAGCGCTGTCCCTATGCCGTGGTGGGTGAAGCCACCGCGGATAAGCACCTGGAAGTCAATGACAGTTTCTTTGCCGACAAGGCCGTAGACCTGCCCATGTCGGTGCTGTTTGGCAAGCCGCCAAAAATGCACCGCGATGCCCAAAGTCATCGGCCGTCGAGTCGTGAATTCAACACGGATGCGTTGACCCTGAAGGAAGCGGCGCAGCGCGTGTTGCGCCATCCCGCCGTCGCCAGCAAGGGGTTCCTGATCACCATCGGCGACCGCAGCATCACCGGGATGGTGGCCAGGGACCAGATGGTCGGTCCCTGGCAGGTGCCGGTGGCCGATTGTGCCGTCACCGTCGTCAGCCACGATTCCAGTGCCGGCGAGGCCATGGCCATGGGTGAGCGCACACCACTGGCGCTGCTGGACGGGCCTGCATCGGGGCGCATGGCCATCGGCGAGGCCATTACCAATATCGCCGGCTGTGATATCGGGCCGCTGGCCAATATCAAGCTGTCTGCCAACTGGATGTGTGCCGCTGGCCACCGGGGAGAGGATCAAAAGCTCTATCGCACCGTGGCGGCCGTGGCCATGGAACTCTGTCCGGCCCTGGGAATCGCCATTCCCGTGGGCAAGGATTCCATGTCCATGCGCACTGCCTGGCGCGAGGACGACGGCGACAAGGCCGTCACCGCACCCCTGTCCCTGATAGTCAGCGCCTTTGCTCCGGTTCGGAATGTGCGCAGGACCCTGACACCGCGATTGCGCACCGATGTCGGGGAAACGGAGCTGATGCTGATCGATCTCGGCGCCGGGCAAAATCGCCTGGGGGGGTCCATCCTGGCCCAGGTCTATGGCGAGATGGGCCGGACAGTCCCGGATGTGGAGAATCCCGGCCGTCTCAAGGCCTTCTTCGCAGCGATCCAGGGAATGCTGGCCAGGGGGGATATCCTGGCCTACCACGACCGCTCCGATGGCGGCCTGCTGGCCACACTGGCGGAAATGGCCTTTGCCGGTCACTGTGGCCTTGAGGTCTCTCTGGATGGCCTCGGCAAGAACCCCTTCGCCATCCTGTTCGCCGAGGAGTTGGGCGCTGTGATCCAGGTGCCGGCCAAACGCCGCACCACTGTCATGCAGTGGTTTGTCCAGGCGGGGCTGGAGCAACAGGTTCATGCCCTCGGCGGGCTCCGGGTTGGCGACCGGCTGGTCATCAGTTTTCTGGGCAGGGAAATCTATGCCGCGACCCGCACTGAACTGCAGCAGTGCTGGAGCGAAACCAGTTACCGCATTCAGGCGTTGCGGGATAATCCGGACTGTGCCCAACAGGAATACGCCGGTATCCTCGCCGACGATCCGGGCCTGAGTGTCAGCCTCAGCTTTGATGTCGACGACGATGTGGCGGCTCCGCTGATCAGCACCGGTACTCGGCCTCGAATTGCAGTATTGCGGGAACAGGGTGTCAACAGCCAGGTGGAGATGGCGGCAGCCTTTCACTCGGCCGGGTTCGAAGCGGTGGATGTGCACATGAGCGATATCCTTGCCGGGTCGGTCGATCTCACCGATGTCCAGGGCCTGGTCGCCTGCGGCGGTTTTTCCTACGGCGATGTCCTCGGAGCCGGCGAGGGCTGGGCCAAGACCATCCTGTTCAACGATCTGGCCAGGGAAGTCTTTCAGGCCTTTTTTCACCGGCAGGGCACCTTCACCCTTGGCATCTGTAACGGCTGCCAGATGGTCTCCAACCTGAAGTCACTGATTCCCGGTGCAGAACTCTGGCCCCGGTTTGTGCGCAATACTTCCGAACAGTTTGAAGCCAGAACCTCCCTGGTACGCATCGAGCAAAACCCCTCCGTGCTGTTGACGGGTATGGCCGGTTCCCACCTGCCCATTGCCGTCGCTCACGGCGAGGGCCGGGCTGAATTCGCCCACCCGGAAGCGATAACCAGACTGGAAAAAAGCGGAACCGTGGGCCTGCGGTTTATAGACAACCACCTGCATCCGGCCGAGTCGTATCCGGCCAATCCCAACGGTTCGCCCCTGGGTATAACAGGGGTGACCACTGTGGATGGCCGGGTAACCATCATGATGCCGCACCCGGAACGGGTATTTCGGGCCGTGACCAATTCCTGGCGACCGGATGACTGGCAGGAATTCGGTGGCTGGATGCGCCTTTTTCGCAATGCACGACTGTTTGTCGGCTGACCGCCGGCATACTATTCTTGTCAGGGCCTGCCAGGCAGGATGTGATTTACAAAGCCGGGCCAGACAGCTTGGGAACCGGAACCCCGGCAGGGGCGCCGGCATAATAAAAACAGGGCTCCATCGGTGGGTGACTGAAGCGTCCTTAGCCGGTGCCGAGCCAGGAGCAGGGGAACGGCCATGATCGCAAAATCCATTTCTGCAAAAAAAGGGTCAGACAAGATCCCGGCCAGAGGCAAAAAGGCTGCCGGGACCAGGGGCGTTGATTCTGGAGCAAATGATTCGGGAGCAAATAACGCTCCGGGCGCAGGTAACAGTTCTGCCGAAGCCGGCATTGGTGGCACAGATACCAGGGCAGCTTTTGCCGACAGCCTGCTGGCACCGGGTATCTACCGGCACTTCAAGGGCAGACGCTACCGGGTACTCGGAACTGCCCGACACTCGGAAACCGGCGAATTGCTGGCAGTCTACCAGGCCCTGTACGGCGATTTTGGCGTCTGGGTGCGGCCGCTGGCCATGTTTACTGAAACCGTGGAACACGGCGGTGAACCTCTGCCGAGATTCCAGCGACTGGAGGAAGGTGAGGAATGAGTTTATTGCGTCGACTTGCCCGGATTTCGTCAATTCTGGCAGCGCTGATAGCCAGCGACACGCGCGCCGATGACTTCTGCATTGCCCTGGCGGAAACCTATTTTGAACAGGTCTATTGTGAACTGCAGGCCCGGGGCGAATCCGGTTCCCTGCCAAGGTTTTACGAGTTTCGCAACAACGACGGCACTACCCAGGCCCTGTTACTGAAGCGCCCCGCCAGCCGCCTGGGCATCAGCATTACAATTCCCCGACAGGATTCCCGTCCCAGGGTGGCCGTTCCGGATCGCCTGCCCACAGAAAGCAATCAATCCCGGGCTGCACCGGCGCCGCCGCGGGGCAGTGGCGGTCCTCCGGCCAGTGACACAGGGCCTGCTGTATCCGTCATCGGCAACAGTGACGCAACCGATCTGCCGGATTGCCGTTTTGCCGGCGATGTCATCGTCTGCAGGGATACCACCTTCCGGCTGACGGGCAACCGCAACAATCAGCACCTGGCCGAAGGGGCATTGTCCCCTGATAACCGGCTGGACCTGCCGAGCTTCTCCGGCTCGGCATCGAGCATGGCCGAGGTGCGCAGCTATCTGGGCCAGGTCTACCGTCGCTATATCGACAAGATGCTGGAAATTGGTCTGGGTGGCTCCACCATGACATTCGGTAAGTTTGCCTTCCTGTTTCAGGACCTCACCGAGAAGGGAGTTGACTTCGCCGATCGATCGGAAACCATGTTTTCCTACCTGAAAAAGGACAAGGGCCGGATTGGCGTCAGCGAGGCCGTAACCGCGCCGACGGCTATCGACCTGAACAACTGCAATCGCCTCAGAACCAATCTGATCGCCTGCGATGGTGGCCGCAAGAACTACCTCTATGTCAGCAATTGATGTGGCTTCGTCCGGCGTCGTCGCAGCCGGGCCCGCATTGTGGATGCAATTCCGGCGGCAGGCGATCGCGGCCTGGCTGTTGTTGGCGCTCCTGCTCGCGGGCTGCGACAGGGCCGATACCGAACGGCAGATTCGCGACAATGTCGACAGGCTGCAGGCCGCGATCGAGAACGATGACAGCGATGCCGTTCTGGACCTGCTGGCGATAGATTTTCAGGGGGTAGAGACCAGCGATGGCAACAATGCCACGTACGGCGGCTATCGCGCCATGGATCGACAATTGGTCCAGCGTACCCTGCAGCTGTTATTTTTGCGTCACCAGAAAATCACCGTGGCCGTAAGCCAGTTGCAAGTGATGTCGAGTCCCGATGACCCCCTGAGCGCTTCGATGGCGGGTACCGCCATACTGGCTGGCGGCAAAGGCCTGCTGCCGGACTCAGGCCGGATCGTCAGATTTGAAGGCGACTGGCTGCTGGACGATGGTGACTGGCGCCTGACCCGGCTTCGCTGGCAGTAACCAGGGCCTGTTAACACTTATGGCTCAAATCCTGCCCTTCAAAAAACCGACCCGTAAAGCCAGAGCCAGACCGGTTGGACTGTGTCAGCACGGCTATCACAAGTGGGAAATCTGCAAGGACAAGCAGTTTGATGTCAGGCGGGGCATGCTGGTGACCGTCTATCGATGCCGCCGTTGCGGCACCCGTAAGGTGGAGACGACCTGATCGGTCCGGGATCGCTTATGGCTGAGTGTCCGGCTTGTCCGTGGCTATCAACTCATTCCGCAGTTTGAGCAGTTGTTCCCGATAGCGCTCCGCATCGCCGTACTCGCTGTAGTTGACATAGTGGGAGTGGACCGCCCGGACTCGTCGTGCGTGCTTTATCGGGCACCAGTACTTTTCGGTACGGGCAAAAATCTCTGTGCAATAGGCAATAAGGCCGTTGGCGTAACCGCAGTAGACGCAGTTCAGCTTTTCCAGGGCATTGAGATAACCGAGCCGGTGGCGGTCAATGACGATATAGTCCTGTCGCCTGACCCGATCGATGCCATAGGCCCTGAAGCAGATGTGCTGGTAGAGGGTAACGCTGAGATCAAGCAGAGCAATGGGGAAAATCATGGCATAAATCACCGGAGCGGTGAGCAGGTGCTTTAGCCGGGCGTGCAAAACATAGCGCAGCAGGCCGACGCGGTACTGTTGGTGCAGGGCCGCGACAGCGCGATCGAACTGGACTTTGCGACCTTGCAGGCGGTAATTGAACTGTTCGCTCAAACCTTCCCAGTAGTGTTCTAGCTGCTGTTGAAGGTGGCGAATCTCCGCTATTAATTCATTGATATCTTTGCGCATTTGCCCCATCCTTCGAGAATCCGGCTCCGATTATATTGACTGCTCCCGGGTGCTTGCGTCGAGCAATACAAACAATTTTCCAATGACCCGACCAACGATGCCAAAACGCTGGAAGCGCATCAAAGAATTTGAAATCGGAGACAACAGTTGACTTCAATGATGCAAATGGCGGAATACAGTGTGGATTAACGGGGGCGTAAAAGCGACAGGCATTCTCGATCTATGGTCGTTGCCGGGAGTCTGACAATGGCTTTCTACACCAGGCTATATTTCCTGACTGTCCCTGTTTTTTTTGCCCTGGACATGATCTGGCTGGGCCTGGTGGCCGTGGATTTCTACCAGGCCAACCTGCGCCACCTGCTGGCGACCGAGGTCAACTGGCCGGCGGCGATTCTGTTTTACGCGGTCTATATCGGTGGCATCCTTTTTTATGCGGTGAGGCCGGTGCTGGAAACCGGGTCAGGAACCCGCACCAATCCGGATAATAATCCGTCAAAAAGCAGGGGGCCGGTAAAGGCCAGTCAGTTGGGCGCACTGTTCGGGTTTTTTACCTACGCCACCTATGATCTGACCAACCTGGCGACGCTGGCCGGCTGGCCGGTAAACGTCGTGGTGGTCGATATTGCCTGGGGCATGATTCTCTGCGCTCTGGTGGCCGGATCGAGCTGTTACCTCGGCCAGAAAATGAGGGCCCGGGATCAGGGCTGAAGAAAGGCATCGACTTCAGCTGACGGCCGTTAATCCTCCACCCAGACCCGCCGCACCGGTTCGCCAAAGTCATCGTAAATGACTTTTTCCCGGGGTTTGCGCTGAACTTTTCGGGGCGGAGGCTTTTCGGCTTTTTGCCGGCGACGGGACTCGATGTTGGCCACCACCTCCGGTACCGGCGTGCGCTCCATTTTGGGCGTATCGAAAACCGGAGTTTTGACGATGCTGTGATCATCCCGGCCGCTGACACCCGGAGGAATTTCCTCGATATGGCCACCCCGTTGCAGAAAGCTCTGCACCTCCCTGCGAAGCTGCTGGCGAATTTCGGCTTTTGTCGGAGGTTTTTTCACTATCGGGATAATCTGAAGTGGCCTTGCCGCCTGACGCGTGTCACATGAGTGCTATTGCTCACCTATTATGGGTGAATTTGTCGGTCGAGTAAATTTGCCTTGCCGACCTAGATCAATTTGTCGGATATTTTCAGGGCATTACCAGCGATCCCATACCGGGATCAGCGCCGGTGGTGGCGTCGAGTAGCAGCCCAGTTGTGCCCAGGATTGCCCGGGCTGGTGGAAATCCGAACCGCAGGACATGAGCAGGCCATGGGCCGTCGCCAGCCGGGCAAAATCCCGGGTCTGTGTCGGTAACTGGCGCCCGGACACCACTTCCAGCGCCTCGCCGCCGGCGGCCACAAATTCCTCCACCAGGCTGGCCAGCCTGGTGCGGGTCAGGTTGTATCTGCCGGGATGGGCCAGTACCGCGGAGCCACCGGCTTCCCGAATCCAGCAAACCACCTGGGGCAGGGACGCCCAGTTGTTGTTGATATCGCAGCCTTTGCCTGAACCCAGGTATTTCCTGAAAGCCTCTTCCTCAGTGCGAACAAAGCCGACATTAACCATATGCCGGGCGAAGTGGGGCCGCCCGAGAGTGCTGTCGCCGGCGATGGCCATGGCGCCGCCCAGGGGATTGTCAACACCGAGTTTTTCCAGCTTCTCGGCGATCCTTTCGCCCCGCTCGGTGCGGGCCCTGTCCTGGCAACGGACAGCCTCGCCAATGGCCGGGCTATCGAGCCGGAAATTGAGGCCGACAATATGAATGCCCATGCGACGCCAGACGGTGGACAGCTCAATGCCGGTGATAAGCCTTGGGGACTCGGTTTCTGAATCCAGTTGGGAAAAGGCGGCGATGCTGTCATGGTCGGTGATGGCCAGCATCGGGATTCGCCGTTCGACGGCGGCTGCAATCAACTCCCCGGGGGACAGGGCACCGTCCGAGGCCGTGGTGTGGGTATGCAGGTCTATGTTCATACCGACAGTGTAACAGCAGTGCCCTGTACACGGCGGATGGGCTGGATTTTGACAGGATCCGTTAACCCTGGGATATACTGCCGCCATGAAAATAATCGAGCCGATTGACGTCCGACGCGAGGCGGAAGTGATCGCCACAACCCGGGATTATATTGACCGGGGCGAGCAACTGTTTCAGCGCCGTTTCGACAGCATTCCTGTGCTTTTCGACCTTCGCGGCCGTTCGTCCGGCATGTATCGCGTTCGTGGTACGGAAGCGGTGATCCGCTACAATCCCTGGCTTTTTGCCAAGTACTACGAGGAAAGCCTGGCCAACACCGTGCCTCACGAGGTGGCCCATTACCTGGTGGATCGTGTATACGGCCTGGGTCGGACCCGGCCCCACGGCCGGGAGTGGCAGGCGGTGATGCAGGCCCTGGGCGCCGAGCCCCGGCGTACCGCCGACTACAACCTGGACAGCATTCCCCAGCGCCAGCACCGGCAATTCAGTTATCGCTGTGACTGTCGCAGCCACCAGTTGGGCAGCGTTCGGCACAAGCGCATTAAACAGCGGCGAGCCCGCTATCACTGCCGCAGTTGTGGTGGTGCCCTGAGATATTGCGGATGAACTGGTGTGTCTACATGATCGAGGCCAGTGACGGTTCCCTCTACACCGGTATTACCACGGACATCCAACGACGATTTCGTGAGCACAGCACGGGCAGACGCGGCGCCCGCTATTTCAATGGTCGAAGCCCCGAGGCCGTGGTATTTCTGGAGACGGGCCACAGCCGAAGCAGCGCCAGTCGACGGGAAGCGGAGATAAAATCCCTCAATAGAAAAATAAAAATTCATTTAAAACAGAATTATATTACCTATAGTTAATGTTAAATGGAGTTTTAAGTCGGCCCCGACCATGAATGATGACCAGCAGTTCCGATCCCTGGACGACCTGACAAAACTGGATAAAGCCAGGATTCTGGCTGAAACCGGTAGAATTGCCTGGCGGGATCTGCAGCGTTTCTTTGCCGGCGGACTGGCACTTGCCGTCGATCCTGCTCTGGATCTGGTCGACGTCGCCAGTGCCATGGCCCGGGACGACAGGGCTGCCGTCGAATCCTGGTTGCAGTCTGGCGATCTGGGGCAGGTCAGCGATGCTCAGGCCCTTGCCTGGTACGAGGCTGATGCCGAGGTCTGGTCGGTTGTGATCAAACCCTGGGTTCTGGTTCAGGCGAGCAGGGATGACAGCAGGTGAAGCCGGTGGGACTGAACCAAAAGCGGCGGTCGCAATCAGCGCCGCCGCTTTTAGTCTCGTTAGAGACTGGAGGTAGGGGTTACCCCCCGCAAAGACAAGTATAGGTTACATTGAGGATACTTTCTGCTGGAAAGCCCGGTTGTCAAATCCCTCCCAGTGATCTTCCCTTCCTTCCCGCCAGCCCCGGTGCCATTCAAAACCGACGTCGGTTTCATCCTGGTAGGGGCAACTGCTTTTGGTTTTCATGGTGAATCCGGCTTGATAGCCTTTGATAAATGCGCGGTGGGAAAGATCACGTTTTTGTCTTCTCATAAGGCAAAGCTCCTTTTGAGTGATTGGGCAGCCAATAGCATGGCTGGGAGATTTACAGATCTATTGCCGGCTGATGTGACCAGAGCCAGGATTGGACCTGGTTGCTAACGGAAACTGTTTTCATTAGGGTTGCAGCCGGATCTTCAGTTGAACAAAACCAAAATTAGCTGTCGAAGATTTTCTTTTTATTAAAACCGAGTGTTTTAATTCGATTTGGGAATGACCAATCCTGCCCAATTATCAATTTCAGCCTGTTTCCGAGTACGCGATGGCCACTAGTGAATGGTTTGTCAATTGTCCCAGGGGCCTGGAATCGCTGCTGGCCGAGGAGTTAATGACGCTGGGCGCGGAGTCGGTCAGGGAGACGGTGGCCGGTGTTTATGCCCGGGGATCGCTGGAACTTGCCTACCGCGCCTGCCTCTGGTCGCGGTTGGCTAACCGGGTCTTCCTGCCCCTGGGCAGGTTCAGGGTATCGACAGCCGACGACCTTTACGTTTCTGTTGCCGGTATCGATTGGTCCGCCCATATGACGGCCCTGGATACCCTGGCGGTGGACTTTATTGGTGAGAGCGAGCATATCCGCCACACCCGCTTTGGCGCCCAGCGGGTCAAGGACGCCATTGTCGACGGTTTCTCCCGGGCGGAAAATCAGCGCCCGGAAGTGGATTTGCGCCACCCTGATATCCGCATCAATGCTCACCTGGCCAGGGGATCGCTGGTGGTCAGTCTCGATCTCTCGGGTCAAAGCCTGCACCGGCGGGGCTATCGCGTGGCCACCGTGCCGGCGCCCATGAAAGAAAATCTGGCGGCGGCAATCTTGCTGCGGGCTGGCTGGCCGGAAATCCGGGCGCGGGGAGGCGGCCTGATCGACCCCTTTTGCGGCAGCGGAACCCTGTTGATCGAAGCGGCGATGATGGCCGCGGATATTGCACCCGGTCTGTTGCGCGCCGGAGCTTTGCGGGAGAGCCCTCAGCCCTCAGCAAATCTGGGATCGGGGCTTGCCAGTCAGACCAGGCCGGGTAAAACAGGCAGCTCCCGTGGCCAGTCCTTTGGCTTTCGCTGCTGGAAGCAACATGATGAAGCCCTTTGGCAGCATCTGGTCAATGAGGCCCTGGAACGGCGACAGCGTGGGCTTGCCACGCAATTGCCGGAGATGCGCGGCTACGACAAGGACACCCGGGCGGTGACTGCGGCGCAGCAAAATATCGCCGCCATGGGGCTGGAGCAGCAGGTCAGGGTTTCCGCCCGACCGGTGCAGGACCTGAAGCGGCCCACCCATACCGCCATTGCCGATGGGCTGATTATCTGCAACCCGCCCTACGGCGAGCGCTGGGGCGAGGTGGAGGAACTGAAGCCCCTGTACCGGGCGCTGGGGCAGGTGGCCCGGGCCGAATTTCCCGGCTGGCGGCTGGCGGTGTTTACCGGCAACCCGGTACTGGCCGGAGAGTTGCGCCTGCGCAGCGATAAAAAGTACAAGCTGTTTAATGGCACGATTCCCAGTGACCTGCTGCTGTTCTCCCTGCGCTCGGTGCAGGAACGGAGAGAGAAGGAGGCGGAGCAAACAGGCTCTGCAGACCGGGATTCGCCGGGGCCGTCTGCCTTGTCTGATGGTGCATTGATGTTTGCCAACCGCCTGCAAAAAAACCACCGCAAGTTGCAACCCTGGCTTAGACGCACCGGCGTCAGCTGCTACCGCCTCTACGATGGCGATATCCCGGAGTACGCGGTGGCCGTAGACATCTACCAGCCAATGTCGACATCTGCAACCGGTGACCAGGACCCGGCCCCGGCCATCCATGTGCAGGAATACGCGGCGCCGGCAACCATTGATGAAGCCGCGGCGCGCAGGCATCTGGACCAGGTGCGGGAGGCCCTGTACAACCTGTTTCCGGCTTCCCGGGACCGGATTTTTTTCAAGGAGCGGCGACGACAGCGGGGCGACAACCAGTACCGGCGGCTGGCGCAATCGACCGGAACTTTTAACACTAATTCCAGCAACACTAAATCCAGTAACACTTCATCCAGCAGCAGTTCGTCCGGCAACTTGATTGTCGCCGAGGGCGAGGCCCGGTTTGAGGTCAACCTGGCCGATTACCTGGATACCGGCCTGTTCCTGGATCACCGGCCGGTGCGGCAAATGCTTCGTGACATGGCTGCCGGTTGCCGCTTTCTGAACCTGTTTTGCTACACTGCCACGGCGACAGTTCAGGCGGCGCTGGGTGGCGCCGGTTCCAGCCTCAGCATCGACATGTCCAACACCTATTGCCGCTGGGCCGAGAGAAATCTGGCCCTCAACGGCCTCGATGTCGGCCGGCATCGAGTGGAGCGGGCCGATTGCCTGGCCTGGCTGGCGGAAAGGCGGGGGCAGTACGACCTGATCCTGCTCGATCCCCCGACCTTCTCCAATTCAAGCAACACCGACAATGTGCTGGATATCCAGCGGGACCACGGCCGCTTGATCCGTCAGGCCATGGCCATGCTCAGTGCCGATGGCACCCTGTTATTTTCCAACAACTTCCGGCGTTTCAAGCTGGATACGGCACTTGCCGCAGAATTTCAGGTGGAGGATATCACCCGGCAATCCATACCCGAGGACTTTGCCCGCAACAATCGTATTCATCATTGCTGGCGTATCCGGCACCCGGTACATTAGAGTAACAAGTTCGTTAATGTAACAAGTCCGTTAAAATAGAGTGCCGGGCATTCAAGTTCCTGATGTATTGACATAAATTTGTCGTCAGGGACGCGCAGACTTCCGGTTCAGACAAACAGCTATTCGCTCGAAGCAATCCTGGCTCGACCAGTCAATGCCAGCTAGATCTTCCACCACAGAAAAGAGCAACACAGACCAGAGCACTGAAGAAAAAAAATGAAAAAACCCATACTCCTTGTCATCGTTGGATGTCTCGCACTGCTGGCAGTCCTGGGTGGTATCAAGTTTTTGCAGATTTCGACTCTGATTGAGTCGGGACAAAATATGATGCCGCCACCGGAAACCGTATCCAGTTACGAAGTCGCCGATGTGGAATGGGAAAAGACGCTCTCCGCCGTCGCCAGTCTTGAGGCCGTGCGCGGCGTTACCCTGTCGGCGGAAATCCCCGGACGGGTGGTGGAAATCGCTTTTACCGCCGGCGGGGAGGTCAAGCAGGGGGATCTCCTGGTGCGGCAGGACGTGTCCTCCGAGCGGGCCGAACTGCGGGCCGCCGACGCCAATGTTGAATTGACCCGTGCCAACCTGGCCCGGGTGTCGGAACTGATCGACAAGAAACTGGTGTCCAAGTCCGAGTACGACAGCGCCCAGGCCCAGTCCCTGCAGGCGCTGGCCGAGAGAGACCGGATTCGCACCAGCATCGACAAGAAATCCGTTAACGCGCCCTTTGCCGGCCGCCTGGGCATTCGCCTGATCAACCTCGGCCAGGATCTGGCCGTCGGCCAGCCCATCGTCTCCCTGCAGGCCGTGGACCCCATCTTCGTCAATTTTTACCTGCCGCAGCAGAACCTCGCCGTGCTCAAGACCGGGCTCGATGTGCGGGTGAAGACCGATGCGGCGCCGGGGGTTATTTTTGTCGGCAAGGTCAGCGCTATCGATGCCGAGGTCGATGCCCTGACCCGCAGCGTCAGAGTCCAGGCAACCCTGGACAACCCCGAACGCAAGTTGCTGCC
>QJWQ01000021.1 GCA_003235325.1 Gammaproteobacteria bacterium | reverse complement strand
CCTTTTCCTGAAAGGTCCGGGTTGAAAAGGCCCACGTATGAAGTTCCGTGCCTCCAATTCCCAGCGGGTTTTCTAGGCTCTTATCCTGACCGGCTACGTAGCCGTCCAGTGAAACAGTAAGACTTTCAACTCGAACCATGGTCAAAATTCTTGCTCCGTCGCAAATTGCAGTTTCGTGGCCGACATGAAGCCCAACCCCTGCAGCAAACGCGATCCTTGCAGCAACTGCGGCTTTTCAGGACAGCCGAAGGCGGACCGAATAAGACGCCGGTTTGGCTGCGCTAGTCAGACTTTTTTCCTATGAACTTTTTTCCAATAAACTGGACGACTGACGCAATACCGGTATGATATTTTCCTTCCTGTATTTCGCGCTCAATTTCCCGCAAAAGCACAGGCTCCAGGTTTGGAAACTCCCGTTTGATCTTTTCTTCTGTCATCAACATATCAAGGTCTTTGGGGCCCCCGGTATTACGTGATATCTGGTTTTCTGAATATGCTTCAAGAAGCAAAATACCGCCTGGCCTCAGGCATTTTTCGATCAATGGATACAATGTCTTTCTGGTCATACTCGGGAGATGCGCCGAAATCGAAATAACAGAACCGTAAAAGTTTTCCTTTGGCTTGAATAAAGCAAGATCAGCAACTTCAGTTTCAATTTTCACACTCCTTGATTCAGCCAATGCACGAGCTTTTTCAAGGCCCACTTCGGAACTGTCAACTCCCAGTACGTTTAATCCAAGTGAAGCTAAAAAAACCGCATTTCTACCTTCACCCTCTGCGAGCGACAGGACTGGCCCTGCCAATTCCCTGGTATGCTCTGCAAGAAATGAATTGGGTTCAGTGCCGTAAACGTATTCTTTATCTGAATAACGTTCATCCCACATAGTTAACTTTCCTCACCGATGGAGTATTGGACCTGATGTTGGTCGCTGTGGCCAACCAAAGGAATGTCCAGGAAGAGCGAAAGCCTTGTAGGTAACCTCTGATTAATTGTCATTGCGAGGAGCGAAGCGACGCGGCAATCCAAAAAACCTGCTCAACATCAGTATATTGGATTGCTTCGCTTCGCTCGCAATGACGGGGACCTGAAATATTCAGAGGTTCCTTAGGATGTAACCTGCGTTTGTCAGGAAAGATCAGCATAAAAAGTTACTTCACCTGTGGATAACTCGTGTATCCCTCCAACCAGCAGTATTTCCTTTTTTTCAAGCATTTCTTTTAATATTGTGCTTCGCTGCAAAATACTTTTCATGGTTCTTTTAACATTTAACAGGGTTACTTTATCAACAAACTCATTGTTCTGAGAATTGCGATTTTCTTTAACTGTATCTTCGTCATCAACTGCAGGCCTGATTTTAGACAGTAATGCCGTTAAATTACCCATTTCAATATGATCGCACGCACCTTTAACCGCGCCGCAACCACTGTGGCCCAGTACTGCAATAATCTTGGACCCGGCAACTTTACAGGCAAACTCCATACTGCCTAATATGTCTTCATTGATGATGTTTCCGGCAATACGGACACTGAATATGTCGCCCAGTCCCTGATCAAAAATTAACTCGGCAGATGTTCTTGAATCAATGCAGCTTAATATGATAGCGATAGGATGTTGCCCATCCGATGTCTCGTTAGCTTGTTGCAACAGGTTACGATTCGCTTTCAAGTTGCTCATGAAACGTTTATTGCCTTCTTTTAACAACTCCAAAGCACCTTCAGGCGTAATCGAACTTTGCATTTCTTTTGTTAATGTTTTCATATTTTTTCCAATACTCAAAAATAATTCAGGGAACCTCTGATGGGCCCTTCTGTTGAGGTAAGATCCGTGTATTTATAGGATTTCCGAAAATTTGTCTGAATTGCCCCGGCTTATTTGAATTTATTTTCCCGGTTTCCACCTGCCCGGGTAGTTCCGGATGTAATAATCCTATGAACGTCTTGCAAGTCGCCATGACGCCAAGGAGCGTTACGCTTCCCTCTGCCAAGAAAGAATTCCTCGAATAGGCGGAGAGCTTGGGATAAACGGATGCGGACCCCATGCAGACACAATGTCGAGGCGGTCACCATCTAACTTGAAAACGCGTTCTTGATCGGTGCCCGTCCACGCTTCGTTCCATGACGCTGCGACCTTGGTAATGAACTTGTCGCCACTAATTGTGTAATTGCCCGTGTACGCAAGCATCGAGTTGAACAGTGCTACTTGGTCCGTATCCGATTGCCCAGCTTTACGGCCTTCGGCGGTAATTACTGCCATCATTTGACCATCGGGTGACAGGACAAGGCGCCCAAACGGATGCGCACCAAACGGCTGCGCCCGCTCGTCAGAACCTTGCGATTCAAGGTGCAGCGAGACCAATAACCACCAACCGTACAATTCTTTGGCTTGTGACATGGGGGATACTCCTCTATTCCGAAAGCAAGTGGGCCTAGTACCTGCAAGCTAACATCTTAGCGTTTATACGGCGTGCGCAGAATGACGCATAAACGTCTGTTGGACTGCGCCGCTTTGCGGTGGCTGCGTCGTCCTGTGCCTTCTTTTATAGGGGATTGTTTGGAGCGAGTCAGAGGGAGATCAGCTTGCCCTGGCAGATAAATCGTTGTCAGCTCTCCTTGTCTGTCCACAGAATCCGATTATTCCCTCTATCCGCCAGTCAATATTAACCGATTTAAGCGAATTTCCTCTCTAAAGTCCACAAGTCACTCCCGCCCTGCTGGAGAACGGCTGATTCGGTGGTGCAATGTCGCGGTGGCGCTGTTAGTGATGTCGTCGTCTGGTCAGCTTGATTTCTCCTGTCACCTTCACATCCCCCTGCCCGCAAACCGGACACTGTAGTTTCCTTGCAACAGATACTGGTATCTCGTATTGAACCCGCGTTTGCGGGTCGGCGGTTCCGGATCGCCAATGGATCCGGCGAGACACCGGCGTATCGCCGCCAGTCGCTGCCTTCGATGACAGTTGGCCAGGAAACCAAAGTGACGGATACGCATAAATCCATGGGGCAGTACATGCAGGAGCAAGCGCCGTACAAATTCTTCACCGTGCAGGTGCATTAACTTTGTTGTGCCGCCCGCGGCGTAGTCCTTGTAAGTAAAGGCGACCTGGTCACCTTCGAGACGTTGTAATCTGCCGTTGCTGATGGCGATACGGTGGGTATGGCGCGCCAGGTAGTTCACAACCCTGTCAGTGTGTCGACAGGTGCTGCGGGCAAACACGACCCACGGGCCGGCCATGCGTGAGGCGATCTCGGCCATTCTTGCGCATCTTCGCGGCGTTCATCGATTACAGCTTGAGTTGCTATAGGGTGCCGGGCTTCGTAGTGCCGAATTGCTCGGTTTGCGCGTTAAAGACGTAGATTTTGGCAGCAACAATATTATTGTCAGATCTGGTAAGGGAGATAAGGATCACTCAACTATTAACCCGGCAACTAAACAGGCTTCCTGCCTATGTTAGTTGCGCGCCCTTAAAATACTGGCGGAACTGTGCGAAGTTCCTTGTATTTTAAGAGCTTGCATTGGCCTGCGGCCAATGGCGGCACATCCATGCGCCTCATTAACCCTGCAAAAAAGCTAGCCGGGTTAATATCTTGCCCCAAAAGTTGATACCTGGGCTCAAACGACAGATAGAGCTGGTCAGGCACTTGCATGAACGGGATCTGGGAGACGGCTTTGGCGAAGTGTATCTGCCGGGCGCACTGGCCAAAAAGTACCCCGGTGCCGCTAAACAGCTGGCGTGGCAGTTTTTGTTCCCATCCAGCAAAATTGGTGCCGCCCCCCGTTCCGGGGTGCTCAGGAGGCACCACTTGCATCCAACTGCGCTACGCAAACAGATTACCAGAGCGGTTGGGCTGGCTGGCATCAACAAGCCGGCGCGAGCGCACAGTTTTCGCCACAGTTTCGCGACTCACTTGCTCGAGTCCGGTTACGACTTGAGAACTATTCAGGAATTGCTGGGCCATTCCGATATTACCACTACCGAAATTTACACCCATGTCGTCAATCGCGGCGGGCGAGGGGTGCTGAGTCCGGCCGACTCATTACTGAATTGAGTGGTAGACAGGGTTCCCTCCGTATGCGGAGTGACATAAATCGAACTCCCATGTCACCCACTCGATACCCGGTTCGCTAACCGGCATTAATCCAGCGGTACTATTCGCCTTTCCCTGGCACTTATCCGTGCCGCATCGAGGATGCGGGTGACCTCTATGGCATCGAGGGGGTCGACCGGCGCCGGTCCCCGACCTTCAAAGGCGGCAAGCAAACGCTTGTAGAACTGATCCCAGCATCCTCGCTCGCTGGGATAACTCTGTCGCTGGTCCTGGCGCTGAATCCAGCCCCAACGGGAGGGGTCTTCAACCCCCCATTTGTCACCCTCGGTGGCCGGGGTGCGCCGGGCAAAAGCCTGTTCTGTTTGTACGTCCAGCCCCTCGATAGTAAAACTGCCCTCGGTGCCGTCGACTTTGAACCGGGGGCCCGGTGCATGTTGCTCCATAAAGCCGTTGATATGGGAAATGACGCCGCTGGCGTGCTCCAGGCAGAAATAGAACGCATCGTTCAGTTCGTCGTCGAAGGGCATGAAATCGACTTCGGCATAGACCCGCATAACCGGCCCCAGCAGGTGGTAGGCCTGGTCCACCAGATGACTGCCCAGGTCACGCACCAGCCCGCCGCCCGAGGCATTGCCTTTGTTGCCCGGCTGATAGGCTTCGATGCCGGAGTAGAAACGGCGAATCCGTCCCAGTTCCCCGGTTTCAAGCAGCTTGCGCACGGTCAGGTAATCGGAGTCCCAGCGGCGGTTCATGTAGACGCTGAGCATTACCCCGGCGTCCTTTGCGGCATTGACCAGTTGCCGGGCCCTGCCTTCGTCGAGGGCGAATGGCTTGTCACTGACCACCGCCAGCCCCAGCGATATGGCCTCGAGAATCAGGTTCTGGCGGGTATCCGGTGGCGTGGAGATCACGACCGCATCCACACCGGCCGCGGCGAGATCCGCCAGGCTGTCGAAGGCCTGAACGCCGGGTAAGTCTTCCACCAGTTCGGCCCGTCGTTCGGGGGAGCGGGTAACCACGCCCGCCAGGCTGCAACCAGCCGTGGTGGTGATGAGGGGGGCGTGAAAGTTTCGGCCACCGACGCCGTAGCCGACGAGTCCAATACGCATGACATTCTCCTTTATTATGATGGCGCGGCAATATTTACAGCGCGGATTAAATGGCGGTGCGTCCCTGCGCCGACTATTAACTTCGCATAAAAGATTGCCAGGTTAATATATGAGCAGATCTTCGCCTTCAGATTTTAATTTGGTCGACAGTAAATATAGTCGACAGCGATAAAGATGATAGTGCCGGCATAGGCAGCGGCCCGGAAGTCCCGTTGTTGCTGGGTATGTTGTTGAACATCGTTCGGGTCTGTTTGTTTCCCCCCGCTGAACAGTAACTTGCCCGGAGACTGCCCGGGAAGCTAAATCCCATTAGCGCCATCTGTACTCCCGATAGCCAATTTTTGGATTGCCGGAAGTTTATACACGATCCACCTCGATATGAGTTGAGACAATGCCCTACTGCAAATGCCGATATCCGGAACCGGACTTCACACTGTTGTCTACCGGTGCCATCAGTGGCGCGACGGCCAGTGCCAGCAGGGTAATCAGCGCGACGATACCGATGGCCAGACGATATTTCTGTTCACGGGTCGCCTGGCCGGCGATGGCTGTTTTGATAAAGCGGAAATGCAATACCAGGTGGGTGGACATCAGCAACAGGAACAGCAGCGATATCCAGGAATGGATATCGCCCCACTGATGCCGGGTCAGGCCCCAGACCGCAGTGGGTCCACTGCGTGTGGGCAGCGTAAATTCCAGCAGGGCGCCGGTGGAAATCATCAGTGCCAGGGTGACGAAGGAGAGCAGATCGACAAGCTTGACCAGTTTGAATTGATTCAACGCGGATTCCAGTAATCTCGGAGTCGGGCAGGGCGACCAAACCCTCAGGAGTTATTGATTTCCATTTGGCCACCTGCCGGATCAAAACTGTCTTTTATTCAAGGCTGTCGATCAGATTACGACCGGGGCCGAATATTCTGGTTCAGGTGGAACAGGTTGTCGGGGTCATATTGCTTTTTCAGTTGTGCCAGGCGCTGGTGGTTGGCGCCGTAAGCCGAGGCAACCCGGTCCCCTTCTTCCTCGGTCATGAAATTGACGTAGGCCCCTCCGGAGGCATAGGGCTTGGATGCCTTGAAAAACGACCGGGCCCAGTCTCTGCAGGGGTCGTCATCTTTAGCCTGGTCCCAGCGGGCGTGAACATTGAGCACGAACCTGGCGTCACGGCTGGGATAAGCCATGGCGTCCACGGCAACCCGGTTGGCGGCCCCCGCGATCAGGCCGATGAAAATTTCACACTGGTCAGAGGGAAGTTGACCCGCATACTGGATCATGCAGTCCAGGGCGCCATCCTGAAGCTCGGTGAAGTTGTGGGATTTCCAGTAGTTGCGAGCGCCGGGGGTCAGCAGCGGATCAAATGCCTGCTGCCAGGCCGAGTAGGGCTGGGCGCCGATATGTTCGCCGTGGGCGTCGCCGAATTGCCGCAGCGGCGCGATCAGTTCTTCTCCCTTACTGATCTCTCCCCCATAAAAAATGGCCAGTACCACCACTTCCTTGCCGTGAACCTCTTCCGGCAGAAACGGCAGGGGCGGGGCCCTGCGCATCACCACCCAGACGTTGAGTTCCTCTGGAGCGGTCTCGACAAATTCCCGGTAACGGTTCAACACCTGCTTGGCCTGGCCGAAGGGGAATACCATCAATCCCGCCAGGATCTCCGGGCCCACCGGGTGCAGAGCAAATTCAAAACGGGTGACAATGCCAAAGTTGCCGCCACCGCCGCGAATCGCCCAGAACAGGTCCGGGTTTTCGGAATTACTGGCGTGCAGTTTCGATCCGTCCGCCATCACCAGGTCAGCGCCCACCAGATTGTCGACGGTCAGGCCGTACTGGCGAGTAAGCCAGCCGAAACCGCCACCCAGGGTCAGTCCGGCTATGCCGGTGGTGGAGTTGATGCCGACAGGGGTGGCCAGACCGTGGGCCTGGACAGCGGCGTCAAAATCGGCCAGCGTTGCCCCGGGTTCGACAAATGCGCGACGCTGATCAGGGTCCACCTGCACGGTTTTCATGTTGGAAAAATCAATAACCAGGCCGTAGTCGCAGATCGCGTTGCCGGCAATATTGTGGCCGGCACCGCGAACGGCGATATCCAGCTGATTTTCGCGGGCGAAGGCGAGGGCCGTGGCGGCGTCATCGGCGCTGGCGCATTGAACGATGACCGAAGGCCGGCGCTGGATCATGGCGTTCCAGATAGTGCGCACCTCATCGTAATCCGGGTCAGTGGGTACTACGACGCGGCCCTTGACCGCAGCTTTGAGACTATTGATCACATCGGCGGGCAGATTTGCCATGGTGAATTCCTCCGTAAGTGCGTGAAGCGGGTTAAATCAGTACTGTTAATTATTGACCCTGATACACCGCTGTCAAATGCCGCGTGACCTGTGGCGCCCACGGGAAAAAGCCAAGCTGTTGCCTGCTGGAATTTTGGCAACGGATTCGATTAATTCTATTTTCGGGTCGAAATCCGGCTATTGTCCCCGGGCCGCCCATAAGCCGACTATCGGTCCGTTCAGACGTTGCGGCGCCGGTAGAGGGGCAGGGCCTGGTCGGTGGCACCCTGGTAGGTGACATCGAAATCCCGGAGCGACGCCAGAGACGCCTCCAGGTCCGTGCCTTCACGCAGTTCAAAGGCGTCAAAGCCGCACCGTTGCATGTAAAACAACTGGTCGCGAATAACATTGCCAATGGCCCGGATCTCGCCCTGGTAGCCGTAGCGCTCCCGCAACAACCGGGCAGTGGAAAAACCGCGACCGTCCATAAAGGTGGGAAAATTGATGGCCACCAGGGCAAATTCCCTGGCGTGGCCGCCGAGCTGTTCAACATCCTCGTCAACATCGATCCAGATGCCCAGTGGCTCGCCGCTGTGACTGGCCAATGCCTTGCCGTCCAGCCACAGGGAAAGCGGCACAATGATCCGGCCGCGAGGCAGTTCGCCCTGGTGATCCCTGGGGATCAGTTGCCAGTTGTCCTCGACCACAGCGCCAGACTTAATGAGCCTTGTCATAGATACTTTCCTTGAAGGGGGCAAGGCCGATGCGTCGAAAAGTATCGAGAAAGCTCTCTTCCGGTTGCCGGTTGGCCACATAGACGTTGAGAATTTTTTCCACCACCTCCGGCACCTGATCCTGGTAGAAGGAAGGGCCCAAAACGTTGCCGAGACTGGCGTCCGTGTCGGAACTGCCACCCAACTGGATCTGGTAAAACTCCTCGCCTTTCTTGTCGACCCCGAGAATACCGATATTACCCACATGGTGATGACCGCAGGCATTCATGCAACCGGAGATATTCAATGTCAGGTCACCCAGGTCGTAGAGGTAATCCAGGTTGTCAAATTTGCGCTGGAGAGCCTCGGCGATGGGGATCGACTTGGCGTTGGCCAGGGAGCAGAAATCGCCGCCCGGGCAGCAGATAAGGTCGGTGAGCGTGCCGATATTGGGCGTGGCGAACCCCAGCGGCTTGAGCGTCTGCCAGAGTTCAAACAGCCGCACCTTTTGCACGTCTGCAAGGACGATATTCTGGCTGTGGGTGGCACGCACCTCGCCAAAGGAATAGGTGTCGGCAAGGTCGGCAATGGCGTCAAACTGGCGGTCGGTAACATCACCCGGGGCGATACCGACAGGTTTCAACGACAGGATGACCGCACTGTAGCCGGGAACCCGGTGGGTGACAGTATTCCGTTCCAGCCAGCGCCGAAACGCGATATTGTCAGCAGACTGCCGGTCGAGAGCCGTATTCGCCGCCCCATCATCCAGTGTCTCGTAGGCCGGTTCGGTAAAGAATGCCCTGGTGCGCTGCACTTCCTCTTCGGTCAGGGTCGCCGGACCGTCTTTCAGGAATTCCCACTCTTCATTGACTTTCGCCGCGAATACTTCCGGCGTCCAGGCCTTGACCAGGATCTTGATCCGGGCCTTGTACTTGTTGTCGCGACGGCCATAGCGGTTATAGACGCGCAAGATGGCTTCCAGGTAGCTCAGCAGGTGCCGCCAGGGCACAAACTCGCTGATGACACTGCCAATCACGGGGGTGCGGCCCAGGCCGCCTCCCACCAGTACCCGAAACCCGGTTTCACCGGCATCGTCCTTCACCAGGTGCAGGCCGATATCGTGGACCTGGGTGGCTGCACGATCACCCCGGGACCCGCTGATGGCAATCTTGAACTTGCGCGGCAGAAAGGCGAACTCCGGGTGCAGGGTCGACCACTGACGAACGATTTCGCACCAGGGGCGGGGGTCCTCGATCTCGTCGACGGCAATGCCGGCAAACTCGTCGGAAGTGATGTTGCGAATACAGTTGCCACTGGTCTGAATGCCGTGCATTTCCACTTCGGCCAGTTCCGCCAGGATATCCGGCACTTCCTCCAGTTGGGGCCAGTTCAACTGAATATTCTGCCGGGTGGTGAAGTGAGCATAGCCCTTATCGTAGGTGCGGGCGATATGACCGAGCTTGCGTAACTGTCGGGAGGACAGCAGACCATAGGGTACGGAGATGCGCAGCATCGGCGCCAGCCGCTGGATATAAAGACCGTTCTGTAACCGTAAAGGCAGAAATTCGTTGTCGGCAATCTCTCCGGCCAGGTACCTTTCGGTCTGGTTGCGGAATTGTGCCACTCGTTGGTTGACCAGTTGCTGATCGTATTTGTCGTAAAGATACATGCTGGTAGTCGATAGTGTTTCAGGGCCCGGGCAATCGGGCTGCTGTTGTCATGTTCCGGGCAGCGAAATGGGCTGGATTTTCCGGGAGTTCAATCCCGGGCACCTGTTTTCAACAGTCCGGCGTTCTGAAAACCCGTTTTGCCCGGGCCGAGAACCCTGGCCGAGGGTGGCGCATCATACACATTTGCACCCGTCTTGTCAGGTCAGTGGTGGCCAGCGCTGCCGCATTCCATTTGGCGCTAACCGGCCCCAGGGATTCCCGGCGAGAGACAACTCTGAGCTATCTTAGAGGCGACGGTGGCAAGAGTAAAAAAACATTTGATTCTATGGTCTCATTCCCCGGTAATAAGAGTCCCGGTAATAAGAGTCCCGGTAGTAAGGCTACCGGTAATAAAGAGTCCCGGTAATAAGGGGCAGACACTGGCTGGAACCGCTGGTAGAATTGCGCACAATTTCTGTCCACCCACCTTTAATTCAATTATCGTGCCTTGCACCTGCGGTCAGTACGACGCCCGCAAGGTCTGAAGCCGTATTCCAGGGAGAAACACAATGAGTGATCATGCTGCCGATGTCCAGGCGTTTAACCGAGAAGCTGCGAACTATGACGCAGCAAATAATCAAGAGTCCAGTAGTTACAGCAGTGACAGCAAGGTCGATGCCATTTGCGCCCTGGCAACGGTGGTGATATTTGTCACCACGGTTTTGTTCTGGATCAGCAACCAATAGTATTTCAAGCTGATAGCAGGCAGTGCCAGCTCCCCAGGTCGGTTTCAGGTGGCCAAAATTCCACCGGAGGACTGACCGTTGGCGGTAAGCCCAAAAAGTTGTCGGCAAGGTTATAGGTAACCGGTGTGTTAAAAAAGGCGGGTAATCCCGCCATTTCTGTTTCTGTCGGTTTTTCCAGTTGCCTTTTCCTACAACCCCGCGCTTCTCAACACTAGCTTTACCACCAGAACGACGGTGCAGATAAATAACACGGTAAAGATAACGCCGGCCAGGGCGTAGACCTTGATATTGCCATGCTTGAAATCCCGTTCCCGGTTTTTGTTGCTCTGCACACCCAGGGCCGCAGCCAGTGTGCTGGCGAGAACCTGGCGCAGCCCGGGTTTTTCTGGTTCATCAGTCATCGGTCTTGTTCCCTCCGAAGGATTATTTCATGCCGGCGGGCTGATTCAGCCAATGCCTACTCAGGATCATAGCCCAGTACCGGGCTGAGCCAGCGCTCCAGTTCCCCGACACTCACTCCCTTGCGAGCGGCAAGGTTTTCCACCTGATCCTTCAGTATCTTGCCGGTGTTGAAATATTTGGCCCGGGGGTGAGAAAAATACAGGCCGCTGACCGAGGCCGCCGGATGCATGGCAAAGCTTTCGGTAAGGTGAATACCGGCGGATTTTTCCGCACCCAGCAATTGAAACAGGGTCGACTTTTCGGTGTGATCAGGACAGGCGGGATAGCCCGGGGCCGGGCGAATGCCTTGATAGGCCTCGCGAATCAACTGGTCGACATTCAGGTCCTCGTCAGGGGCGTAGCCCCAGAATTCCGTGCGCACCCGCTGATGCAGTCGTTCGGCAAAGGCCTCTGCAAGACGGTCCGCCAGGGCCTTGACCATGATGGCATTGTAATCGTCGCCCTTTGCCTGGTAGTGAGCGGCCAGTTCATCAGCGCCGATTCCGGTGGTGACGGCAAAAGCGCCAATATAGTCCCTGGCGAAATTTGACGGAGCGATAAAGTCAGCCAGGGAATACAGGGTATCGCCGGCGCCGGGTTTGACCAGTTGCTGGCGAATCTGGTGCAGGGTCGCCAGGGGCCGGTTGGGATCGGTACCGTCAAAAACGCGAATATCATCGCCGCCGACCCGGTTGGCCGGCCACAGGCCAAACACGCCCCGGGCTCGCAACTGCCGGTGGCTGACAATGTCGTCGAGCAGGGCTCTGGCGTCGCTGAAGAGGTGGCTGGCCGTTTCGCCAACGACGCTGTCGGACAGAATCGCCGGATACTTGCCCGCCAGATCCCAGGTGATAAAGAACGGGGTCCAGTCGATGGACTCCACCAACTCGTCCAGGGGATAGTCGTCCAGCACCTGCAGGCCGAGCTGCCGGGGTACGGGGGGCTGGTAATTGGACCAGTCCCACTTGTAACCGGCCTCGACGGCCTCGGCATAGGGAAGAAACGTCCCCTTGGGCGAGCGATTGGCCACCCGCTCCCGTACCGACTGGTACTCGGTCTTGACTGCATCGACAAAGGCCGGGCGCTGACTGTCGTTGATCAGCTTGCCGGCTACGCCCACGGCCCGGGAGGCATCGGCGACGTAAACCGCCTGGCCCCGGTGGTATCTGGGGTCGATCTTGACCGCTGTGTGGGCCTTGGAGGTGGTGGCGCCGCCGATCATCAGGGGCAGGGTCATGCCCAGGCGCTCCATCTCCGCGGCGACATGGACCATTTCGTCCAGGGACGGAGTGATCAGGCCCGAAAGGCCGATGATATCGACGTTTTCGCTTTTGGCGGTGTCCAGAATTTTCTCCGCCCGCACCATCACGCCCAGGTCGATGACCTCGTAGTTGTTGCACTGCAGGACGACGCCGACGATGTTCTTGCCAATATCGTGAACATCACCCTTGACCGTGGCCATCAGGATCTTGCCGTTGCTCTGCGCGCCCTCCTGCTTTTCCGCCTCGATGTAGGGTTGCAGGTAGGCCACCGCCTGTTTCATGACACGGGCGGATTTTACCACCTGGGGCAGGAACATCTTACCGGCGCCAAACAGGTCGCCGACCACGTTCATGCCGTCCATCAGCGGCCCCTCGATGACATCCAGGGGACGCGTCGTCTGTTGCCGGGCCTCCTCAGTATCCACCTCGATATAGGCGTTGATGCCCTTGACCAGGGCGTGTTCCAGGCGCTGGATGACCGGCCATTGCCGCCAGGCCAGGTCCTCCTTCTGCTCCACGCCCTGGCTGTCGCCCCGGTACTTTTCGGCGATGGCCAGCAGGTTTTCGGTGCCTTCCGGCGTACGATTGAGAATCACATCCTCCACCCGGTCCCGCAATTCCGCCGGCAGGTCGTCGTAGACCGCCAGTTGACCGGCATTGACGATGCCCATGGACAAACCGGCCCCGATGGCGTGGTAGAGGAACACCGAGTGAATGGCTTCCCGGACTGGATTGTTGCCCCGAAAGGAGAAGGAGACATTGCTGATGCCACCGGAGATCAATGCCCCCGGCAGGTTGGCCCGAATCCAGCGGCAGGCCTCGATAAAGTCGACGGCGTAGTTGTTGTGCTCCTCGATACCGGTGGCGACGGCAAAGACATTGGGATCGAAAATAATATCGTTGGGATCAAAACCAACGGTATTGACCAGAATATCGTAACAGCGCTGGCAGATTTGCCGGCGACGGGTCAGGTTATCGGCCTGCCCCTGTTCATCAAAGGCCATCACCACGACGGCGGCGCCGTAGCGCCGGCACAGCCGGGCCTGCCGGACAAAGGCCTCCTCGCCCTCCTTGAGGCTGATGGAATTGACCACCGACTTGCCCTGGATGCACTTCAGACCGGCCTCGATCACATGCCACTTGGAGGAATCCACCATGATCGGGATGCGGCTGATGTCCGGTTCCGATGCCACCAGTTTCAGAAACGTGGTCATGGCGTGGACGGCATCGAGCATGCCTTCATCCATGTTGATATCGATGATCTGGGCGCCGTTTTCCACCTGCTGCCGGGCCACGTCCAGGGCGGAGTCGTAGTCGCCTGCCAGTACCAGCTTCTTGAACCGGGCCGAGCCGGTGACGTTGCAGCGTTCGCCGACATTGACGAACAGGGAATCCGGGCGGATGTTGAAAGGTTCCAGGCCGGACAGCCGACAGCTCGGCCCCGCCTCGGGGACAGAGCGGGGCGGGTAGCCCTCGACCGCATCGGCAATGGCGCGGATGTGTGCCGGGGTAGTGCCGCAACAGCCACCGACAATGTTGACCAGGCCGCTGCGGGCAAATTCGGCGATGATCGCCGCGGTTTGTTCCGGAGTTTCATCGTATTCGCCAAAGGCATTGGGCAGGCCGGCGTTGGGGTGAGCGCTGACCAGGGTGTCGGCCACGGTGGAAAGCTCCTCCACATGGGGCCGCAACTGTGCCGCTCCCAGGGCGCAGTTGAGGCCGATGGAAAAAGGTTGCCCGTGACTGAGGGAATTCCAGAAGGCCTCCGGGGTCTGGCCCGACAGGGTGCGGCCACTGGCATCGGTGATGGTGCCGGATATCATGATCGGCAGGCGCAGGTCGCGCTGGTCGAACACGTCCTCCACGGCAAACAGGGCGGCTTTGGCGTTGAGAGTATCGAAAACGGTTTCAATCAGGATCAGGTCGACGCCGCCATCGATCAGGCCGCCAACCGCTTCCCGGTAGGTCTCCACCAACTGGTCGAAGGTGACATTGCGGGCGCCGGGATCGTTGACGTCCGGTGAAATCGACGCGGTCCGGCTGGTGGGACCAAGGACACCGGCGACCCACCGGGGTTTGTTCGGGGTCTCGGCGGTGATCTGGTCTGCCGCTGCCCGTGCCAGCCGGGCGGCTTCGGCATTGAGTTCCCGAACAAAGGCCTGGGTACCGTAATCCGCCTGGGAGATGGCGGTCGAATTGAACGTGTTGGTTTCGACAATGTCCGCCCCGGCGCGAAAATAGGCCAGGTGAATTTCCCTGATGATGTCCGGCTGGCTCAATACCAGCAGATCGTTGTTGCCTGCAAGGTCCTGTTGCCAGTCGCGAAAGCGCTCACCGCGAAAATCGGCTTCACCCAGTTTGTGGGCCTGGATCATCGTGCCCATGGCACCATCCAGAATAAGAATTCGTTTACTGGCGGCCTGGTGGAGTTGCTGTAGTCGTTGTTCTCGGCTGTTCAAGAATAACCTGCCTGTGTGCCCGGAGTTAGCAAATGGCCCGGCATTCTACCAGAGTAACCCTCGGCTTGAGCATTCAATAGCCCGTCCCGGTCAGAGGTTTGCACGGCTGCTGTAAAGATTTCATGGGGAAGTGATGTAACGGCAGGCCGGCATCCACCGGGCGATATAAAGTCGCAACCGGAAGGACAATGCGCCTGTTGTTACCCGTGGGGTGCAATGTTAGAATACTCGAGTAATTTAGTCAGGTATAGACCGATGTTCAATATCGAAATAACCAACGGCGCTCAGGATTACCTGGCCGGCCTGCTGGACCGGCAGAACTGTGAAGGCATTGGCATCCGCATGTTTGTCAGCGACCCGGGCACCCCCAGAGCCGAGACCTGTATTGCCTATTGCCGTCCCGGCGAAGAACACGAGGACGACGAGGTCATGGAACTGGAGAAATTCCGGGTTCACCTGGAAAAGCGCAGTCTGCCGTTTCTGGAGGATGCCCGGGTTGACTATGCCGCCGACAAGATGGGCGGCCAGTTGACGATTCGGGCGCCAAATTCCCGTTTGCCACGGGTGTCCGATGACAGTCCGGTGGAGGACAAGATCAACTACCTGTTGCACTCCGAGATCAACCCGGGGCTGGCAGCCCATGGCGGCATGGTCACCCTGGAGCACATGGATGGCGACTACGCCGTGCTGCGTTTCGGTGGTGGCTGTCAGGGTTGCGGCATGGTGGACATGACCCTGAAGGAAGGGGTTGAGAAAACGCTGACAGATAAAATTCCCGAACTGGCCGGGGTCAGGGACGTCACTGACCATTCAGACCGGACCAACGCCTATATTTGATGGCCGTTGCCCGGGTTCGGGCGCGAACAGTAGTTGCCGCATCACGTATCGTCTTCAACAGACCCTGCAATTTGTGACCCGTTGCCCGTGCCGCGGACGGCGGGGGTATAATAAACATTTAATTCACACAGACACCGGTGCCCGGGTGCAATCATGGCCAGACCCACAGCCTACCAACGTGACGAAGTGCTTAAATCCGCCCTGGAGGTATTCTGGGCCGACGGCTACGAGGCCAGCTCGATCCAGAAGCTGCTGGTGGCCATGGACCTGAACCGGGGCAGCCTCTATGCCGGCTTTACTGACAAGGAGTCTCTGTTCCGGGAGGTGATGGCCCTCTACGCCTCGGATATCAGCCAGTTGATCGATCAAACACTGAAAGCTGAGGTGGGGCCGCTGGTGGCCATCCGGCAGTTTTTTGACGGGGCCTTTTTGCAGCCCGATGACAATACCCTGGCCAGAGGCTGCCTGCTTTTCAACACCGTCTCCGAACTGGCTTTCAATGAACCGCAACTGATGGAGCAGGCCAGCAAGTACCTCAATGGTGTCAAGACCCACCTGAGGCAGCGCCTGGAACAGGCGCAGACCGCCGGCCTGCTGGCCCCCGGAAAAACGCCGGAAGGCTGCGCCGAGTATCTTTTTGCGCTGATTGCCGGTCTGCGCATACAGTGCAAGATGGGCGCCGGGAAAGATGTCATCGCCACCGTCATCGATACTGCTCTGGGAGCAATCGAAAAAGCCTGATGTCCGGGCCCTGGTAGTTGTCAGGCCTTCGTTCTTTGTCCTCAGGCAAAAAAAATGGCCTTTTCGGGGCCATTTTTTTTCGTAAAGATGGTTCGAAATGATTTTCAGTCCCGGGATCTTCTTCTCCCCGGCAACACCGGTCTCAGTTTGTTGGCCATTTCCCTCAGACTTTTCTCGGTAGTCTCCCAGTCAATGCAGGCGTCTGTGACGGATACGCCGTACTTGAGGTCCTTGAGATTGGCCGGAATTTTCTGGTTGCCGGCGTGGATGTTGCTTTCCACCATGATGCCGCAAATGGACGTGTTGCCTTCCAGAATCTGGTTGGTCACATTTTCCATTACCAGGGGCTGGAGTTCGTGATTTTTGTTGGAGTTGGCGTGGCTGCAGTCAACCATGATATTGGGCAGCAGGCCCGCCTTTTCCAGTTCAATCTCGCACAGGGAAACACTGACGGAATCATAGTTGGGTTTGCCGTCGCCACCCCGAAGCACCACGTGGGCGTAGGGATTGCCGGCGGTGGAGATGATGGAAACCCGGCCTTCGCTGTTGATGCCGAGGAAATTGTGGGGTTTGGCCGCAGATTGCAGGGCATTGATGGCCACCGAGAGGCTGCCGTCAGTTCCGTTCTTGAAGCCCACTGCTGAAGTCAGACCGCTGGCCATTTCCCGGTGGGTCTGGGATTCCGTGGTACGGGCGCCGATGGCGGACCAGGTGATCAGATCCTGCAGGTACTGGGGCGAGATCGGGTCCAGGGCCTCCGTTGCGGTCGGCAATCCCAGTTCAGCGATATCGAGCAGTAACCTGCGGCCAATATGCAGGCCATCGGTGATCTTGAAGGTATCGTTCAGGTAGGGGTCATTGATCAGGCCCTTCCAGCCGACCGTGGTTCGAGGCTTTTCGAAATAGACACGCATGATGATCAGCAGGGTATCGCCCACGTCTTTCGCCAGTTTCTGAAGGCGGGTGGCGTAATCCATGGCGGCCTTGACATCGTGGATGGAGCAGGGGCCAATCACCACCATGATCCTGGGGTCTTTGTAATCCAGAATATTCTGGACCGACTCCCGGCCCTCCACCATGGTAATGGCGGCTTTCTCGGTAATGGGAAGCTCTTTCTTGAGGTCCGCAGGGGTGACCAATACCTCCTGGGACAGAACATTAACGTTTTCCAGTGCCCGTTCGATCATCTTTCAGTTTTCCGCAATTCTATTTATGGAATGGTTTTATCGTGAATAAAAAAATTCAGGGGCGGCATTCTACTGCAATATTGGGGCGAATTGGGGGAATTTAGGCTATGTCTGTCATAGTTCCTGCAAATCGATAACCTCCAATCGTGCCAGCAGGGGGAAATACAGGGCGGTTTTCACCGGCAACCCGTCAGCGTTGTCACTGTCAACCGCGGTGCCTTCAAACAATCGGGCATAGCGGCGCAACTGATCGGCATATTGGCTGCGCTGGGTGGCAATAAACTGTTGCAGCTCCAGATCATCCGGGATTTCCGCCGCCGGTTCCGCCAGCTTGTAATCGATGATCCAGCGGCAACCCTGGTCGACAAAGGTGCGGTCGATGATAGCCAATCTGGAACCATCCCCCTGTTCCGGGCCCGCTGGTGACTGGCTGTTGAGGGCCAGTTCACAGGCGCTGTGCTGATGATTGCCATCGAGAATCCAGCGTCCGGCATTGTCCATCAACATGGTTTCCAAGGCGCGGTTCAGGGTGGCCAGTGCCGGCTGCGTATCGAGCACGCCCAGTTGTCGTAACTGCAATTGCCAGGCCAGGCTCTGGCGTCGGATACGGTCACTGTTCCAGCTGTTTACTCCTTCGATCACCACTTGCCTGAGGGTTCGGTGCAATACGGTTCCGGCGTGCCGGTAATGGTCATCGATCAGCGGCAGCAACCCGGTCGATGTCCGGTCAGGATCATCGACCTCGGACAGGCCGGACGTCAAATGGCGGGCGACCGGAAATCCGTTGGCAGTTGACAGTCCGGTTTCGACAATATCCCGGGGCAGCCGCCAGTCCGGGGGCAGGCGCAGCAGGTACCTGATCGGTTGATCGCCGCTGCTGCCAATGTCCTGCTCTTCCTGTTCAGCCTTGAGGCGGGTCACCCTGACATCTGCAGGAGGAGATTCCAGTTCGTCTTGCAGGGCCGGCCAGAGGCAGGCCAACAGGCTGTTGGCGGAGGGTCTGGCGGTGGCTGGTTGCCTGAATAAAAGGTGCAGTCGGGAGATAGCCCGGGTACAGGCCACATAAAGCACGCGGGCATCTTCCAGCCGTTGCTTGAGGCCGGTTTCCCGCTTCAGGTGCGCCACCAGCGCGCTGCTGTCCTCTCCGGTCGCCACCGGCGGCGAGATCAGCAATTGGGGATTGCCTTCGGCATCCAGTCGCTGGCGCCAGTAGAGCAATTCTGATTCCCCGGGCCGCCCGCCGACATCCAGGCCGGGAATGATGACGGTATCGAACTCCAGTCCCTTGGCCTTGTGAATGGTCATCACCCGCACCGCGTTGCGATCGGTGGTGGCCGGCGCTGCATAGAGCTTTTGCACCGCCTGTTCGAAGACCGTCATATCCTCGATGGTACCGGCACGGCTGTGTTGCTCCAGCAGGTCAAGGTACTGCTGGCACCAGGTGAGATGGGATGTGCTGGCAAGGGCAGCCGGTCCTCCCAGCGCCAACCAGACCCCCTCCACCAGCAGGCGCAGGGGCTTGCGATAGCGATTGTCGATGGCTTTCGAAAGTATCGGCACCAGCCGTTCCAGGATGCGCCGGCCACTGGGGGACAGGCCGGCGGCGACGGTCGGACTCAACAGCTGTCCCGGTAACCAGGGAAAGCTGTCGCCCTCGGCGCGGGGGTTGTCCGTTGCCGTCGCCGTGACCAGGCGTTCCAGGTCCTTGAGATCCAGCCCGGCCCAGGGGGCGCGCAGCAGGGCGAGCCAGGCAATGCGATCTGCCGGGTTGACCAGCGCCCGGGTCAGGGACAGCATATCGATGACCGGCATCCGCGATCCCAGGGCATCTATGTCGCTGGCCTGCCAGGCAATGTCAGCCGAATTCAGCGCTGCGGTGATCTGCCGCAACTGGCCGCGTTTGCGGGCCAGAATGGCAATGGTGCCGTTGGGATTTTCTGCCCTGGCCTCTTCGATCAGGGCGAGTACCTGGCGGGCCTCCGTGGAGGAGGGGGCGTCCGGCTCCAGCACGGTCAGTGTCACCGGCTGCAGCGGTTCCTCATCGGTCTGCGCCGCCGAGGCCGGCGAATAGGGCACGGCGCCGCGACTGATATCGGCCACGGCGGGAAAGACGCGGTCAAAGATGCGATTGACCCAATGGACGATGCCGGCGCCGGAGCGGAAGTTGACCTGAAGGTCCAGCGGATGCAGATGGACCTCGTTCACCGGTTGCCGTCTGGCCTCCAGGAACAGGCCGACATTGGCATTTCTGAACCCGTACAGGGACTGCATACCATCGCCGACAATGAACAGGGTGCGACCGTCGCCGGTGTGCCAGCCGCTGAGAAGCTGGTGCAATAATCGATACTGTATCGATGACGTGTCCTGAAACTCGTCTACCAGGATATGGCGCCACTGGTTATCCAGTTGCAGGGCGAGATTGGCGGGATTGTCCTCGGTGCCGAGTCCCCTGAGCGCCCCCAGAGTGATTTCGGTGAAATCACTGCAGCCCCGTTCCCTGAACAGCAGGGAGAGGCCGGCGGCTGCCCGGGGCAACAGCCGGGTCAGGGCGTCGAGTACATGCCACTGGTCGGGGCTGTAGACTGGATCGGGCAGAAATCGAATGTCGTTGAGTTGCTCCAGCAATCCCGGCTGATCCCGGCACCAGTCCAGCAACTGCATCCAGCGGTTCTTGGCGACTGAGGCCAGGTCCGGATTTTTTGCCTCTTTGGCGGTGGGGAATCCGGCATTCCTGTTGATGGTTTTGCGCCAGGCGCCTCTGTCATCACCGGTCATCAACAACCCGGTCAGGGCCCGCCAGCGGCACAGGGCTTCTGCTGTCGGTTGTGTCGGCGGCAATTCGGTCGAACCCGCAAGGCGGAGCAGGGGATGGTTGTCGACGTTCAGGTGCTGCAGGTTGGCGGCGGCAAAGTCCGCCAGCCAGGCCAGTTCCGAGGCCATCGGTGCCAGGGCCGAGGCGGTTCTGTTCAGGGTGTCGTGAATGGTGTCGCCCAGAAAGTATTCCAGGATTTCCCGGTTGTCCCGCGTCGCCAGGATTGACTCCAGCCACTGTTCCCGCTTTTCCAGCAGGGAAACCAGCAGGGTTTCCAGCCTGAGCAGGTCGTTGTCCAGGTGCCGAAGCAGGGTCGCCAGGTGTTCGCCGGTGGGGCTGTTGGTCTCCAGTTCCGCCAGCAGGTCCCGAACCGCGCGCTGGTACAGCGGTTGCGGAAATTCCAACGGTTCCGGTGGCTCACCGAGTCCCGATTCCACTGCCAGTAATCTGGCCAGGTAGCGGCAGAGACCATCGATGGTAAGAATTCGCAGGCGGGAGGGAGAGGCGAGCAGCTGCCAGTTTTGCGCCTGGTCCCGCTGTAATACGGCCCTGGCATCCAGCCAGATCTGCCGCTGCCAGTCATTCTCCGGCGGAGAATCGTCCCGGGCCCGGTGCAGGGCCTCGATGATGCGCCGCTGCATCTCTGCCGCCGCCTTGCGGGTAAAAGTGATGGCCAGCAATTGTTCGGGGGTATCGGCGACGGCCAGCAGTTTCAGCAGGCGGCGGGTTAACAGGCCGGTTTTACCCGAACCCGCTGGTGCCGCCACGGCGTAGGAGTTACTGATATCCAGGGCTTGCTGCCGAACCTGCTCATCGGCGATCTCGATCATGCCGGTAACTCCCCGCCGACGGGGCCGTTATTGTCGCTGGCCCCGCTGTTTGCCGACGGAATATCGGCACCGGTGTCGTCACTGGCTGTCGCCACCGTCGGCTCCGAGGGTTTAAGCCGGGCCTGAATATACTCGGCGCCGGCGACCCGGTTCAGGGGTTGCAGCCAGGACTGCCGGCGATTGGCGACACTGTCGTAAAAAATGACCTCCGCGCGGCCGGTTGCATATTCATTTGCAAGGTTATTCAGAGAGTTATGCCACATAGCCAATGTGGTTTCCCAGCTCTCCGGAAGGTGCAGATCGCTCAGGCTTTTAACACCGGGCAGGTTCCGTCCGATGTCACTGACGCCAAGACAGCTGACGTCCCTGCCGCTGACAATGCCGTAGGCCACGGCACCCAGGCCGGCGTCGAGAAGATCGGGTTCCGATGACAGTGATTCGACAAGTCCCTGCCGCTCAGCCAGGGCATAGAGCGCCAGCTGTGGCGCCAGCAGGCGTTCCTGGTCGAGGCCTTTGATGCTGGCGTTGCCGGTTTTGTAGTCCAGTAACAGCAGACGGTCGTCCGCCAACCGGTCGATGCGGTCGATACGCAGGGACAGTATCAGCCCCGCCAGTTGGACACTGGCCCTGGATTCCAGTGACAGCACGCGAAAATTGTCGCGCTGGCGCTCCAGCTCCAGCCACCGGTGCAGCAAGGCCTTGAGCCGTTCTGCCTCCAGGGCCAGGTAACGCTGCCCGGTATTGACCAGGGGTGTGGTTTTCAGGGCGCCGGCGATGGCATCGCCAATACGCTGGTTCAGATTCTCTGCAGACAGGGCTACCAGTGCCGACCGGTCCGGCAGGTCGCGCCAGAAGGCCTCCAGCATTCGGTGTACCAGATTGCCGCGCACCAGGGGATCAGGTCCCGGCAGGGGTTCGGGCAGGGGGCGCGCGTCCAGTCGCCAGGTTACAAAGGCATTGAAAGGACATGCCGCCTGGTCCTGGATCAGGCGACTGCCACCACGGACGACAAGTCCTTGCCGGGGGCGGTTATCCCCCGGAACCGCTTCGAAAGCCGTTGAGTCCTGGCCATCGGCAGGCGCTGGGATTGTCCCCTGAGCCGATGCGGCCGTCAGGGGCAGACCGAAACTGTCATCAAATATCTCCAGATGGCCGGTGGCGGCAATCGTGGCAGTCCACGGATGCATGCCGTGGTCATAAGGGTTCGTTGCGGATTCGGTGGTCTTGTC
>QJWQ01000184.1 GCA_003235325.1 Gammaproteobacteria bacterium | reverse complement strand
ATTCTCGATGATCTTGTTGAACAGTCTGGCAAACTGGCAGAGGAGGTAACGGTCCTTCTCAACGCCAGTCCGGTAAATACCGATCTGTTACAGGCGAGGGTAAAGCAGTTCCAGGGATTGTTGCGGATGCTTGAACTTTCATCGGGAACTCGCCTTGTCCTGGAAATACTGCAGACCCTCGATGCATTCAAAGCCAGTCCGGAAAAGATTACTGAAAATGCAAAACTGTTTCAGGATTGCGTAGACATTTTATTGCGCCTGATGTGCAATCTGAACCGCATCGACGTTGATACGCCCTGCCTGTTTCTGCCGGAGATAGCCAGGCTTCGCGGCCTCCTGGGAAAACCGCCAGCCTATGAATACCAGTTATTAAACGACCAGGACTGGCCCAAAGACAGCCACCTCCAGGAATTTAGTCCACCATCCAGCAAAGTCTATGAGCCCCTGAAGCGTTTGCGACACCTGTATCAGTTGGGCTTGCTCGACATCATCCAGGGAAGAAATCGTGTCAAGGCGCTTACTCTCCTGGCTCGTGTCGCTGAAAGGCTGGGGCAATTCCTGACTTCAGAAAACGAGGTCAAATATTGGTCACTGGTGGCCAGGGTCCTCTCCGCCTTTGCCAGCGGAGAGTTGCAATTGAGGTCAGATCGGGTTCGACTGCTATCCGTTGTAGACCGCCAGATCAAGGCACTAACCTCCCCTGGGATTCCAGGTGCCAAATCGCCTTATCCCGTTGGGCTTTGGGCGGCATTTGGCGCACTGCTGGTCATGACCAGAGTTAAGGGAGAGGCCGACAGCAATCTGCGTCTTTCACTGGGCCTGCCGCCACTGGACTTTACCGATGCCGATGTTCAGTGTGCGCGGGCGCGTCTTGTTACCGGTGGTGAGGAAAGCGGTCGCGAACGACTGGAGACGCTTAAACTTCAGCTCAATACACTGCAATCGCTGCTGACCCTGCTTGATAATGAACCCGCCTTCAGCGCAGACGATTTTAGCCAATTCCGTCAATCCCTCGACCATATCAGCCTGACCTGCCAGCGACTGGAATTGACGACAGCCCGGGATCGATTCGCCAGTCACTTTGCAGAATTCTCCGGGGATACTGAATATGGCGTCCCACTCTCGGTGGAACTGATGCGCAAGATCACCGAATCTGTCCTGTATCTTGAATGCCTGCTGTTGGACTGCCAGTCTCAGCAACAATTGACAGCTGATGAGTTGAAAAATATCAATCTCAGGGAGGTCGACCAGGTCATCGAATCAAACCTGATGAAATCGGGTTTAAACGCTGTCTGGACCGAATGTTTGAGCCAGTTGACAGCCGCCAAGGAATACCTTGACGACATTGACAGCGGACTTTCCGGGAATGAATCGGTCCCGGAACTGGTTTCGGTTTTTGACCGGATCCGGGGTGCCGCCATTCTTGTCGGTGACACCCGGGTTGTCGATGTCGCCTGGCGTTGCAGTGATTTTGTCAGGAAGGGGTTGTTGGACAAGGAGCCCGTCACACCAAGGGATGCTCGTCTGGCCACGTTCGCTGATGCAGTAATCGGTCTCGAATACCACTTTGAGAACTGTGTCAGTGGCAATGTCGGGGACGAGCGGCCTTTAAATGTTGCTGATGAATATCTGGCCAGCCTGGGAGCCTGATCTTCCTGTTGTTGCATCTGATCGTCGTCCCTGATGAATGACACCGAAGGACATTCCGGATTAGAGCAATTCGTTCTCGTCTCAGGGGGCGGCCTGTATCTGCCCACTGATGGCCACACCTGTTTCTGGTCACGCCGGCAGGTTGTGGTTGAGACCGGCACCACAGAGCATTACCTGGGGACCTACCGAGGCCAGGCCTGTTATGCCATTGAATTTGAGCAGGGCCTGGACGAAGACGGTGAAATCCGTGGACTGCGTTCGCTTCTGGGCACTGTACCCGACGATCTCTTCAATATGCTCGGTCGGGCGCTGCAGATTTGTGCCTGGCACCGTGATCACCAGTTCTGCGGGCGCTGTGGTAATCCCACCACTGAAGTGATTAACGAACGTGCCCGCTACTGTAGCGCCTGTGTACTGTCGTTTTATCCCCGAATTTCGCCTTGCGTTATCGTGGTGATCAGGCGAGGGCAGGAGTGCCTGCTGGCCAGAAACACTCGGTGGCAGGCCAATTACTTCAGTGCAATTGCGGGGTTCATTGAGCCCGGAGAAACCGTGGAACAGGCCCTGTGCCGGGAAGTGCTCGAGGAAGTCAGCATCAAGGTGGAAAATATTCGCTATTTTGCCAGCCAACCCTGGCCATTTCCGGGACAATTGATGCTCGGCTACCATGCAGATTACCAATCCGGGGAGATTCGTGTTGATGGTGTGGAAATCGCCGAGGCCCGATGGTATCCCTATGACAGTTTGCCACCTGGTCCCAATCCGCACTCCCTCTCGGGACGGCTCATCAGCGATTTCGTATCCCGGTGCAGGCAGGCCCATGGCGTTTAACGGGGTTTCTGTGGTGAGTCTGTTGGCGGGTGGTCTTTTGGTACTCGTCAGCCTGAGACTGATTTTTCGCCGTAAACTGCTGATCCAGTTCCTCTGGTCGCTGGTGGCCATGATTCTGCTGTTAACCGGCACGGCTGCTCTGCTGGGGGGGCTGGACCTGATCGGTTACAAGAAAATTCTGGCCGAGGAGCCGATAGTTACCCTTGAGTTTCAGCAATCCGGAGTCAGGCAATACCAGGTTAATATCATCGACAACGAAGGCCGGCAATCACTGCGCGCCCTGACGGGAGACGAGTGGCAACTGGATGTGCGTCTGATCAAGTGGGGAGATGCCCTTGCCGCACTCGGTGTCAGTCCCCTGTATCGACTGGACCGGCTCAGTGGCCGATATGCCGATGTCCGTGAGGAAATTTCCCAAAAGAAATCTGCCCACGGTTTTGACCAGACAAACGGTTATGGTATTGATATCTGGTCGCTGGCACGTCGGTTTCCACAATTGCGGGGAATGATCGACACCCAGTATGGCAGCGCCACCTTCCTGCCCATGGCGGATGGCGCCATATACCGGATTTCAATCAACGGTGCCGGTCTGGTGGCAAGGCCTGTGAATGAAGAAGCAAGAACTGTAGTTGCCAACTGGAACTGAATCCCTCTGGCTGTTCCCACCCTGATCTGATCCACTATTTATACCGAGGACTTTGTGTTGGAAATTTTAAGTGATTATGGCCTGTTCCTGGCCAAAACCCTTACCTTTGTAATTGCCGTTGTCGTTGTAGTGGCAGCAATGGCCAGCATCGGTGCCAGGTCCAGACGACAGGCAAGAGGCCATCTGGAAGTCGAAGCCCTGCACAGTGAAATACAGGCCATGCGCGAATCCCTGCAGGATAATCTGCTGTCTGCCAGGGAACGCAAGGCCCTGGTCAAGGCACGGCATAAAGAGAAAAAAATTGAAGCCAAAAGAAAAGACGCTGCTAAAAAGCACAGAATCTTTGTCCTTAACTTCAAGGGAGATATTCGCGCCTCTGCTGTGGCCGGTCTGCGTGAGGAAATTACCGCATTGCTTGGACAGGCCACCAACTCAGATGAAGTGGTGGTGCGACTTGAGAGTCCCGGCGGTATGGTCCACAGCTACGGACTGGCTGCCAGTCAACTGGATCGAATCCGCAAACAGGGTATCCCCCTGACCATCTGTGTGGACAAGGTGGCAGCCAGTGGTGGCTATATGATGGCCTGTGTCGCCGACCGCATTCTGGCGGCTCCTTTTGCCATCATCGGTTCCATCGGTGTCGTTGCCCAGATCCCCAATTTTCATCGCCTGCTCAAGAAACACGACGTCGACTTTGAATTGCTGACGGCTGGCGAACACAAACGCACATTGACTATTTTTGGCGAAAATACCGACAGCGGCCGCGAGAAATTTCTCGAGGACCTCCAGGAAACACACGAACATTTCAAGGATTTCATCCGTCAGCACCGGAGTGGGGTGGATGTCGACAGCGTCGCCACCGGAGAGATCTGGCTCGGTACCAGGGCCCTGGAACTGGGGCTTGTCGATGAAGTGATGACCAGTGACGAGTACCTGACCGCCAAGCTCGATGAAACTGAAATTTTTGAACTCAGTTACGCCCGGAAAAAATCACTGCCACAAAAAATGGGTCTCGCCGCCGAGGAGAGTGCCGATAACCTGCTCGTGCGCTGGTTTGATCGGCTCAGTGGTTGCAGATATTTCAGCTGAAATTCGCTAATCCCGCCGCAGTCGGTCGCTAACAGCAATGGGGTTGGGAAAATTGAAGACCACAATATAACTGGAGATCAGGAATGACAGTATCGCCGCGGCCTGGATCAGGTGGGACGCGTAGACCCCGATTAGGGTGGCGTTGAAAGCGACGTAGGCTATCAACAGCGAGAACTCGCTGATTTGACCAAGGCGAAAACTGATGTCCCAGGCCAGCGAGCTCTTCTCGCTCTGGCTGCGCAACAGGCCGTTGAAAATCAGCGGCTTCAGGGCCAGCATGCTGACTCCCAGAATGACCGCCGGCCAGGCAATATCCGGCAGTAAACCGAGATTAAACTGGGCGCCCAGGGAAAAGAAAAACATGATCAGAAAGAAATCCCGCAGGGGTTTCAGACTCAGGGCAATGTATTGAGAGATGGGGCTGGTGGCAATGGTGATGCCCGCCAGAAAGGCGCCAATTTCATGGGATAAACCGATATGCCTGGCCAGTTCGGCGATACCGAGACACCAGCCTATGGCCAGTAGAAAAATATATTCGCCGACTCGGTCGAACCTGGCAAACAATCGCAACAAGACATAGCGAACCAGGCCGATGCAGAACAGCACCAGCATCGGCAGGGCAATTAACGTCCTGCCGATTTGCAGCAGATCCACGTGACCACTCTCGCCGCTAAGCAGTACCAGCAGCACAAAAATGGCAATAAAATCCTGCATCAATAACATGCCGATCATCATTTCGCCTATGTGTTTGTGATGCAAAATGGTGGTGGGCAGCAACTTGATGCCAATGATGGTGCTGGAGAACATCATCGCCAGGCCGATAATCAGGGATTCCACCTGGGTGTAGCCAAAGGCCATGCCAATGCCGTAGCCGATAAGGGCAAACAGAACTGAACTGATCAGCGTTATGTGGGTGACCTTGCGAAAGACTGCCAGCAGGGCCTGAGGCTGCATGTCGAGGCCCAGAAGAAATAGCAGAAGGATAATGCCCACGGAGGCGATATCGCCCATCAGAGCCACATCGGGAACCAGGCCAAATCCGTAGGGCCCGATTAAAGCCCCGAGGGCAATGTAGGCCACGAGCAGGGGTTGGCGGCCATAAAGCGCCAGTGAAGCGACAATGGCCGCCCCGGTAAAAATCATAAAAAAAGAATAGAAAACCGCTTCGCCCAAGACTCAAACTCCGAAAACGACAGGAACCTTTGTATCCTGTCGGGGAGTGCTATGCAAGGTCAATAGTGATTCCCGGCTTCAGCGTAGGCTACCCAATGCCACTGGCCCCGGGTGGTCAACCGGTGTTTTTTCAGTTGAGTTGACCGGTAGGTGGCCGGCCGGCCGTTTCGGCCAGACCGGCGTTGGCGGGACTTCGAAATTTCGCCGATGAAGGTTTCGAATCCGCCCTGCCAGCAGCAAAAAGCCGCTGGAAGTGACGGCTACTACCCCGAGCAAAAAACATAACCCTGGAGCCTGTTAACGCTAATGAACATGGGGGACAACGCCGACCTGAGGCATGTTGGCAAGGCCGATATCCCTGGCGTGTTCCTCGAAGCCCTTGTTTTTCCAGAAAAAAGCGCCTGGCATGGTGGTGGGAATGACCAGCACGTAAAACAGTGCCCGGCCAATCAGGCTGGCACCGGCGAACACCACACCGGTCAATGCCCAGGCTGCCAGGGCCATGGGTCCGGTGGCGGCGGCGAGGCTGAGGGTGGCGGCACTGACGGCGGCGATGACCAGCAAGCCGTTGCGCAGGTAATAGCTTTTACCAAAGGTGGTTTTCTGTATGTAATGGGAAGCGGCGCCTTCGTGCTCGGCTCCGGTCATGGCCCGGGCATGAAAATACAGGCCGATGGCCTCGATGGCCATGCCGATTGCGGCGACGCTGCCTGCCAGGTGCAGAGCGCCATTATAGTCGCCTCCCTGCAACGACAGCGCCAGGACACTGACGGCCCCGGTTAACAGCCCCCCCAGTGACAGGGCGCTGCCGAAGAAAGCTGTAGCTACCTGCCAGTGATTCCAGAAAGGCCGGGCCTTGATTCTGTAGCAGCGGTTCATGTAGTAGAGTCCCACCAGGCCGGAAGCGATAGCCAGGTAACCGAAAAGGTCACTGCTTGCCTGAGCCTTCAAGGGGTCGATCAGTGCCCCGATCTCGGTGCCCGTTAACCCTGACCAAAGGTAGGCAAACAGGCTGTTGGCGGGCAGGTTGAGCAGAATGTGAATGCCCAGGAAGCCCATAAAGCAGGCGATACCTAGACCTTCGCGGCAAACCGGTGAGTGGCGCAGGTTATTGAAGCCCCGGTAAAAGCGCTTGGGTTTGCCCAGGTGCATGGTCGACATGAACAGGCCAAAACCCACCAGCAGCAGACTCAGAATGGCCAGCGGCGCGTAGAAAGGGGTTTGGCGAAAGCCTTCGAGGCCGGACAGTCCCAGTTTGGCGCCGAGAAAAGCCAGTGCAAAAGCACCGATGGCCGCCTGGGAGGCGAGGGTAAACAGCACCAGAGGATTTTCCCGGGAACTCAGGCGTCGCAGGTTCCAGTGACGCCCCTTGCTTTTTTTCTGATCCACCACCGGTTTGTAATTACCTTGCTTGTCCTTGTGGTATTTCACTGGCATGGAATCCGTGCGGTTCATTTCTTCC
>QJWQ01000147.1 GCA_003235325.1 Gammaproteobacteria bacterium | reverse complement strand
ATTGTTGTTCCATTGTCAGTTGCCATAGGCGTGATGGACAAGCGGACCCATGACACCGTAGAAAATACCTTGAAGGAGAATTCCCTGGTCGAAATCCTGCGTCAAAGATTTCGACGCCATTTGACCAATGGCCTGGAGGTTAATAATGGTTCGACCCAGCTTCAGATCACAGTGCTTGCCTATGGTCTAAGCAGTGATCCTGAATGTCTGTTTGCCGATGCGGCAATTCGCGTGATGGAGCAATCTCGTGTCGTCTACGAGGATTTCATCTACATCGAACCTTTCTTGCGCAGTGCCGATGCCCCACCGCCCTATTGTTATTCTATGGAGGTCTTCGCCAAAAATGATGGGGAACTGTTAGAAAAAGGCTTGATTGAATACAGTCAGGTAATCCACGCAATCGTAAAAAAACGCACTGCTCTTTTGCCGTGGCAAGATTAAATCTGCTTCTGTCCACGTCCCTGGTATTCGTAATGATACTGGCCGGATGCAGTACCCGCTGGCAAACGGCCGGCGACCCGACGCCTGTTACTTATAAACAAACAGACGATGCACTGCCTCGAAAAACCGGAAAATTACGAAAGCTGCTGTTGCTGCCAGCGGCACTCACCAGCGTGGACTGTCCTGATACACCCCCTGATCAACAGATTGCAGATAGGTTGGACCAGGGCACGACCCGATATCTTCAGGACTGGAAAGACTACGACGTGGTTACGACGGAAGACCAGAATAAAAATGACTTCACCGCAGCCGTTAACTTTTTAGGCAACTGGCAGGAGGGAGAAGTCGGCAACGGGGTGCAGCCGCCAAATCCTTATATGGATTCAATCCAGGAAACGGCGGAGCACTTTAATGTCGACGGATTTATAGTGATTCACGGCAAACTGCAATGCCTCAACGCTATGGATATCGCACTCTATTTCATGATCGTGGGTATTCCGAACTGGACCAAAAAATTGATGGGGGAAAATCTTTCAGCTGGTATTTACGAAATAAATGAAGGCACGCTGGTCTGGAAACAAGAGGTCAACGTAATGCATCCAGGGGTACAGGGCGGAGGCAATCCTGATGACTGGGCCCAATTCCTGTTCAGCGATCTGGAGCACGCCATTCCCAAGGTACTGATCGATTAGAAAAAATTGCCGGAACGCAAACTGTTGTACTCCCCCACTCCCCATTTGCAGCCGTAACCGCTTTTTTAAGCTCTCGTAAGATATTCAGAGCCTCCCAACAGCCCAACCATGCAGGAAAATTCACCATCTGAATCAGGAAATATTCGAATTTCGGTCGGGAGTGGCTTTTTTACTTTTTATTTTTTTACTTTTTACTTTTTACTTATTCGGAGAGAGTGAATATTTGGCACAGTATCAGCAATCCGCTTAGGGCCTGTTAACAGGCCCTAACCTGTCGGCACCGGACGACATTCCTAAACCCGCACCAAACTTTGAATCAGCGTTCGAAGGAAATCACACCGGGGTCGACCAACTCGAAATCGGGCGGCAATATGGACAACAACCCGCTGCAGGTCACGTCGGCAGGAAAGTAAAACAGGCGGATGTTGTCGGCGTCCGGCAACTGGACAAGAAACAAGCCCGGCAGGGACGCGCCAAATCGCCCACTCAGGGCATCAAAGCAATACACCGGTCCCGGCACAACATTGGACGGATCCTGATTGATAAGACTGCTCCGATCAAGATTTGGCGGATAACTTACGTGGTACGACAGTGCGCCACCCGAGTCGGGAATGCTGACGGCGGGCCCGCGATCGCTCAGGGAGAGCACTGGCTTGCCCGGGTCGACGTTGTCGTGGACAAATGCGAAATCGTCACTCTCGTCATTCGCCGTGCTCGGCTCTTCTCCGGGTCCGGTTGGCCGGAACCAGTTGCCCTGCGCCGTGCCGGCAATATCCTGCATGTGCTCGCCGCAAAGCGGAGGAATGGTCCTTCGGGGTTCGCCGCCAAAGCTGCCAAGTAATGCCATGTACTGACTGCGCAGCCCCGGTTCAAAGTAATCGAGCGCACAAAATTGCCGTGATCTGTCGGGCGCGGCATTGTCTATCACCTTTTGTACAATCACCGGATCCACCTCGGGGATGAGACCGGGATCCGGTAACGCGTAACGGGATAAATTGACAAAGCCAAGCACAGCCTGACGCGTATCGACCAGGCCGACGTCATAACCCGTCTGTTCGCCGACACCGGTGACGCCCAGCAGATCGCCGGGCGCGAAATCAATAGCGGTCAGTGCAACATCAATCGGAAACGCCGCGTATAGCGCCGGCAAGGGGCTCCATTGTGTCGAATCACCGAGGACGGCCTGTAGCCTGGCACTGAGCCGCTTGACGTGCAGCAGATACATGCGCACCTCGTCGCAAGGTCGCAAGTGCAGCGAATAATCATCGTCTTCCGGCAGGTATTCGATAGCCACCAGACGCACCTTACCGGGCGCCATGATGGGATAGGGGGTCGTAACCGACGGTCCCCGCAAGGGATCAGGATAGGAATGGTGTGTCGGCAAGGTGTGAGACGGGCCCTCCAGATTACCCAGGGGCACCCAGGAAACGAGATCAGAGGCAGGTGTCAGCGGTGCCGTAAAGAACGCCTTGATATCGGCTGGACCACAGGACGGCAGAATGGCCGCATTGGTCGCACGGACCTCGATTTGCAGCCGTCCTCCTGCACCGCGCAATGTCACATCGAGTGAATTCGAATCCAGTAGCGCGACGGGAATGGCTGCGGGTGGGGCTCCACGTGCCCCTGCACCCCGCACATCGAGCAGCGTGGCTCCGTTAAGCGTGACCACTGCACCCGCACCAGAGAGGTTCCATTCCCGGATTACAAGCTCGTATCCCGGGCCTGCGAAGCTCGGGAAATCGACCGTATCCGAAGCCGGAGGCCCCGCGGATCGCGTGATTTCAAATGGCCCGGTTACACAGTTCTGGCAGCGCAGTTCCGGTAAAGAAACGGTCGCATGCCCCTGAACGCTGAGTAGCAACAAGATCGGGACAAACAGCCTGAAAACATAACCTCTGACAGCCATTGGAACCTCTGCATCTTCGATTCGTGGTCTTTATGGGCAATTGATTAACGCCGTTTGGCACATTCAGGACACGTTCAGGTGACACTTGCGAATTTATCGATCCCGCAGAATTGCCTGAATTCTTCATCGAGTGCCTGTGCTGCGCAGGTGAAGCACTCCGGGTAGAGCATAGGTCCTGGCTTCCTGACTGACATCCTGAATTGAGTATAGGTAGAATCTGCTGCCTTTGTTCAACAGGCCGCCCCTGTCCCGCCAGGACGGGATACCGGCACCTGGCTGTTTAGTTATTCGATATAACCTTTTGCCCCGGGGCGTAAACCGCGAAAGGATAAACAATGGCTGTCATGCAGGCGCCTTTCACCGTGAAAATCACAGGGCACTCCGAGGCTGTAGCCGGCCAGGCCCGCACTTGCCGGAACGGGTAAGTGGACGACAAAGACTTTCCTGGTGAACAGTGCTGAAAAGTGACTCCTGTGTGATACCCGTTCCGCGCATGTGCCGAACACCCTTTATTTGGCCCTGTTAACACTTATTGAAGACAACTGATTGGCAATTTAAAATAACCAGGCTAAGGACTTGTTTTGTAAACAATAAATAAATCATTGCGTTGCGGCATGGCAGATTTGAAATTTACGTGCTTTGCCTGCGAAGTGGTGCCGTGTTTACCCAATAAAATTCCAGAACATAACCACTACTTGCCAAAGGCTAACCTGATGAAGACACGAATAGCGGTGACCGCGAGCATCCTGCTTACGGCGGCTGTGGCGATCCTGGTCGGTTGTAAGGTTTCCTCTGTGGGCGTAGAGCCACCAGATACAAGCAGGCCGCGGGTGATTGTGACCACAGACGGCGAAGCAGATGATCGCTGCTCAATGGTGAGATTCCTGCTGACCGCCAACGAGTTTGACATCGAGGGGATCGTCAATAGCAGCTCCGAGTTCCATTGGGTGGGTGGGCAAGGTTGGAATGCCTTTCATCCGGTATCCTGGGTCGGGGAACAGATCGATCTCTATGGGCAAGTCTATGACAATCTGTTGCTGCATGACGCCCGTTATCCTTCACCCGGGTATCTGTTGAGCAAGTGGAAGGTCGGTAATATCACCGGCATCGGCGAGGATGACATTCGCACCGAAGGCGCCGAGTTGATCGCCAATGTGCTTCTGGATGACAGCGACCCTCGTCCCGTCTGGGTACAGGCATGGGGCGGAACCAATACGATTGCGCGGGCACTCAGAATTATCCAGGAGGAACACCCCGCAAGAATGCAAGAGGTGGCCGACAAACTCCGTCTATACCTGATCTGGGAACAGGATGAGACCTACCTGAACTACATTCGACCAAACTGGGAGCAGCTCAACGTCCAGACGATAATCTCCGACCAGTTTGACAGTTTGGCTTATATCTGGCCCAAGGTTCTGCCCGAGCAGGTGAAAAAATATTTCGAAGCAGAATGGATGGAGCAGCACATTTTGAAGGATCACGGACCATTGTGCGCCGCCTACGAGAGTCTGAACGGGGCATTTCATGCCGAAGGCGACACCCCGGCTTTCCTGCATACGATTCCCAATGGTCTGCGCAGCATGGAGTCCCCGGGCTGGGGCGGCTGGGGTGGGCGCTATGTCAAAGTGCGCAACAACGTCTGGATGGATCCGCCGCCAGCCGCTGACTGGAAACATCCGGAGGGCCGCTGGTTTATTGACAACAGCTGGTCGAAGAAGCTGGAAAATGTCACAGACCCTGAAGAGCAGCAAATGCGAACCCGTTACTTCAAGCCGATCTGGCGCTGGCTGGACCAGGTGCAGAATGATTTTGCCGCGAGGGCGGACTGGAGTGTAAAGGACTATGCATCGGCGAACCACCATCCGGTCGTGCGACTGCGCAACACACCTCTGGATATTGCAGCCGCCCCGGGGGAAGTGGTGACCCTTGACGCCACGACGACAACCGATCCCGACGGAGACTCGCTAAGCTTCCGTTGGTGGAATTATTTTGAAGCCGGAACCTATGCCGGAAGTCCATTGGCGGAGTCGTTTCAACCAAAAACGGAGATCACTATCCCTCAAGATGCGCAGACCGGAGATGAGATCCACATGATCTGCGAAGTAAAGGATGCAGGTTACCCTCCGCTTACCCGATATCAGCGGGTGGTGATTCGTGTTAAAAAGCCGTAATCAAGACCAGACAGCGTGATATCCGGAACTACCCGCCGAAGTCGTTGGATTTCGCCCTGGACAGTCCATCTTCAATGTTAACAGCCGTGTCTGCGACAGAGCCTTCGATTGACCACGCCCGCGCCAGAGGGAGTGGCCTGCACGCCTCATCTTCATCGACGGGACTCCATATCGGTTTAATCCCGGCTGGCGGATATGAGTCTAGCTCACTGCTTCACTGCCCAGTTGCCACCCGCCACCCAGTGCAACGTACAGTGCGATGATCGCATTCAGGCGGGTGAGTTTGTTGTCGAGGTAGGCGTTCCTGGAGTCAAACAGCGTCGTTTGGGCAACAAGGACATTCTGATAGTCCACTGCACCCTCCCGAAACTGAACTTCTGCGATACGAAATGCCTCTTCAGCAACACTGAGATTCCTGGCCGCCACGTCCCCCAACTCCTGCAATGTCTCAATATTGCTGAGGCTGACCTCGATTTCGTTGAACGCCGCGATGGCGGTTTTGCGATAATTCGCCAGGGCCGATTCCAGGGACAGTCGGGCGCGCTTCAGATTTCGGCTTCGGGAACCGTTGTCCAACAGCGTTTGCACGATGCCGGCCGATGCATTGACAAACAGGTCGGCGCTGTCCAGGAGATTCCTTAACGAACCACTGATCAGGCTCGCTGACCCGGTCAGATTGATCACCGGCAGGAACTCCAGGCGAGCGAGATCGATACCTTTGGCCGACTGTACGAGTTCGGCCCTGGCCCGGACGATATCAGGCCGACGCACGAGCAGATCCGATGTCAAGCCGGGAGCGACCCTCGGTACCGCCACGCCCTCTAGCGAGGTTACGGCAATGTCGATGTCCTGGACCGACTCTGCCAGCATCAGCGCCAATGCTGCCGTCGCCGCGTATTCACTCTGTCGCAGTGAGCGCAAGCTGGCTTTTTCGTTGTCGACAGCAATGCGTTGCTGTAATGCATCCAGTGCGGTAATGACGCCAACGGCAGATCGCGTTTCAGCAATCCTGGCGATGGCCTCGGCGTTGGCAACGTTGCTTTCTGCGGTCCGAATCCTGTCGCGCAGCAGCAGCACCTGGAAATAGGTCGAGGCGGCTGTCGCCAAGGTGTTCAGGCGCGTTTCTACCGCATTGGCTACGCTGGCCAAATATTCAGCCTTTGCTATCGAATATTCGGTCGGTTTGGCCAGAATGTCTGAATAGATGACGCCCAGGGACAGGTCTGCAGACGACGTCGAGTGATCCTCGTAATTGCCCCCATCGGGTTCCGTTCCCGAATAATTCCAGTCAGCTCCCAGAGAGACGGCCGGCGACGGAAACAGGTCAAATCCCGCCTCCCGCAACACCAGTCGAGCCTGGAGAAGAGTCGCCCGGTTTGTCACCAGGTCCAGGTTGCGGGCCTCCAGTTGCGCGACCATGTCATTCAGGCCAGCGTCATTAAAGGCAGTCCACCAATCGGTGGTCGGCCAGGTCTGCACGCTCTCTGCACTTGAATTTTCCCAGGCTGCCGGAACATCACTGGACGGCAATTCCGGCACGGGCGTTCCGCTGCACGCGGCCAGAATCCAGACGGCTGCGCTGACGGGTATTCGAATAAAAACTTTCTGTGCAACCATCTCGACTACTCCGATGCCAGTGCCACAACCGGATCCAGCCGGGCTGCCTTGCGGGCCGGTGCGAAGCCAAATACCAGCCCGGTAGCTGTGGCGCAGCCGAAGGCCAGGAGTACCGGGCCCGAAGTGAACACGGCGGATGTGCCCAATTTATCCAGCAGCGTGCCGACGCCGAATCCGAGCAACACCCCGAGCCCGCCTCCGACTGACGAAACGACAATGGCCTCGGTGAGAAACTGCAGCAGAATGTCTTTCTGCCTGGCGCCGGTGGCCATGCGCACGCCAATCTCCCGGGTGCGCTCGGTGACCGAAACGAGCATGATGTTCATGACACCGATACCGCCGACCAGCAGGGAAATCGCCGCCACCGAACCCAGTAACATCGTGAATGTCTCGCGGGATTCGGATACGTTCTCGATCAGTTCGGCGCTGTTAAAGATTCTGAAATCCTCACTGCCATGACGCTGCAGAAAATAGTCTGAAACTGCCGCCGCGGTGTCATTGATCAGATCGGCTTTTTCAACGGCGACGGTGATGCTGCGCAGAAAACGCTGGCCAAACAGGCGCAGGCCTCCCGTCTTGAGGGGAACGAACACCACGTTGTCCTGGTCCCGCCCGCCAAAACCGCTCGCGCCTTTGCTGGTCATGACACCAATGACGAGAAACGGCACCCGTCGGATCAGGATGTACTTGCCGATCGGGTCCATGTTGTCGGGGAACAGATTCTTCCTGGCGGTAGTTCCGAGTACGGCGACTGGGGTGTAGGTATCGCTGTCATTGTCGGTAAAGAAGACACCGGAGGCTACCGGCCAGTTGCGGGTTTTCGGCAGGTTGGCGCTGGTGGCGGTGACCGATGCGGAGTAGTCCCGGTTGCCGAAGCGCAATGTTTCTTCGCCGCTGATTTCCGGCAATACCGCATGGACATTGGGTACGCTGTCGGCAAGCAATTCGGCATCGCTGAAAGACAGGGTGGCTGCATTGCCGCCACGCCCCCAGTTGGGGCTGACATACAGCTGGTTTGCCCCCATGGAAGTAATACGTTCGATGACATCGCGCTGTGCTCCCTGGCCGATGGCCAGCATCGAGATGACCGAGGCGACACCAATGACAATCCCCAGCAGGGTGAGCGCGGTTCGGAATTTGTTGGCGCGCAGCGAAGCAAATGCCATGCGCACCGCCTCACCGATTTCAGCGGTCGCGGAAGCCGTGTGCACAGTTGACGACAGAATTGATCCTTGCATCCTGGCGCGACGTTTCTGCGCCCTGATACTGTCTCCCGTGTCCTTTACCACCTGACCGTCGCGAATCTCGATCTGGCGATCTGCATGGTCGGCGACATTTTGCTCGTGGGTAATGAGGATGACTGTATGTCCCCTGGACGCGAGATCGTCGAGTAGCGTCATGACCTCGTCGCCACTCTGCGAATCAAGCGCACCCGTCGGCTCGTCAGCGAGGATTATCTGGCCGCCGTTCATCAATGCGCGTGCAATCGACACACGCTGTTGCTGCCCCCCCCGACAGCTGGCTCGGTCGATGAGCCATGCGCTGGCCCAAACCGAGTGATTGCAGCAGTGCAGCCGCCCGTTGCTTTCTCGCTGCTACCGGCATACCCGAATAGATGGCAGGGATTTCCACATTTTCCTGGGCGGTTGTGGAATTCAGGAGATTGTAGCTCTGGAATACGAAGCCAAACGCCTCCCTGCGCAACCAGGCCAGCCCATCGGCATCGAACGACCTGATGTCCCGGCCATCGAACAGGTAGCTGCCACTGGTCGGCTGGTCGAGACAGCCCAAAATATTCATCAGTGTCGACTTGCCGGACCCCGACTGCCCCATGATGGCGACAAATTCCCCGGTATGGATTCGTAGCGAGACACCTCTGAGCGCGTGCACTTCTACGCCGCCACCGGTGACAAAGGTACGGTGGATGTCCTGCAACTCGATCAGCGGTGATCCCGTAGCGCCATCGCGAATCGGTCTGGTCGACGAAGCGGATGTCAGAGGCGTTGACATGGCTAAAAACCGAACGGTCTTCTGCTTGGTTGGTTGCCGGTACGAGGCGCGTCTACGATACCCGCGACGACTTCCTCTCCCTGCTCCAGGCCAGACAGGACTTCGGCTGCAATTCTGCTGGTAACGCCCACTTCAATCGTTCGCGTCTCCAGTTTTCCGTTGGCGTGTATAACACGCACCGTCGCGCGCCGGCCCCTCTGTGTCCGTGCCGCCGCCGGGCTACCGGGCGACTGCATGCCTGTTGCCTGCCCTTCCTGCGGTTGCGTGGAAGATTTTGTACCCGCGTTCGATTTACCGGCACTTTCTTTGAGGATATTCTCTTTACCTGCACTCCCTTTACCGGCACCGCTGGCGCCGCTCACATAGGTCAGCGCGCCGACCGGAACCTTGAGAACGTTATAGGCGGATTCCGTAACAAAGAAGACCTGAGCCGTCATCCCGGTCAATAAGGCGCCGTCATCGTTGCTGGCGTCGAATAGCGCGGTATACAACACAACATTATTTTCAGTAACAGGCGTGGGACGTATTTGCCGCAGGCTGCTGATCCAGCGGCGCTCTCCGCTACCCAAAGTCGTGAAGTAGACTTTCATTCCCCTGGTCAATTTGCTGACGTCAGCCTCGGAAACCTCGGCTTCGACAGTCATTGTGCCCAGATCGGCAATACGCATGATGGTGGGAGCCATTTGTACGGCGTTAAGGGTTTGTCCCTCTTTCATTTCCATCGATACCACCGTACCGCCGATGGGCGCATAGATTTTGCTGTATCCCAGTGTTGCTTCATCGCTGCCGAGGCTCGCCCGGGCTTGCGCTATCTGGGAGCGCAACTGGATCAGGCTGGACTGAGCGGATGCCAGGCGGTCAACGGCATCGTCGTAATCGTCATGACTGGTTGCGTTCTCAGCCATCATCCGGGTTTGCCGTTCGAGCCTTGCCTGAGCCAGGATCAGGGCAGATTCGCGTGCAGACAGCTGCGCCTCCAGTGCCTGGAGGTTGGCGCGGCTCGCTTCGACCTTGTTCAGTTGCACGGTGGCATCGATCTCGGCCACCAGGTCGCCCGCCACGACCACATCGCCAACCTCGACATGCAGTTTCTCGAGTTGCCCCGATACCTGGGCGCCGACGTCAACGTATTCACTGGGTTGAAGCGTTCCCGCCGCGGTAACGGCGTTCTCGATATCTCCGTAGTCAATTCTGACCGTCAGTGGCCGCGTACCCGGGTCGTTATTTTACTCAAAAAAAAATAGGCAGCAGCCGTCACGGCAATTAAGGCGATGAGAATTAACCACCTGAATCGCAGCAACCAGCTCCTTGCTGAAGGGGTTGAAGCCGGTACAGAACTCAATTCAGCATCATCTGGCTTGTCTGGTATTTCAGGTGTCAACTGTATTGCCTCGGTAATTCCAGTTGTCGACTTTTTCATCGATTCGCTCTGCATTTCTCAGCATCTTTCGGCGATATAACTGTATTTGCCGAGTAAGGATGTACTGGAAGGTTAAATCCCTGGAGCGCAGAAAATCCAGTTATTTACTATCAAGTATCCTTCCCTACGCCACTTGCTGAATGCACCAGCCCGTCGCAATCCTGAATACTAGCCTATACCAGGTGCCTCCCGGGATCGAAAAGTTCGTGGACTGATGTATCTGGCTCACTGATATGAATTGTCGGAATGCTGCATTACACACCTCTCTCGAACCCTGGTGTCCTCATGTGGCTGTCTGGAGCGACTATTCGATTACTGCTCCGCGACATCCATTACCTCGGAAGTCCCCTGTCGATACGCTGACCGTAGCGTCGCAACCTGGGAGCCGGCACAATAAAAATCCGAACGGAGTCCGCGCTTGAGGCCGAACTGACAGGCCGTCCCGGTAGCTCTCCCCGCGGGTCAGACTGCCGCAACAGTGCAATTTTTTTCACTGTGGTAGACAGACCTGTTGGACCAGGTCAATCCACGGCCGGCACAAATTAACGTACACTGCTAGCTCCCGGAGCAAGCGCGAACCAGTTGAAAAAAGGCATCCATAGCAGAGACCATTACACCGCAGGTCTGTGGTTACTGACCGGCCTTTTTGCCCTGCGTGTGTCCGGGCAATTTGTGCAGTCCTGCTTCCATACAGACTGGCTGCCCGCCTTTGAACAGTGGCAGGGCAGTCGGCTTCCCTATCCACTGCTACTCACCATCCAGGGACTGATCCTTGTCATCCAGTGCCGTGTCAATTTCAAGGCTGCAGCCGGCAGCCTGATTCCAACTCCCCCTCTCGGCTTGCTGTTGCTGGTCCTGGGCGCCATCTATTTCATTACCATGGCTATCAGGTTGGCGGTCGGATTGAGCCTGTATCCGGAACATCCCTGGTTTGGCAAGTGGATTCCGGCTTTGTTTCACCTGGTGCTGGCCAGCTACCTGTTGCTGTTGGGCCGGATACACCTGGACAGTTTGCGGACAACGGTCTGATGTCGGGCTGGCTGGACCGGAATTTTCCCCGGCTTGTTTACCCGGCAACCATGTTGTTCTCGCTCGGCCTGTTTTTCCTGTTGCGGCACTCGGGACAGTCGCTGCTGGTGTGCGGTTACCTGCCGGTATTGATTGCGATCCTGCTGGTCAGCCTGTACGAATGGCGCTACCCGGAGTCGACGGACTGGTGGCCACAGCGGGCGGAAGTGGGTCAGGACGCCCTCTACATGCTGGTGGTGCAGATCGGTCTTGCCCGGCTGCTGACGTTACTGGCTGCGCTGGCATTGTCCCGGATCGTCGCCGCAGGCCCCTCGGGGCTCTGGCCCCATGACTGGCCCCTGATACTGCAGTTTCTGTTGATGCTGCTGACGGCAGATTTCCTGCGGTACTGGTTGCACCGCCTGTGCCACTGGCATCCTCTGCTGTGGCGACTGCATGCCGTGCACCACTCTCCCCAGAGGCTTTACTGGCTCAATGTCGGACGCTTTCATCCCCTGGAAAAGGCCCTGCAGTTCCTGTTCGACGCCCTGCCCTTTATCCTGCTCGGCGTCAGCGACGCGGTAATCACCCTGTATTTTGTCTTCTATGCGGTCAATGGCTTTTTCCAGCATTCCAATATCCGTTTACACATGGGCTGGCTGAATTACGTTATCAGCAGTGCCGAACTGCACCGCTGGCATCACTCCAGGATACCCGCCGAATCGAACACCAACTTCGGCAACAACGTGATTGTCTGGGACCTGCTTTTCGGCACCCGTTATTTTCCGGAAAGTCGAACGGTGGGCGAACTCGGCCTGGTCAATCGAGCTTACCCGCGATCTTTCCTCCTGCAATGCCTGACGCCATTCACTCCGGATATCGTCAACCGCGACGTGCCGGTACATTCTGCCAGGCGAGTCGTGCGGCGCCTGTCCATTTGGGCCGTCATGCAGTGGCTGCGCGTCACCCTCTGGTGGCCCCTGTACTGGCAGGCCAGGTTCCCACGCCGGTGTCAGCGACGGGTGCTCAGGCGCATTCTGAATGCGAATCGCAATACCCGTTTTGGCCGCCAGCACCAATTCTCCCGCATTGGCACGGACGTTGATTTCGCCCGGCAGGTCCCGGTCCAGGAGTACGAGGATCTGCGGCCCTACATCGAACGCCAGGAGACTGAGCGGCTGCCGGCCCTGACCGCCGAGCAACCCTGCATGTACGCCGTTACCAGCGGTACCACCGGTCAGCCCAAGTTCCTTCCCGTACTGCGCTCCAGCATTCGCCAGTACCGCCGGGAGCAGCGCCTGTTTTCCTGGATACTGTATCGTCACTGCCCGGGAGCCTTTTACGGCAAAATGCTCGGCTTTGTCAGCCCGGCCGAGGAAGGTCGATTGCCCTCGGGCACCCCTTTTGGCTCCGTCTCGGGACATATCTATGCCAGCATGCCCGCCTTCATGCAAAAGCGCATCCTGGTGCCGCCACCGGTATACGAGATTGACGATTACGCCCTCAAATACCGGGTAATGCTGTATCTGGCCCTGCTCCGGGAAGATATCACCTATGTCGGGACGGCCAACCCCTCCTCCTGCCTGCGTTTGCTCCGGGAGCTTCAGGATAGCTGGGCTATCCTCGCCCGCAGTCTCGAAACCGGTAGCCTGGAGCCGCTGGGCCGGGTGCCGGCAGCGGTGGCCGCCAGTATTGCCAACAGGCTGATACCCGCACCCGCTGCCGCCGAGCGTCTGCGCGTCGCAGCCGAACACAATGCCCTGGATTTCAAGACCCTGTGGCCGAACATCAATCTGCTGACGGTCTGGACCGGCGGCAGTTGTGGTATCGCTGTCGCGGCCTTGCGCACAACCCTGCCCGACCACACCAGGGTCATCGAACTCGGTTATGTCGCCAGCGAGTTTCGCGGCAGTGTCACCATCGACGTCAAATCCGGCGCCGGCCTGCCCACCCTGCAGCACCATTATTTTGAATTTATTGAATCGGCGCATTGGGATGCCGGCGAGGAGCGATATCTGAGCCTGGCGCAGCTGGAACGGGGGCGGGATTACTATGTCATCGTGACCACCTGTGCCGGGCTGTACCGCTATTTCATGAATGATATTGTCCGTGTCGTCGACCGCTTCGGAAACACACCAACGATCCGCTTCATGCAGAAGGGACGTGGGGTGACCAGCATCACCGGGGAGAAGCTGTATGAAAGCCAGTTGCTGCAGGCAATCAGCGAACTTGCAGACAAGTACGGGTTTGCACCTGATTTCGTCATGGGCCTGGCGGACGCGCAAGCCGGTGGTTACAGGATCTATGTCGAGGCCTCAGTCATGCCGGCGGCGCAAACACTGGCATCCGCCCTCGACGCCGCCCTCAGGCGAATCAACCTGGAATACCGGGTCAAGCGGGACAGTGATCGTCTGCAGCCGGTGCGCTGGTACTGGCTGACCGGGGGCAGCGGTGACGCCTACAAGGAGTACTGTCTCGCCCGGGGCCAGCGGGAGGGTCAGTTCAAGACCGTGGCCCTGCAACGGCGTGACGACTTCCCTTTTGACCTCGACGCCCGCCGCCTGCAGTCGGCGACAGACACGGAGTCCTGATGCGCATCCTGTCAATTGAACCGAGTGCACTGGATATACCGTTTCGAGACGCCTTTGAACACAGTTCGGCCCGTCGCGAAGCCACCTCCGCTATCCTGGTGGCCATCGGGGTGTCCGACAGTATTTCCGGACTGGGCGAAGGCTGTCCGCGTCCCTACGTCACCGGAGAAACCGTCGAAGGCGGAATCAATTTCATCAGAGGCATTGCGGCGCAGTTACGGGAATCGGTTTCCGATGTCGCCCCATTGCTTGACTGGCTGCAGTCAAACCGGGCGCTCGTCGACCAACACCCCGCGGCCTGGTGCGCGGTTGAACTGGCCCTGCTGGACGCGATCGGCAAATCATCCGGCAAGCCGCTGGAACAACTGCTGGGACTGCCACGCCTGCAGGGTTCCTTTTCATACAGTGCGGTGCTGGGTGTGAGCAGCGAACGGATTTTTGACAGACTGCTGGACCAGTACCTCCAGGCCGGGTTCACTGATTACAAGCTCAAACTCAGTGGCGATACGAACACCGACCGGGCCCGCATCCAGGCCATCCATGAACGTCTGCCCAATGCCCGTCTGCGGGTCGATGCCAACAACCTCTGGTCGACCGCCAGCGAGGCCATCGACTATTTCCGGTTGCTGGACCGGGATATCCTCGCCATTGAGGAACCTGTGGTGGCCAACGATATCGACAGTATGCTCGACCTTTATCACGCCACCGGCAAACCGGTCATCCTGGATGAAAGTTGCCTGCGGGCGGCCCAAATACAGCGCCTACCCCACCCGGCGGAGGCCTGGATTATCAACATCCGGGTATCAAAGATGGGGGGAATGTTCCGTTCGCTGGAAGCGGTAAAAGCGGCCAGGGCGCGGGGGCACAGGATCATTGTCGGCGCCCAGGTAGGCGAGACCAGCATACTGACTCGGGCAGCCCTGGCTGTTGCCCGGGCTGCCGGGGATGCCCTGATTGCCCAGGAGGGAGCGTTTGGCACCCGGTTGCTGGAGAAAGATGTCTGTACCGCACCATTGATGTTCGCCGCCCGGGGTGTCCTTGAAGAACCGGTTCGCCAGCTTGCCGACAGGCCGGGTCTCGGCCTGACGTTTACTGCCTGATTAAAGAGATCAAGGCCCCTAAAACAAAGCCGCTTAATTCAAAGCCTCTTATATCAAAGCCCCTCAATTGGCCCCCTTTAACAACGTTTCAATCCTGAGTGATGCCGCCCGAGAATCCGATACCGAAGAATAAAATCCAGTCGAGGATCATCACGGTTCAACTGCATAAGGCTGTGAAATCCCCGCAACAATCCGGATCAGCATGGATGGCAAGGGCCGGCTTCGACCACCGGGTGACATTCTGCAAAAAGCCTCTGCCGGTACACCCTGGATCAGGTGAATTACCATTTGCCGTCCGGGCTGCCAATGGCAACTTAACCCGTGCTGTCGATTCCACTTGGGAATGTGGATCTGCTGTCCAACTATCGGGGTCCAACTTCATCAACCCCGGCGACATCAACCCTAAAAAACAGGGCGTAGAGTACCGGCACCACAAACAGCGTCAGCAGGGTGGCAAACACCAGGCCAAAAATAATGGAGATGGCCATCGGCTTGAACATGGCGCTGCCGCCCCACCAGAGCGGCATCATGCCGAGCACCGTGGTGGCGGTGGTCAACAGAATGGGGCGCAGCCGTTGCTGGCAGGCATCGATTATCGCCCGGGCCTCCGATTTGCCCAGCTCCACGATTTCGATCTTGATGCGGTCAATAAGGACGATGGCGTTGTTGATGATAATTCCGGCCAGGGAAATGATGCCCAGTATGGTGAAAAAGCCGAAGGAAGACCTGGCCAGCAACAGCCCGATCGTCACACCAATCAGGCCCAGTGGAATGGTCGACAGAATGATGATCGGCCGGCGAATGGAATTGAACTGGGCCACCAGCAGCATAAGAATTACCATAAAGGCCAGGGGCAGTTTGGCAGCAATGGAGGCATTGGCTTTACCGGAAGACTCCGATTCGCCGCCCGCTTCGTATTTATAGCCGGTGGGCCATCGCGAACTGCTTTCGGCCAGCCAGGGATTCAGCTCTGCATTGACTTCGGCGGCAGTGATGCCTTCCCGCAATTGCACCAGCAGGCTCAGGGTGCGCTCGCGGTCGCGCCGCTCGATCAGCCCGGGTTCGAAGGTCAGCTGCACATCAGCCACCTGTTTCAGCGGCACCCTGTTTCCCGATGTCTGGGCATAGACACTCATGCCATCGAGCTTGCCGACATCCTGGCGTTCAGCCGCTACCGTCCTCAGTTTCACCGGAATCAGCTTGTCACCTTCGCGGTACTGGGTCAGTTCGATACCGGCGAGACTGGTGCGCAAGGAATAGGCGACGTCCTCACTGGTGACGCCAGCGCGGCGGGCCCGGTCCTGGTCAACGGCCACCACCAGCTTCTTGGTTTGCAGACCCCAGGTATTCTTGACCGAACTGACTGCCGGGTAGCTGTAAAGTTGCGTGGTCACCTGGTCCGCAAGCCGGTAAAGCTGTTCAAAATCCCTGCCGGACAGGCGAATCTGGATCGGGTAACCCACCGGCGGGCCGTTTTCCAGGCGGGATAGTTGCACCGCCAGGTCCGGAAATTCATTGCGGACATAGGTTTCGATACCGGTAATCACCTCGTCCACCATAAAACCTTCGACGGTATTGCCCATCAGAAATGAGTTGGCTGCATTGGGGTTGGGGGGATCCAGACTCAGACTGAAGCGGGGACCGCCCTCACCGATAAAAACCATCCAGTTGGCGATCTTCTCCGGGCCCTGGGCCGGGTGAAAATAGGTGCGGGTAATGAAATCATCGATACCCGCAATTACCTGCTCCGTGGCCTCGATCGAGGTGCCCAGGGGCAATTCCAGCTTGCCGGTGAATACCGGGTCCTGTGACGGGGCAATAAAAATCTTCGGCACCAGTTTGAGCCCCTGGATCGAGCCGGCAAATATGGCCACCACTGCCAGCAGAAACAGCAGGCGATGGTGCAAACTGGCCAGCAGCAGACGCCGATAGACGCCGTACCAGCGCCCGGCAAATATTTCTTCGCCGCCACTGTGTTTCTGCTCTACCTTGAGCGCCAGGGTGGTCAGCATCGGAATAAAGGTCATGGACAGCAGCCAGGAAACCAGCAGCGTGATACCCACCACGTAGAAGATATCGGCGGTATATTCACCAACAGCGGACTCCGCCAGCCCGATCGGCATAAACGCCGCGGCAGTGGTCAGGGAGGAAACCAGCAGCGGCGTCTTTAACTCGGCACCCGACTCTATGGCTGCCTGCACCGCGCCTGTGCCCCCCTCCCGTTTCAGCAGCACCGATTCCACCATGACGATGGCATTGTCCACCAGCAAGCCGAGAGCGATGATCAGTGCCGCCAGGGAAATCTGGTTTACCGTGATGCCAAAGTAATCCATGACAAAGAAAGTGATGATCATGGTGGTGGGAATCAGCGCCGCGACCACCGCGCCGGTGCGCAATCCGAGAAACGCCACCATGACCAGCACCACGATGACCACCGCCTGCATCAGGCTGGAGACAAAATTGTCGACGTTCTGCTTGACCAGGCTGGCCTGAAACCAGATTTTCTCCATGGACACGCCCCAGGGGTAGCGCGCCACGATTTCCGGTATCAACTGGTCAAGCCGCTCGCCCAGTTTAAGAATATCGCCACCCTCGCGCATGGCGATGGCCAGCGCCAGAGTCGGTTTACCGTTGACCCGGGCCATGTTTTCCGGCGGGTCGACATAATCCCGGTACACCCGGGCGATATCTCCCAGGTAGGCCAGCCCGCCGGAAGGCAGTTGCAACACGGTACGACGCAGGCTTTCCACTGACTCGTAGTTACCGGTGGGCTCCAGGATGATCCGTTCCCGGCCGCTGACGATATTGCCCCCGGAGGACAATATATTGACGCTGCGCAGGGCGCTGGCCAGTTGCTGTGGCGACAGCCCAAGCTCGGTCAACCGGGCGTTGTTGTATTCAACAAACACCACTTCTTTCTGGGCGCCGTGGATACTGACCTTGGCTATTTCCGGTTCCTTGAGCAGATCATCGCGGATTTCATCGGCAATAACCTTCAACTCCGCATAGCTGTAACCCTCACCGGCAAGGGTGTAAACACTGCCAAAAACATCGCCGAATTCATCATTGACGTGGGGGCCGTCGACGCCCTCGGGCAAGTCTTCGGCCACGTCCTCCACCTTGCGCCGCAGATCGTCAAAGATGGGGCGCATCACCTTGTAACTTTCCTTGAAAAATATCTTGATGATAGAAATTCCGGTGCGCGACTCGCTGGTAACGTAATCGACTTCCGGCATTTCCTGGATTTTTTCCTCGATCTTGTCGGTGACCAACTGCTCCACCCGTTCTGGCGCTGCGCCGGGCAAACGGGTGGTAATCACCGCCGTGCGCACCACAAAACCCGGATCCTGGGCCTTGGGCATGCCCTGGTAGGCCATTAACCCGGACACAAAGAGCAGCACAACCAGTACCAGGGTGACCCGGTTCTGGTCGATGGCAACGCCGGTCAGATTCACGGCACCAGTACCCGCTGGCCTTCGCGAATCACCGAGACGCCGGCGGTAACGACCCGGTCACCGGTGGCCAGCCCCGCTTGCACCTGCATGCCCGCTTCCGTCAATTCTCCCAGGCGCACTGGCTTGCGCCGCACGATGGCCTGCCCCGCTTCACTGACCGGCTCGGCGACGTAGACAAAAGGACCGTCGGCATCATTGACCACCGCCACCAGCGGCACCAGGTAAGTACCGGTAGCAGACGTTGAGGTGAAACTGAAGGTAACCTCGGCGGCCAGGCCGGAACGCAAGGCGGGGTCCGGCTCCTCCACTCTCACGGAAACCGGAAAGGTCGAGGAAGTACCGTTGGACGCCACACCCACCTCGACCACGCTACCTTTGAATGTGTCTCCGGGCAGGGAATTAAAGCGAATGGTCACCGCCATGCCCTGCCTGATGCCGGCAATCACACTTTCCGGTACGTCGGTATTGACTTCCAGTTCCTGGCCGCAGTTGACCCGCGCCACCTGGCTCCCGGCAGCAACATTTTCATTGACTTCCACTGAAAGGTCGGCGAGAGAGCAGTCGGCATTGACCCGCAACCTGGTGTAAGAGAGATTCAGTCGTGCCAGCTCCAGGGATTTTTCCTGTGCCCGCTGCTGTGCCCGGGCCGACTCGGCTACAGCCCTGGCACTGTCCAGATCGTTGCGGGAGGCATTGTTGTTTTCGTACAGACCTTTTACCCGGTTGTAGTTGGCCTCGGCATTGCGGGCGCTGGCCTCGGCCTGCACCAGGGACGCCTGGGCCTGCTGCAACTGCAATTCATACTGGGATGGATCGAGACGCGCCACCAGGTCCCCGGTCTTGAGGTCATCACCCACCTGCACCGGAATCTCGACCACGGTTCCCGCCACCTTGAAACTCAGCCGGGACTCCCGGGAGGATTTACTGCTACCGGAAAACGTGCGGGTGCGTACCGTCACCGGCTCGGCCACCGTGATCGTGCGAACCGGTCTCAGTTGCGGCTCTTCGACGACCTTTTCACGGTCGCAACCGGAGAGCAATCCCGCCAGCAGAATACTCGCAATCAGGGCTTTCATTGTTAATGCTCCCGGGTTGTCTGGTGACTGTTGATGTACTGGCGCAACTGCTCCGCCAATGTACTTTTTTCGCCCTCGGACAACATGAATTCAAACAGACCGACCGAGCGTTGCATATTGACGATATCGATCAGGAAATCGAAGACCGCATTGGCCGCCGCCTCATCGGCCTGCAGGCTGGCATTCTGGGCATCCAGCAGATCGATAACGGATACCACGCCCTTGGCATAGGCATCGGTAACCAGTTCCAGATTTTTCCTGCCCGCCACGGCTGACATGGCCGACAGATCAATATTGGCATAGGAAGCCACCGCCGCATGGATGTTGGCCCGAATCAGCTGCTCGATCTGCTGGCGCGTCGAGTCGTACAGCAACTCCAGTTGCTGATACTCAAGCCGGGCACGGGAAAGATCGGCCCGCCGTGCGCCGCCGTCAAACAGGGGCAAGCTGGCGTTGACCGACACATTCCAGTTGGACTGGTTTTCCTGTGGGCCGGCACCGACACCGGCCTGGTTGAGATTGTCGCCGTAACTGCCGTTAACACCGATATCCGGCACCCAGAAAGCCCGCTTGCGATTGGTAATCTCTCGCTTTTTGGCCTTCATTAGGGCACCCAATTGCGCGAGTTCCGGCGACCGTTCGATGCCTATATCCAGGATAAAATCGGTGTACAGGCCGTAGCTTCGCGGATTGTTGACCAGTTGGTCAAACTCATCGGGGCTCATGGCAAAAGGATCACCCTTGTGCACCGTCGCGGTCTGGAAGGGCTCCGTTAACGGTCTGTTAAGAACCCGGTTCAGATTTTCCCGGGCCTGGTTAAGGGTCGCCTTTGCCTGAAGCAGGGAAGACCGATCGCCGGCTATCCGGGTTTCCCAGCGGTAGACATCGGCGGCGCTGGAGGCGCCGACCCGCACCCGGTCCCGGGCCAACTGCAGGTTGGTCTTGGTCAGATTCAGGTTGTCCTTCCGCACATGCAGCTGGGTCTCGGCCCGGAGCACGTTCAGATAGGCAGTGGTTGCCCCCTGTATGACTTCCAGCCTGCTCTGATCGAAAGCAGCCTCGGCGTCCTGCTGTAACCGGCGCTGGATCTCCAGGTTGGCCCAGGCGCTATCGGCATAAACCAGCTGGGACAGACTGACAGAACTGTCGGTAGATTCCTCCGCCAGTTGTCCGGACAGGACGGCTGCAGACTGTTTGCGCCGGATATGACTGGCGCCCAGGGACAATTGGGGCAACAGACCGGCGCGGGCACCGGTTATATTTTCCCTTCCGGCGTCGACGCCATAGGCCTCGGCGTTGAGGCCAAGATTGCGGCTCACCGCATTATGCGCCACGGCTGCCAGGGTATACACCTGCCCCTCTGCGGCGGGTAGCTCGTTGAGCAGGACAGCCTCGCTGAGCACATCGAACCGTGGCGACAAACCTATCTCACGGGCAGTTGCCATATTCAGTGTCAGTTCGTAATTGTTCTCAAAAATGACCGGCTGCTCGGCGGCTTTACCTCCCAGCATTACCGCCTGCATGTTCAGGGCATTGCGGCGACTCAGACGCTGCAAGTCGGCGGCGGGTCTGTCGGTCATGAGAATGCCATAGACCAACTGGTCGGAACCGAGCAGACTGAAACTGGGCAACTTGCGATCATTGATACCCGCGATCATGGCCTGGAAAGCGGTATCCGGCATCCGCAGAAAGGCCGCCAGCATCACCGCGTCGACGTCTGCCGGCAGAGCAGCAACCAGATCGTGATCGCTGCCATCATGGGGGATAAAGATGAGTTCAATGCCGGCATCGCGGGCCATTTGCCGGGCGTGGGCGGTCGCCCGCGGCACCGATTCAAGAATCAGTTGATCGCCGAGCAGGGCCACCCTTTTTGCCGGCGTCACCCGCCGCAGGCTGGCCAGGCTCTGTCGAAAAGCGACGCGACCGGCAAGATAGTTGAGGTTTTTCACACCCGACACCCGGCCGTCTCCGGGAGCATCCAGCAAATCGGTATCGAGAACCAGGGGCAAAAAGGTGGGTTTGACAAAGTTCTCCCGGGCGACACCAATCTGGTTGGCGACAATGCCGGTGACCAGCACCATGTCGATGCCCCGGTTGGCATATGCGTCCTGGAAAGCCCGCTCAATGCCCTGTCGCGTCCAGTCGCCCTGATAACGAGTTATCTGTAGGTCGAACTCGCCCCGGGTCAGGGCGAGCAATTCATCGACAAGCATCTTGTCGATATGGTTGGGTCGCGCACTGGGACCGTCCGAAATCACAGCCAACTGCACTGGTTTTGCCGCCATTGAAACGGCGGAAAGACCTAGCAAAAAAACCAGAAATACGCCTCTAATAGCCTGCATGGCGGCTGCCCCTGGGGAGATCGGTGCGGATCGTCCTGAAAATTATTTTAGTTTTGGCAGAATGCCGAAGATTATAGCGGAAAATTCTGGAGGTGGAGAAAGTTCGCTGGTGCTGATTACAAGGACGCGAGGCTTTCCGGAGGTCATGGAGGACAGGACAAGCACATCAAGATATTGGCAATTGACTGCTGGACCGACGCATCAGGGGGAAGTCGCCTGTCGGGTGCCGGAATCGAGGAGATACACACGAACGGCACTTACTTAAGTTTTTTTGGGTGGCCATTCTTCCTGATATTTTCCCGCATTTCCTGCCCTGGTTTGGTCATTAACGGAAAGCCGTCGCTGCCAATCTGTTTGGGGCAGGATTCAATGCGCTTTTGTTGCTGGCGGGTAAAACTGCGGTTAGCATGCATGAAGACCGGCTCCTGGTTGCGAATGGATGGTCAGGCGATCTGAAGCCCGCCATCGAGCCGGTATTTTTATTCAATTAATTCAATCGGTTAGGTTAATAAATTTACGTGCCTAGGCTTAAGCAAATGCCATGTATCTCTGACCGCCTTGAATCTGATCAGGAATAGTTATAAATGACCGACAAAAAACTCGTATGGGATTTACCGCTCAGAATATTCCACTGGCTGTTCGGGTTAAGCATCATCGGAGCCTGGATTGCCATTGAGACCCGTGAAGAACAGCTTCACATTTATATAGGCTACTTCATCATCATTTTGCTGATTTTTCGCATTTTCTGGGGCATATGGGGAACAACTCACTCGCAATTC
>QJWQ01000093.1 GCA_003235325.1 Gammaproteobacteria bacterium | reverse complement strand
AGCAACCCGGAAACAAAATCGGCCGACAGAATCCGTGCAAGGGGACGCCGCCACCAGCAAGGAAGCGAACCACGGCGGTCCTGTCCCTGTTGGCCGGGCCCGTAATCGGCCGGATCACTGCAAGTAATACAGCAGGATCGACACCAAAGGGGTTCCGAAATAGACGAAAACGGAAGGCATCAGGCATTGGCTCAATCGAATATCCTGCTCAATGTCCGTTTCCCCCAGCCTCTCCCCGGAGATGTGTAACAGCGTTGCCTCAATATGCCCGGGGCCTTCACCGTCGGGAAGATTTTTAATTGCGGAAGACACCAGTTCGTTATAGGCCTTGACCACCCGCAACTGCCTTCTTCTGAAATTGATATCGATTACCCAGGCAACAAAACTGAACCAGAAAATAACAATCAGAATGTCACTGGTTAATGCTAATGAACTCTTGTCTGTCACAAAAAATCCCAGGGCACCGGCCAGGACCGCCAGGTAGCCGGCCCTTATTTTCCATAAAATCTCGTCATACCTGCCCATGGCCACTTTTTTTCCGGGCAGTTCTATCTTGAGCAGCTCAGCGATATCCAGATGGTCAGCCATGCAGCATTCGAGTCAGATTGTGGTTAATGAACAATTCATCATCCTGAGTTTTGTACGATTTAACAGGATTTTCAATAGTGGCGTCTGTTAACTGGAATACCTGTGTCGTGCCACTACGCGACGATCCCCCTGCAATGCAGTTAATTAACCGGTCGCCGGCGACAAACAATCCGTTAGCGTTTACGGCCCGGCATCAAAGCAACCCTTTCAGTCGCGCCAGGCCGTAGGCGTTGACCGTAGTGGCGTCCCTGATCTCCCCGGACAAAATCATGGCCTCGAACGCCGTTACCCTGAACTTTTTTGAAATCAGACCTTCTTCCTCGGCATCCAGATTCGTCGATTTTTGCTCCAGTTCGGTGGCCAGGTAGATATGGTAGCCCTGGCTGGAATGGCCATAGGCCAGATACTGGTGACCGACATAGACCATGCTGCCGGATACCAGACCGGTTTCCTCACGCAGCTCTCCCGTGGCGAGCAGCAGGGGATCGGCATCCGGTTTGCCTTCCCAGGAACCCTGGGGCAATTCCCAGCACCGTTTTGCCACCGGGTATCGGTATTGCTCCACCAGATGAATGTGCTGGTCCTCAATGGGAATGATCACGACAAAGTCCGGCTTTTCCACCACGCCATAGATACCTTCGGCGCCACTGGGCCTTCGTATCCGGTCTTCCCGGACCCGCATCCATCTGTTGGTGTAAACCGTTCTGCTGTCCAGTGTCTCTATCTCGGCCATTGCTTGTTCCCTCACAGAAAAGATTTTCGGTTGGAGTGTCATAACGTTGAGTTTTTGGGCCATGTCGGCCCGGCCGCTCCATACCAATATACCGACAAGAGTATATTGGATTGCTCGGCTTTGGCTTCCTGCGTCACTCTAATACCTGCATCCCTGCAGGCATTCGTTTCACTCGCAACGACGGCCCCGACTACACCAATCCGACCCGTCATCGCGAGGCATGCAGTGCTGTGGCGATCCAATCAATAATTTATTGGATTGCTTCGTTTCACTCGCAATGACGAAACAGCTTAGTGGATTGCTCGGCTTTGGCTTCCTGCGTCGCTCTAATACCTGCATCCCTGCAGGCATTCGTTTCACTCGCAATGAGCGCGCTCTTTCTGCTCAGCCCTCCTGGCTGTGACGGGTCTCCAGGTCATGGATTCGGGCTGCCTGCTTGCCGGGAGTGCTGCTGTTCCTGGACAGCAGCAGGTAGGTGGAGGGCAGCACAAACAGCGTCAGCAGGGTCGCCGCCAGCACCCCGGAGAAGATGACCACCCCCAGCACGTAGCGGCTCTCGGCGCCGGCGCCGAAGGCCAGCAGCAGCGGTATGGAGCCGATCACCGTGGTCATGGAGGTCATCAGAATCGGCCTCAGCCGCTGCACGGACGCCTGCACCAGGGCGTCCTCAAAGGCGTGGCCCTGATCCCGCAACTGGTTGGCAAACTCGACGATGAGAATACCGTTCTTGGCCGCCAGGCCGATGAGCATGACCATGCCGATCTGACTGTAGATATTGAAAGACTGCCCGGTGAGATAGAGCCCGGCAAAGGCGCCGGCAATGCCCAGGGGCACGGTGAGCAGGATGGTCACCGGGTGCAGGAAGCTCTCGAACTGGGCGGCGAGCACCAGGTAGGCCACCAGGATGGCGATCATGAACACGAACTGCACCGAACTGCCGGCCCGCAGATACTCCAGGCTCTCACCCCTGTAGTCCAGGGAGGCGCTGGCGGGCAGGTTGTCCTGCACCAGTTGCCGCACTGCCTCCAGGCCGGCATCGAGGCGGTAGCCCGGCGCCAGATCGGCGCTCAGGGTCAGGGCCCGGCGGCGGTTGTAGCGGGGCAGGTTCGGTGCCACCGCCCGCTCCCGCACCGTCACCAGGTTGCCCAGGGACACCAGGCTGCCGGTTCGCTCTGAGCGGACGTAGATCTGCTCCAGGTCATCGGGACTGGTGAAATCCGCGTCCAGGCCCTCGAGAATGACGTTGTATTCCTCGCTGCGGTCCATGTAGGTGGTCACCACCCGGGAACCGAGCATGGTCTCCAGGGTGCGGCCAATATTGATCACCGAGACCCCGAGATCGGCGGCGCGCTGGCGATCGACATCGACAATGATCTGCGGCGAATCCACCTGAAAATTGATATCGGCGTTCTGCAGTACCGGGTGGTTGCGGGTCGCCTCCAGCAGTTTCCCCCGCCAGTCGATCAACTCGTCATAGGTATTGGCGCCGATGGCGACTTCCACCGGCTGGCCACTGGCGCCGGATACCAGGCCGCTGCGCATGTTGACGAAAATGCGGCCGTCCGGCACCTGCTCCAACTCCTTCCTGACCAGGGCGCCGACCTCGGTGCCGGTGTAGTCCCGTTCTGCCCAGGGCACCAGGCCGATGATGGCGGTGGCGCTGTTGGCGCTATTGGCGCCGAATCCCGGCACCCTAAGCAACAGGAACTCCACGCCCCAGTCATCCCGGTGGTCGAGAATACGTTTTTCGATATCCAGCACCGTCTTGCTGGTCTGCTCGAAACTGGCCCCTTCCGGTCCCCGGTAGTTCATGAACAGTATGCCGTTGTCCTCCACCGGCGAAAATTCCGAGGGCACCAGCCGGGCCAGACCGAAAATGGTGGCCGATGCCAGCAGCAGTACGGTCACCGGCAGGGCCGCTCGCCGGGCGTGGTGCCGCAGGAAATTGCGGTAGCGGTCCTCGACCCGAACCAGCAGGGATTCCACCAGACTCATGCCACTGGTTCGGGCTACCAGCAGGCGGGAACCCAGCACCGGCGACAGGGAAAGCGCCACCAGGCTGGAAAAGCTCACGGCGGCGGCAATGGTCAGGGCAAACTCGGTGAACAGGCGGCCGATATTGCCCTCGAGAAAGACCAGGGGCACGAACACCGCCACCAGCACCAGGGTGGTAGCGATGACGGCGAAGCCCACCTGCCGGGCGCCCCGGTAGGCTGCCAGCAGCGGCGGCTCGCCGTGCTCGACCCGGCGGAAAATATTTTCCAGGACGACAATGCTGTCATCCACCACCAGACCGATGGCCAGCACCAGGGCCAGCAGGGTGAGAATGTTGATGGTGAAACCCATGGCCGAGACAAAGATAAAGGCGGCGATCAGGGACACCGGCACCGTCACCGCCGGGATCAGGGTGGCCCGGGCGTTGCCCAGAAAAGCGAAGATCACCAGCACCACCAGGACCATGGTGATGGCCAGGGTCTTGTAGACCTCCCGTATGGCACTGTCGACAAAAATCGATGAATCGTAACTGGGCTCCAGGGAGGTGCCCTCCGGCAATACCTGGTTCATCAGTGCCACCGCCTCCCGGGCGCGGTTGGCGACGTCGACGGTATTGGCCTGGGACTGCTTGATGACACCGATGCCAATCATCGGCACCCCTTCCCGGCGAAAAAAGTTGTCGTCCTCCTCCGCCGCCAGGGCTACCCGGGCCACTTCCCCCAGCCGCACCAGGTGGCCGTCCTCGCCCCGGCGCACCACCATGCTGGCGAAATCTTTGGGCGTGTTGTAGACCCGGTTGACCCGGGCGGAAAAATCCCGGGTCACCGACTCGATCTCGCCGGCGGGCAATTCCACATTTTCCGCTCGAAGGGTGGCCTCGATATCGTTGACGGTCAGGCCCCGGGCCGCCAGCTCCCGGCGGTCCAGCTCAATGCGCATGGCGTAGCTGCGCTCGCCGCCGATGCGAATCTGGGCGACGCCGTCCACCACCGACAGCCGGTCGACGACGATACGCCGGGCGTAGTCCGACAATTCCAGTTCGTCCATGGTGGTGCTGATCATGTTGAACCACATGATCGGCCGGGCGTTGGTATCGGCCTTGGCCACTTCCGGCGGATCGACCTCGTCCGGTAGCCGGTCCAGCACACGGTTGACCGACTGCTGGACGTCATTGACGGCGGCCTCGATATTCCGGTCCAGCTCGAACTCGACGGTAATCCGGGCCTGGCCGTCGCTGCTGGTGGAATCGATGAACTTGATGCCCTCGATGCCACTCAACTGGTCCTCGATCACCTGGGTCACCTTGGTGTCGACGATCTCCGCCGAGGCGCCCCGATACTCGGCCGTGATGCCGATCACCGGCGGGTCGATGTCCGGATACTGGCGCAGGGGCAGTTTCGAAAACGCCAGCAGGCCAAACACCACCAGCAGGGCGTTGACGACAATGGCGATGGTGGGGCGCTTGACGGCGAGGTCCGAGATCAGCACGGCATCAGGCCTCTGGCTTGACGGGGCCGCCGTCGGCAACGATCACGGTAGCCCCGGGGGAAACCTTTTGGGTGCCCTCGGTGACCACCCGTTCGCCGGCCTCCAGGCCCTCGACGATTTCGACGCGGCCCTCGTGCCGGGACCCCAGTTGCACCGGCCTCCGGGACACTGTATTGGCGGCATCGATGACATAGACATAGTTGTCCTCGACCTCCTTGACCACCGCCATTTCGGAGACGCTGACCACCTGTCGGGGCTCGGTGAACAGGGTCAGGGTCAGCAGCATGCCCGGTCGCAGCAACCGCTCGCTGTTGTCCACCTGGGCGCGGACCTGGGCGGCCCGGGTCAGGCGGTCGACCCGGGAGCCGATGCTGAGCACCTCGCCATGAAATTCCCGGTCCGGCCAGGCTACCGAACCGGCGCGGATCACCTGTCTGGCCTGCAACCGACTGAGCCAGCGCTCCGGCACGGTGAAATCGACCCGCAGGCTGTCGATAGCGTCCAGGGTGGTGATCACCGTGCCCGGCGTCACCAGGGACCCGGGGCTGATGCGCCGGGCGCCGAGCATGCCGCTGAAGGGGGCATGAATGGTGAAATCCTCCAGCTCAGCCTCGGCCCCGGCCAGTCGCGCCCGGCTGGCCCATACTTTGGCCTGCTGCTCGTCCAGCAGTGTCTTGGACACTGCCTGGGATCGGGCCAGGGTCTTGTAGTGGTCCAGCAGGCGCTCGTCCTCCTGCAGATTGACTTCTGCTTCGAGTTTTTGCGCCCGCTCCCGCTCGGCCTCCAGCTGCACCAGTTCCTCACCCTTCTCGACCCACTGGTCGTCCTCGAAATTGACCGCCACCACCTTGCCGGTAACGTCGGCGGTAATTTCCACGGCCTCGCTGGCCCGGGTGGTGCCCAGGGCCTCGACCCGGTCGACGAAGTCCTGCAATTGCGCCGCTTCGGCTCGCACCAGCACCTGCTTCGCCGGCGGCGGGATGTTGCCGGCAGCGCCCGGCCTGTAGACACCCCGATACCAAAATAACGCGGCGACAGTGACCAGTGCGAGCAGGAGGTAGGTTGCAAAATTCTTCATGGCGTCCCTGTGGGGTTACGACGTGGCGCTAGGGGTAACTCACGATACTACGGTATGGACCGGCATGAGACACTCGAATTTACATAACTTTAAACATTATCCACTGTGCCGTTCGCAAACAGGACTGTCGGTGCCGATTGTTCAGTCCGGATGGCGTTCTGTAAAAGAGATGAGGTCCTGTGAAAAAGGTGGCGTCCTGTGAGAGACAGGCTGCGACAGGAATGATTCTGGCCACAGCGTAAACCCGGGCCTAAATATGGTATTTCCTGCCGTCAGCGGCTACCTTGGACCAGTAACCCGAATAACGACCAGCACCGCAGGAGCACTGGCAATGAGAGCAGAAATAAGACCTCGCAGCACGGCGACCGAGCGCTACACGCCGGAGAAGTGCCATATCAGCGAACTCTGGAATTGCAGCGGCGACCCGGATGTCTCCATTGCCGAGGCGCGGGTGGAACCGGGGGTGTCCACCAGTTGGCACCGGTTGCGCGATACCGCTGAGCGCTACGTCATCCTGCGGGGCACGGGCTCTGTCGAGGTCGGTGACCTGGAACCCCGGCCGGTCAGCGCCGGAGACATCATCTTCATTCCGCCCCTGTGCCGGCAACGCATCATCAATACCGGCAGTGACGACCTGGTGTTTCTGGCCATCTGCACCCCCCGTTTTCGCCCGGATGCCTATGAAGACCTGGAACCCGAACCGGAGGCGCCGCTGGGACAATGACCACGATGGCTGCGGTTACTACGGCCATTGCCGACAATCGGGTGACGGTGGCAGGCTGCAGAGTATCCGGGTGCCGCTTTGGATTCACGACACTGACCAACCTGGTCTTTATCCGGGGCTTAATAACCTGCCTGAACCCTATGCCGATACCCCATCTGAATAGTGCGTTCTCTGTTACCTATAAAATGCTGGCAAAGGAGGCCCGAAATTCCCGGGGACTGTGACCTGAATTTCTTGAAAAGAACTTGCTGAATTGCACTGGATCCTCATAGCCCACCGCCTCCGCAACC
>QJWQ01000066.1 GCA_003235325.1 Gammaproteobacteria bacterium | reverse complement strand
TGGTTGAAGGCGCCGTCGAGGCAATTCTCAATTCTGCACGCACGGGCAAAATTGGCGATGGCAAGATCTTTATTTCCGATCTGACCGACGTTATTCGCATCCGCACCGGTGAAACCGGTGATGAAGCCATTTAACCGCTGAAAGACATCGGGAGTACACGATGGAAAACGATATTGTTCAACTTAAATATGCCCTGGATACCTTTTATTTTCTGGTAACCGGGGCCCTGGTCATGTGGATGGCGGCGGGCTTCGCCATGCTCGAAGCCGGTCTGGTTCGCGCCAAGAACACCTCTGAAATCCTCACCAAGAATATTGCCCTGTATGCGATTGCCTGCACCATGTACCTGCTTATGGGTTATACCATCATGTACGGTGGCAGCGAGGGCGGGATTCTGCCTGATGGCTGGTTTGGCAACAGCATAGCCAATGCCAGTGTCGATGAGGTGCTGGCCAGTGGTGGTGATACCTATTACGCCGGTGCTTCGGACTTCTTCTTCCAGGTGGTCTTCGTCGCCACAGCCATGTCGATAGTATCCGGTGCTGTCGCCGAGCGGATGAAACTCTGGGCCTTCCTGGCATTTGCCATGGTTATGACCGGTTTCATCTACCCGATGCAGGGTATGTGGAAATGGGGGGGTGGTTTCCTTGACGCCGCCGGGTTCCAGGATTTTGCCGGGTCCGGGGTGGTTCATCTCTGCGGTGCTTCCGCTGCTCTCGCCGGCGTGCTGTTGCTGGGGCCACGAAGAGGCAAGTACACCAAGGATGGCAAGGTCAACGCCATTCCCGGTTGTAATATGCCCCTGGTCGCGCTGGGAATGTTTATTCTGTGGATCGGCTGGTTCGGCTTTAACGGTGGTTCTGAACTGATGGTGTCCAACATCGATGAAGCCAACGCCGTTGCCGATGTCTTTGTCAATACCAATGCCGCAGCCTGTGGCGGCCTGATTGCTGCCCTGATTACCTCGCATTTCATGTTTGGCAAGGCTGATCTGACCATGGCGGTCAACGGCGCCCTCGCCGGTCTGGTGGCCATCACTGCCGAACCCCTGATGTGGGGTGGCATTGGCGCAACCCTCGTCGGTGCTGTCGGTGGCGTTCTGGTGGTGCTCGCGGTTGTCTTTATGGACAAGGTCAAGATTGATGATCCCGTTGGTGCCATCTCGGTGCACGGTGTTGTCGGTATATGGGGCCTGCTGGCCGTGGTCCTGTCCAATAATGAAGATGTTACTCTTGGGGGCCAACTGCTTGGTATCGCCACCATTTTTGCCTGGGTTTTCGTCACCAGTCTTATCACCTGGTCAATTCTGAAAGCCGTGATCGGTATTCGGGTCGGCGAGCAGGAAGAATACGACGGTGTCGATATATCCGAGTGTGGTCTGGAGGCTTATCCGGAGTTTGTCAACGGCAAGGTCTGATACCATCACAAAGAATGGACCGGTGCCTGAACGGCACCGGTACGGAAAACAGGGGGCCAGGCCCCCTGTTTTTTTATTTTAAAACCCGGGAAGTTGCAGTTCTGGCAAGGACTGGATATCCGGAACAACGACTGGCCCCGGAAACCGCCCGGAAATTCGACCCAATCAGGTTCCCGGCAAAAAAGCACAGCAACGGATGCATTTCTTTGTCGGAACGTGTATCTTTCCGTCACCGTCAAACAGGACATAAAATAAGAGGACGAGCGACTGATGAAACTTATAACTGCTGTGATCAAACCCTTCAAGCTTGACGATGTCCGTGAGACCCTCGCGGAGATTGGTGTTCAGGGTATCACCGTGACAGAGGTTAAGGGCTTCGGTCGTCAGAAAGGACATACCGAATTGTATCGCGGTGCCGAATACGTAGTGGACTTCCTGCCCAAGATCAAACTGGAAATTGCCGCCAGCGATGACCGGGTGGATACCATTATTGAAGCCATCACAAAATCCGCCAATACCGGCAAGATCGGCGATGGCAAGATCTTTATCTCCAAGCTGGAGGAAGTCATTCGAATTCGTACCGGTGAAACCGGATTTGACGCTATCTGAAAATATTGTTCCAGCGTATCACCGCTCGAAAAAAGCCGACCTTCAGGTCGGTTTTTTTCTGGAAAGCGAAGCAATAAATCCGGGCCTCCAGCTCCTCAGTCCGGGATGATCAGATCAAACACCACGTAAATGTTGTCACTGAAAATCAGCTGGTCATAAAGATACTGGCCGTCCCCACCTCCGCTGTCGGCGCTCATCATACGCAATTGCGCAGCCTCCTTGGCAACCGGGTAGTGCACCTGTGGATTGCTGTAGTTGATGGTGAAAATGGCTCCCAGTTCGGCCCCGTACGCTTTAGCCAGTTCCCGTGCCTTGACCTGGGAGTCCGCTATGGCATTTTTGTGGGCTTGAAGTCGAAGTTCTTCCTCTCTGGATGACTCGGGGGTGATGCTAAGTACCTGATTGACACCATTGGTGACCGCGATATCGAGCAATGTGTCCATGTGCTCGAGCTGGCGCAGTGTCACGGTCAGGCTTCTTGACGCCATGTAGCCTGAAAACAGTCGCTGCCGGTCCCGGTATTCATATTCGGGCAGAATGCTGAGTGAGGCGGCGACAATATCATCCTGGTCAATATTCAGGGGTTCCAGGGCCTGCAAAAAGCGGTTGAGACGTTGATCCACTTCCTGTTTGGCGGTGTCCGCCGTCTTGTGCCTGGATTCGATTTGCATTCTGACCACCGCCTGATCCGGCTTCACCTTGACTTCGCCGGTGCCGGTGGTGCTGATGGTTCGATGGCAGCAGTTTGTTTCCTGGGCAATACAGGGTACGGCAATCAGCAATACTAGCGATATCCATTTGATCATGTAGTCCTCCGGGCCAGGGATCGGCCATCAGTTGCCGTCGTGGGGTGAATACTGCCATTGGGGCAGAGAAGTTGCACATTAAACCTCCAGGGGGAGCGGAGCAAGATTGCCGTTCAGTCCATGTCCGTTCCGTCAAGGTCCGTTCCGTCAAAGCCCCCGTACCTGCTCTCCACGACCAAAACCCTGAGGGTTTACACCGGGAGTCGCCAGTTTAACTATGGTCTTCCGTTTTATTTTGAGCCACCGGGAGTGGTCCTGGCTTTTTTCCCGGTTGCAACGACATCATTCGGGGATGACTTTTTGGCCCGCGGATGGGCAAGGTCATAGACCCTGGCCAGGTGCTGAAAGTCCAGGTGGGTGTAAATCTGGGTAGTCGACAGGTTTGCGTGGCCCAGCAGTTCCTGCACCGCTCTCAGGTCGCCACTGGATTCCAGCATGTGGCTGGCGAATGAATGCCGCAGCATATGGGGGTGAACCGGTTCAGGCATACCCTGACTGAGACTGTGATGACTCAGGCGGGACTGGATGGCTCGTCGGGAAAGGCGTCCGCCGCGGGTGCTGACAAAGACTGCCTTTTCGTGGCTGCCAGCCAGTTCCCGGCGCCGATGGAGCCAGATCTGCAGAGCATCAACAGCCTGCTGACCCACCGGAACCATCCGGGTCTTTCGGCCTTTGCCGGTGACGGTAACGCTGCGGTCCGCCAGGTCCAGGTCCCCGAGGTTGAGGCCGGCCAGTTCCGACAGGCGCAATCCGGACGAGTACAGCAGTTCCAGCATCGCCCGGTCCCGGACCAGCAGCCAGGTATCGCCTTCGATACTGACAAACTGGCTGGCCTGGTCCACATCCAGTGTATTTGGCAATTTTCTTGGCGCTTTTGGTGCCTGAATGCCAGGCACCGGATTACATCGAATCCAGCCGTTGCGAAGGCAAAAATTCATAAACGTGCGCATGGCCGACAGCCATCGCTGCAGGCTGCGGCCATTGAGGCCCTGCCGGTGCAGTGACGCCAGGCATTGGCGGACGTGCTGGCTGTCGATATTTTCCAGTTGCTCGAGATTCCGGCTTTGGCACCACCTGGCGAACTTGCGGCAGTCCCGCAGATAGCTGCTGACAGTGTGGGGAGACAGGTTGCGCTCTATGGCAAGATGATCCCGAAACCGCGCCAGTTGCCCGGTAAAGCGGCTGGTATTCACGGGCTGTTGAATCGGGGCAGGGTCCGGTTCAGCACCTCGGCGATGTAGCTGAGAAAGAGAGTGCCCATGGTGCTGCGGTAGTAATTGGCATCGGCATTGCCAATGGCCAGGATACCGAAAAGATTACCGTTGCTCAGGGGGACTGCGGCGACAGAACCCACTTTATTGGCCTTGTCGCCAAACAGGTACTGGGATTCCTCTGCCCTGAGCACGCCGCAAATCGCCTTTTTGGTGCGCAACAGGGTGCCGATTTGACTCTGGGCCTCCTCCATACTCACCACGCGAGCCTTGCTGGCCGGCATCTGGCTTAAGTCGCCGAGCAGCAGCAGGCTGTAAAACTGGATCTGGTAATCCGTGCCGAGACTGTTGTACAGATTGTCGACTGCTTCGGCCAGGTCGCCGGCATCCAGTAGACTCAGCACCATGCGCTTGGTTTTTTCGAACAGCCGGTCGTTGGTTCTGGCGTTTTCCAGCAGATTGGCGAGGCGGTGGCGCATTTCCATGTTGCGTTCCCGCAAGATGCTCACCTGCCGCTCCACCAGAGACACTGCACCGCCACTTTCGTGAGCCAGTTCAATGGTCTCCAGGAGATCGGGATGGGAGTCGAAGAAATCCGGATGTGCTTTCAGGTATTCCCTGACCTTTTCTTCGGTCCGGAGTTCTTTCTGATCGGTCGGTCGGTTGTCACCGCTCATAGCCTTATTCGCCCGTGGAAAACAGTTGTCGCTGGTCCGGTCATGACGACCTGCTGTCCGTCACCCGCCCATTCAATGCGGAGGGTGCCGCCGGGCAGATGCACGTCGACCGGGGAGTCTAGCAGGTCTTGTCGGATACCTGCTACCGCTGCCGCACAGGCGCCACTACCACAGGCCAGGGTCTCGCCGGCGCCCCGTTCATAAACCCTCAGGTCGATTTCATGGCGATCGCATACGGCCATGAAACCGGCGTTTACCCTTTCCGGAAAACGTTCGTGGCTCTCGATCAGAGGGCCCAGGCTTTCAACGGCCGCGGTGCTGACATCATTCACCAGCATCACCGCGTGGGGATTGCCCATGGACAGCGCCGCCACCGACAATTGCTGGCCGCCGACATCGAGGCTGTAAAGCGGGGATTCGCTGCCGGCCACCAGAGGAATGTCTTCGGGACTGAAGACGGGTACGCCCATTTCCACTCGAATCTGGTTGTCCGGGTTGACTGTCAGGCTGAGAATGCCTGCCCGGGTAGCGACGCGAATGTGGCGTTTACCGGTCAATTTCCGGTCGCGAACAAACTTGGCAAAACACCGGGCGCCGTTGCCACACTGGGACACTTCGCTGCCGTCGGCATTGAATATCCTGTAGGTAAAATCGACATCGGGTTCGCTCGGTGGCTCCACCACCAGGATCTGGTCACAACCGACACCGAGACGCCGGTTGGCCAGCCTTCTGGCCAGGTGGGGCTTGATTTGTACATCCTGGGAGACGGCATCAATAACCACGAAATCATTGCCGAGGCCGTGCATCTTGGTAAATCTTAGCAGCACCCGCTCACTCCTTGATGATCGCTTCGCCCCGGACCAGATCCGCCACGGTTTCCCGGCGTCGAATCAGGTGGCTGGTAGCACCGTCCACCATGACTTCGGCCGGGCGGCCCCGGCTGTTGTAATTGGAACTCATGGTAAAGCCGTAGGCGCCGGCGGAGCGGATGCAGAGCAGATCGCCCGGGTCGATCACCAGGGTGCGGTCCTTGCCGAGAAAATCACCGGTTTCACAAACCGGACCGACCACATCGTAGCAGCGGCTGACGCCGCGGTGAGGTCTGACCGGTTCGATGGCCATCCATGCCTGATAAAGGGCAGGCCGGATCAGGTCGTTCATGGCGGCATCGACAATGGCGAAATTTTTGTGGGCATTCAGTTTCAGGTATTCGACCCGGGTCAGCAGGACGCCGGCATTGGCCATTATGGATCGCCCGGGTTCGATAATCAGGGTCAGACTGCGGCCGGCCAGTCGCTGTCGCAGCTGCTGCACATAGTCGCCGGGGTGGGGTGGCTTTTCCTCCCGGTATCGAACGCCGAGTCCGCCACCCAGGTCCAGATGTTCAATTTCTATGTCGTCCTCAGCCAGGCGGTCGATAAGGTCCAGGATGCGGTCCAGAGCATCGAGAAACGGTCTGGTGCTGGTCAACTGGGAACCGATATGACAATCGACGCCGGCGACGTCGATGTGGTGCAGGTCCCGGGCCAGGCGGTATACCAATGGCGCCTGTTCGATATCAATGCCGAACTTGTTGTCCCGCAGGCCGGTGGAGATATAGGGATGGGTATTGGCGTCGACATCGGGATTGATCCGCAGCGAGATTCGCGCCACAGTGCCGAGATCACTTGCGACCCGGTTGAGACAGAGCAGTTCGGCCTCGGATTCAACGTTAAAGCAGAAAATGCCCGCTTTCAGGGCCCTGGCCATTTCTGACGGCTGCTTGCCAACACCGGAAAAGACCACCCGGGCGGGGTCACCGCCGGCGAGTATGACCCGCTCCAGTTCACCCGCCGAAACAATATCGAAACCGGCACCAAGTTTGGCCAGAACATTGAGGACGGCTATGTTGGAATTGGCCTTGACCGCGTAACAGACCAGATGCCGACAATCCGCCAGCGCCTGCTCGTATGCCAGGAAGTTATCGGTCAGTGCCCGGCGGCTGTAGACATAGGTGGGCGTACCCAGTTCCTTCGCGATGCGGCTTAGGGGCACGGACTCGGCGCAAAGCTCTCCGCCTCTCATCGAAAACTCGGTCATGGCGAACTATTCTTAGTATTTCGGTTGGATATCGATGCTGGAGAGCTGCTCAGGAGGCGATTCTGGCAGGTAGAGAGGGCCCTTGGTGCCGCAGGCGGTCAGCCCGGTGAGACAGGCTGACAAGGCAAGGCTAAGTAAAATACGTTGCATAGAAAAAGCCGGTGAAATCAATAAATAGCCGGGGAGTATAAGGCTCCCGTCAGTTTGCCTCAATCGCGTATACTCGCCGCGACCAACATTTTATACAGGATATCCCAGTGAACGAGACCGAATTCAATTTGCATGTGGACGATCTGATGCTGGCGATTGAGGAGGCCCTGGATCGCTCTGGTGCCGACCTGGATTATGAGAATGCCGGCAGCCTTTTGACCATTACCTGCGAGGACAATGGCAGCCAGGTGATCGTCTCCAGGCAGCCGGCCCTGGCCCAGATCTGGGTGGCGGCACGATCCGGCGGCTTTCATCTCTCTTACAGCGAGGACATCTGGACCTGTTCGACCACCGGGGAGACATTGCAACAGTTACTGGGCAGAACCCTGTCCGAGCAGTGCGGCGAGGCGGTGAATCTGCGTTTCTGAATAACTACGGCCGCTGCAGCAGCCGGGTCCGCGCCCGTTCAACTGCGGCGCTGACCTGCGCCGGCGCTGTGCCGCCAATGTGATTGCGTGCAGCGACCGAGCCCTCAAGGGTCAATACCTGAAATACATCGGTATCGATGGCATCGGAGAATTGCTGCAACTCCGTCAGGGTCATCTCCGACAGATCCCGGTTCAGACCAATGCCATAGGCAACCGCCTTGCCGACAATTTCATGAGCATCGCGAAAGGGCAGCCCTCTGCCAACCAGATAGTCGGCCAGATCGGTGGCTGTGGCGAAGCCACGTCGGGCCGCCTCCCGCATATTTTCCGCCCTGACTTCAATGGCCGGCACCATGTCGGCAAAAGCCCGCAGGCAGTCTCCGATTGTCATTACGGTATCAAACAGGGGCTCCTTGTCTTCCTGGTTATCCTTGTTGTAGGCCAGGGGTTGGGATTTCATCAGGGTTAGCAGACTGACCAGGTGCCCGTTGACCCTGCCGGTCTTGCCGCGAACCAATTCCGGAACATCGGGATTTTTCTTTTGTGGCATGATTGACGAGCCGGTACAAAACCGGTCGGGCAGATGGATGAAATTGAACTGTGCCGAAGTCCAGAGGATCAGTTCTTCCGAAGCCCGGGACAGGTGGGTCATCAACAGGCTGGCAAAAGCGCAGAATTCGATGGCAAAGTCCCGGTCGCTGACGGAGTCCAGGGAATTTTCGGTGGGGCGGTCAAACCCCAGCAGTCCGGCACTGTACTGGCGATCGAGGGGATAGCTGGTGCCGGCCAGGGCCGCAGCACCCAGAGGTGAGCGATTGAGGCGCTTGCGGCAATCCTGCAACCGGTCGTAATCCCGATCGAGCATCTCGAACCAGGCCATCATGTGGTGGCCAAACGTGACCGGCTGGGCGGTTTGCAGGTGGGTGAAGCCTGGCATGATGGTCGCTGCTTCCCGCTCCGCCAGGCCGATCAATCCCTGTTGCAGGCGAGTCAATTCGTCGGCAATGGCGTCGATCGCATCCCGCAGCCAGAGTCTTATGTCGGTGGCCACCTGGTCGTTTCTGGAGCGGCCGGTATGGAGTTTTTTGCCGGTGGTACCGATGCGCTCGGTCAGGGCCGCCTCGATATTCATGTGGACATCTTCCAGTTCCAGGGACCAGGCAAATTCTCCCCGTTCAATTTCATCCAGAATGTCCTGCATACCTTCCCGGATCTGCCGGTGCTCATCGGCGCTCAGGACCCCTATTCTCTCCAACATGGCCGCGTGGGCCAGGGATCCCCGAATATCCTGCCGATACAATTGCTGGTCGAAGTTGACAGACGCCGTAAAACGGACAACGAAGGTGTCGACCGGTTCACTAAAACGACCGCCCCAGGATTGATTTTTCTTTTTTTCATCTATCATTGAGGCTACTCAACGGCTTGTTTTGCGGAAGAAAATAGTGTTTTACTGGTGCAGGCCAGCCATTATAGCGGATTGTCAGGTAACAAGATGTATGGGCTGGAAATTAAGCTTTCCTTCCAAACTCAACCCCTTCCATAGTGGTGAGTTAGACTTTTTTCTGCCCAATCTCTGCCGGGGAGAGGGGCTGCTGGCGGTGGTGGTTATCGTCGAACTGCTGGCTATCCTGATCGTCATTATCGACGGCAGCCTGAATCACTTTGACTGGGCACAACTGGGCAGGGTATCGATCATGTCCCTGTGGATCGGTTTGCTCAGTGCTTTGGTTCTGTGTCTTTGTCGAACCTGGCTGAACGAGATGAGTCCGGTTCTGGCGGCGGTGTTCAGCTACGTAATGATTCTGGTGATAACCCTGGGTAGTTCCGCAACGGGTCAGATGCTCATGCTCTGGATGCAGCCGGCATCGGCCGGCATGACGGCCTTTAATCCCTGGTTGCTGCTGGAAAATGTCCTGATCGCTGCGATTCCAGCCGGGGTGCTGTTGCGCTATCTGTTCCTGCAGCAACAACTGCGGTTGCAACAGAAGGCCGAACTGGAATCCCGGATACAGGCCCTGCAATCCCGAATTCGCCCGCATTTCCTGTTCAACAGCATGAACATGATCGCCAGCCTCATTGGTTCTGACCCCGAGAAAGCCGAAAGGGTTGTTGAAGACCTTGCCGACCTGTTCCGGCACGCGCTAACCGGTAGCCAAACCCTGGTGCCGCTTCGGGACGAACTGAATCTCTGTCGACGCTATATGTCCCTGGAGAAAATGCGTCTCGGCGATCGATTGACTGTCGTCTGGGAAATCAGCGATTACGGCTCCGGCGTTCAGATCCCCTGTCTCACCTTGCAGCCGGTTCTGGAAAACGCGGTCTACCACGGTATCCAGTTAATGCCGGAGGGCGGCAATGTTGAGGTCAAGGTCCATCGGGTCAAAGACAGGATAGAAATTACCGTCAGGAATCCCCTGAATACAAGAATCCAGCACAACAAGGGAAACAAAATGGCAATGAAAAACGTCCAGAGCCGTCTGGAGGCCCATTTCGGGCCCTCTTCGACGGTGTCTGCCAACATCGAAAAAAATTGTTATATTACTCGTATCAGCTATCCGGTGATGTGGAAAGGTATGACCAATAGCTGGCAGAAACAGCGGCTCGAGGGTTAAGTCTATGATGAATATACTGATTGTTGATGATGAACCCCTGGCAAGGGATCGCCTGTCGCGAATGCTGACATCTCTGGGTAACTGCCGGCTGGTGGGGTCTGCGGGAACCGGACAGGAAGCCATTAATCTGGCCCAGGACACCAGCCCGGATGTGGTCTTTATGGACGTGCGCATGCCGGGAATGGATGGCCTCGCCGCTGCCCAGCACCTGGCAGAGCTTGATATACCGCCTGCGGTGATTTTTTGCACCGCCTATGACGATTATGCCGTCGAGGCCTTTTCCTCCCAGGCTATCGGTTACCTGTTGAAACCGGTAAAGCAGGACGAATTGATCACCGTGCTCAATCGCACCCGCCGGGTCAACAAGGCCCAGTTGTCCGAATTGCAGCAATCTCCCCTGTTCAATACCGGTGGCAGAACACACATCACCTCAAAGAACCGGCGCGGCATCGACCTGCTCTCGGTTTCAGAAATCCGCATGTTTCAGGCAGATCACAAGTATGTCACTGCCTACCATGCCGAGGGCGAGGCGCTGCTGGACGAAACCCTGAAAGAGCTCGAGGACGAATTCGACGGCCGTTTTGTTCGAATCCACCGCAATGCCCTGGTCTCCATCCCCCATATCGATGGTCTGGAGCGCAATAATGAAGGTCAGTATTATGTGCGTTTACAGGGTCTGGATTTCCGTCCGCAGGTGAGCCGCCGGCACGTTTCGCCATTGCGGCGATTGCTTGATCAGATCTAGGGTCTATCAGTACTATTCCCTGTGTCAATTGACGCAGGGAATCTAGCCGCTGTTGTCGAAACACCCCGGGGCCAGAGCCCCGGTTTCTTTTTTAATAGTCGAGTCAGTCTATGCCTGCTGTTCAAAACCTTCGCATTGCCACCCGCAAGAGTCCACTAGCGTTATGGCAGGCGGAATTTGTCCGGTCGCGGTTGCAGCAGCACCATTCCGGTCTAAGGGTGGAGCTGATCGGCCTTTCCACAAAGGGAGACCGGGTTCTCGATGCTCCCCTGGCCAGGATCGGTGGCAAGGGATTGTTTTTGAAAGAACTGGAAGAGGCTATGCTCGACGGCCGGGCCGATATCGCTGTGCACTCCATGAAGGATGTACCCATGGACTTCCCGGAAGGGCTCGGTCTTGGTGCCATTTGTGAACGGGAAGATCCAACCGATGCCTTCGTGTCCAATCGCTACAGCCACCCTGACCAACTGCCTGCCGGAGCGATAATCGGCAGTTCCAGCCTGCGCCGTCAGTGTCAGATCCGGCAGCGGTACCCCAATCTGCAAATCAGGGATCTTCGCGGCAACGTCAACACCCGGCTGGCCCGGCTCGACGGTGGAGAATTCGACGCCATCATCCTCGCATCCGCCGGTCTGTTGCGCCTGAACATGGAACAGCGGATTCGATTGAGAATGCCACCCGAACTGTCATTGCCGGCAGGAGGCCAGGGTGCCGTCGGTATCGAATGCCGCGTTGCCGACAGGGCCATGCTCGACCTGTTGCGGCCCCTCCATCACCGCCGGACCGCTCTTTGTATCGAGGCCGAACGCGCCCTGAATCGGCGCCTGGATGGCGGCTGCCAGGTGCCAATTGCCGGTTACGCGGAATTGCTGGATGACCAAAAGCTGCGGCTGCGCGGCCTGGTGGGTAATCCGGATGGCAGCGAAATACTGGAAGCCCAGGAGACCGGATTACCGGAGCATGCGGAGGCCATTGGCATCCGGGTTGCCGAACGCCTGCTGGACCTGGGAGCAGGCCGAATACTGTCCGCAGTCTATGGCGGTTGACCGTGGTACTCGAATCAGTGCCAAGAGTGCTGGTTGTCAGGCCTCCCCGAAACGAAGATGATTTCGTCTCGCGACTGGAGACCCTTGGCTGTGATGTCGAGGTGCTGCCGGTCATGGCCATTCGTGAGCTGAGTCGGCAGGGAGCCGTCACCGGACTAATCGCCCGCCTCGACAGTTTCCAAAAGGCAATTTTCATCAGTCGGATCGCCGCCAGGATTGGCGCCCAGGCTATTGGCGATTACTGGAAGCGGCTGCCGGCGGGGCTGGATTTCTTCGCCGTCGGTGCATCGACCGCGTCGGTTCTCGAGGCCACCCTGCAGCGATCTCACCAGAAGCCGGTGTGTTTCCCACGACAAAGGGCCGATACCGAGGCTTTGCTGTCCCTGCCCGAAATGCAGTCTGTGGATGGCGAGAATATCGTGATTTTTCGTGGTGTTGGTGGCAGGGAGACACTCGGTGCCATGCTCAAGGCCCGGGGTGCCAATGTTGTCTATGGGGAACTCTACGTTCGGGAACTCGACCGATCCCACCACGAGGCCATAGGCAAATTACTGCTGTCCGGCAATCTGGATATGGTAGTTGCCCACAGTGGCGAACTGATAACCTACTTGGGGACCGTTGCCGGTCCCGAGACCCTGTCGGCACTGCTGGCGATTCCGGTTCTGGTACCCGGTGAGAGGGTAGCCGCCATCGCTCGCCAGGCCGGTTTTCGGCAAATTGTGATTGCCGACAGTGCGGTTGCCGGGAGCATGGCCGATGCCTTTGGACACTGGTACACTGCGGCGCGATTGAACGAACATTGATCCCGGTTGAAACCATCTTGGACGAGTCCTTTGCACCGCGAAAAAAACACCAGTGATCCGGGAAAAAAACGAAGGCCGGGCTCGACGAGGAGTCCGATAAAACCACCTCGAACCCCGAAACCACCGACCCTGTAATTCCCCCCCCCCACTGAAAACCCGCAACTGACTCAACACCGTCTGTGCCCTCAATCGACTCTGGGGCAAGGCCAAAAGTCACTGGCCCCTGACGCAGCAGCCGGATCTCCTGTGAGAGCCTGGCCTGTTGCAACAGCAACCGGGTGATTCAGAGAAAAGTGCCGACTGTTTTAAAGAGGCTCGAGGCCTTCGGTCTGTTTTTCCTCAATATGGTATCCGGGGCCAAAGCGGCTGATGTCAGTTCGCCACTAAACATTAAGACCGATTAGGTACCTGTCTGACCAGAAACGGGAGCCTTTCTGTGGGCCTTGACTGAACCGACGATACCTGGATACGGGAAGCTTGGACCAGGGAAGCTTGGTCCAGGGATGCCTGGTCCGGCGATGTATTACCGGTCAAGTTGCCGGATTACAAATCCCGCCATCGCACCTGCCTTCGCAGTGCTCACAGCGCCGGCCCCGCCCTGAGAATTTTTTCCGGGACGTCGAATTTTGAAAAATTACTGATAAACAGGCCCGCCAGTCGTTCAGCGTGTTTGTCGTAGGCGTCGGTGTCAGACCAGGTATTCCTGGGATTCAGGTATTTGCTGTCGACACCGGGAATCTGTTTCGGAATGACCAGGTTGAAATGGGGCAGCGTCTCGGTTTCCGCACGTTCCAGGGCACCACTTTCTATGGCGTCAATAATTGCCCGTGTGACCGGAATTGGAAATCGGGTGCCCTTGCCGCCGGCACCGCCGGAGCCACCGGTCCAGCCGGTATTGACCAGGTAGACCCTGCTGCCAAAGTCCTCAATGCGTTTCATCAGCAATTCCGCATAGACCTTGGCGGGCCTGGGCATGAAGGGCGCACCAAAACAGGCGGAGAAGGTCGGGTTGATTCCGGCTGCCGCACCCATTTCCGTGGATCCCACCTTGGCGGTGTAGCCGCTGAGGAAATGGTAAGCCGCGGCCTCCTTGGAGAGTATGGCCACAGGGGGCAGTACACCGGTGACATCGCAGGTCAGGAACAGGATGTTGTTGGGTTCTCCGGCCCGGTTGTCCAGACATCGCTGCTGCACATGTTCAAGAGGGTAGCTGCAGCGACCGTTTTCCGACAGGCTGGTGTCTGTGTAATCCGGTCGGCGCTGATCGTCAACCACGACATTTTCCACGATGGCGCCGTATCTGATGGCATCCCAGATGATAGGCTCATTGTTGCGGCTGAGGTTGATGGTTTTCGCGTAGCACCCCCCCTCCAGGTTGAACACCGCACCTCTGGTCCAGCCGTGCTCGTCGTCTCCAATGAGGAAGCGCTTGGGGTCCGCGGACAAGGTGGTCTTGCCGGTGCCGGATAAGCCGAAAAACAGGGTGACATCGCCATTTTTGCCGACATTGGCGCCGCAGTGCATGGGCAGTACGTCTTTTTCCGGCAGCAGGAAGTTCTGTACCGAGAACATGGCTTTTTTCAGTTCGCCCGCGTATTTCATGCCGGCCAGAAGGACCTTGCGGTGGGCAAAGTTGATAATGACCACCGCATCGCTGTTGGTGCCGTCCCGGTCCGGATCACAGACAAAATTGGCGGCGTGGAGAATATTCCAGACTTCTTTGCCCGAGGCATTGAAGTGCTCTGGCTTGATAAACATGTTGTGAGCAAAGAGCCCGTGCCAGGCGGTCTCGGTGGTCACCTTGATGGGTATGTAATGCTCGGAGTCCTCGCCGACTTCCAGTTCAGCCACGAACCGGTCTCTGTCGTTCAGGTACTCCCGGACCCTGTTCCAGAGTTGATCAAACTTATCGGCGGCAAACGGCCGATTTACCGGTCCCCAGTCGATGGCATCCGAAGTGCTGGGCTCGTCGACAATATAGCGGTCAGCGGTGGACCTGCCGGTACGATGACCGGTGCAGGTCAACAGAGCGCCGCTGCCAATCAGATTGCCTTCCCGGCGTCTGATGGCCTCCTCTATCAATTCGGAGGCGTTGGCATTGATAAAAACCCTGGCCGGATTTAGTTCAAGTGGTTTCATCATTGATCCTGTAATAATGTCAAAGCTTTCAGTTAATAGAGGCTACCCCGGAACTGAAATCAGATTTGATCCGGATTGCCATGAAAGTTAATGAAGAATCGGGTCCTGTCCGACGAAGAGTCTGTCCACATCGGTTCGAAAATAACGGTATTGCTGTCCGCAAAATTGACAGTCGATGTCAATCATGCCCAATTCCTCGACGATGGCCATGGCTTCTTTTCTTCCCAGAGACCGCAGTACCTCGCCGGTTCTGTGCCGGGAGCAACTGCAGCCAAACGAAAGGGCCCTGGGTTCAAACAGGCGCACACTTTCCCGGTGAAACAACCGATTCAGCAGTGTCACCGGATCCAGTTCCAGTAGTTCATCATCCGTTAGCGTGGTGGCCATGCAGGTGACGTGTTGCCAGAACCGGTTGCGTTCATCCGCCGTTTGTAATTTCAGTGGCAGCGCTTGCAACAGTAGGCCATGCGCTCGAGTGTCGTCGGCGCTTAGCCAGATTCGTGTTGGCAGTTGTTCTGATTTCTCGAAATAAGTTTCGAGGCAGGCGGCGATTCCGATTCGTTCCAGCGGTACCAGGCCCTGATAACGTTTGCCTCTGGCTGGATCAATAGTGATAGCCAGCTGGCCATTGCCAATAACGTTGGGGAACTGAAATGTATCGTCAGGGCTGTCGAGATCCCTGTTCCTATTCATCGGAGATGAATTTTGGTCCAGTCGAGCGATGCCCCTGAGATAATGATGCCGGGTGCAGTCTGCCATGATCAATTTCACCAGGCCGTCTCCCCGTGCCTGAAGGCTGATAACGCCGTCAAGCTTCATGGTCGCGCTCAGAAGACCCGTCGCCGCGAGAAATTTACCCAGCAGATGGCCGATCGGTTGCGGGTATTCAGACTTTGACAGCACTTCCCGGTAACACAGGCCCAGGTTGATAAGTTCCCCCCGTACATCGCTGTCTTGAAAAGTGAACCGGTGTAATTGATCGGTAAAACCCATGATGGCCGACATCCTTTTAGGCCGATCAATGTAGTTAACGTCTGATTTATTGTCCATATTCCGGGATGTATACCGGGAATAAGCGCGATCAATGACTGCGCGAGGTCATTGACTGAAGGTACTTAACAAGACAGTCCTGTCAGTCACAACGATGGGCAATTTCCTCTGCCAGCTGCCGTTCACGATCTGCCCGTTCATCCTCGCTGACTTTGATAATCTGGCCGCTGTCATCGGTGAATACCACCGGACCCTGGAGCCGTGACAGAATTAGTCGGGCCCGGGCGCAGCTTTCCTGGAGCTCTTGCTGCTGTCGCCGCAGCAATTCAGCCTGCTGATTCTTGTAAGCCTTTTCCAGGTCGGTTGGCCCCCTGAACACGTCCTTCAGTCGCTGTTGGGCTTCTCTGGTTTCGCCAATATTGAGGGGGGTGAGTTGACTGGAAATGTCGGCAGCTGATCCGTTATCCGGTGGCTTGTCGGAAAAATGACTTTTGCCCTGTTCATCGACCCAGCGGTAGAGGGGTGGCCCCCCAATGGCGCTGTTACCAGTTACGAGAAGTCCTATCAGACTCCAGGCGAGCTTGCGGGAGCGAGGTGAAAAGGCAGATTTCAAAGGTTTTCTTCCTTGAATCGATGGATTTGCCGGCGTTCCTTCTTGGTGGGCCTTCTGTCCAGGTGTGGGCTGTTCATGTTCAGTGCCTTGCGCCGGGCGGCTTGATCCTGGCGTCTGGCCAGGCTCTGTTCGGTTTCCCGATACAGCTGGGCGGCTTCAGTTGCACCTCGGCGCTGGTCACTGAGGCCGGTAACCAGAACTGTCTTCAGGTCCCACCCCTGGCGTATTTCAAGGGTCGACCCAAGGCTGATTTCACGACTGGGCTTTGCCCGCTGGTTGTCAACCTGAACCTTGCCACCCTCGATGGCGGCCTTGGCCAGGGACCGGGTCCTGAAAAAACGCGCTGCCCATAACCATTTGTCCAGCCTGACTTTTTCAACAATATCAGACATTGCTTGTGCTCGGCAGGGTGTCGTCAAAATGGTGGATTACCGGAAAGGCGCTGTTGGGACAATGGTCCTGTTGGCTATCTGGCTGGGCAATTGAGTACAGGTGCTCAATACCGAACTTGTGTGCGGCGTTAAGTACCGCTTCGGAGTCATCGATAAACAGGGTGCGTGTCTTGTCGAAGGGAACCTGTTGTTGCAACTTTTGCCAGAAAAGTGGCGCTTCCTTTGGGCTCCGGTAATCATGGGATGAAATGATGATATCCAGCAGCGGTTCAATACCGGTAACCGAGAGTTTCAGCGACAGGCTGTCGGGGTGGGCATTGGTGATGAGCACCCGTTGAATACCGGCATTTCCCAACCACTGGAGAAAAGCCAGGGCGTGGGGCCGTTCGCGGATCAGGTGTCTGATTTCCTTTTTCATGCTGCGAATATCCATCGCCAGTTGCTGCGACCAGTAGTCGAGACAGTACCAGTCCAGCGTGCCTCTTTTTTCATTAAATCGCTGGTGTAGTTGCCTGGTGGCTTCGTCGGGTTGAATGCCATGGTGCTCGGCAAAGCGCTCGGGCAGGTGGGTCAGCCAGAAATAATTGTCGAAATGGAGGTCGAGCAAAGTGCCGTCCATGTCCAGCAAAACTGTATCAATGGCACTCCAGTCAATCATGACAGATAATGTCGACCCGCTTCAAAACGAATAGCCAAGTATGCCCCCAACACCTCGAATATTGAAGTGCCGGGAAACGGCGAGGACTCGATTGTTTCGGGTCGAAGAGTTGCTGATACAGTTTGCAAATGGCGCCGAGCGGCTGTTTGAACGGCTCCGGACATCCGGACAGGGCGCCGTCCTGGTTGTGCCTTTTCTGGACTGCCGACATTTCATGCTGATCCGCGAGTACTGCGCGGCCACGGAAAACTATCAGCTGGGTTGCGTCAAAGGAGCCGTCAACGCCGGAGAGGATATTCTAGCCGCCGCTAACAGGGAATTGATGGAGGAGGCGGGTTATGGCGCTCGTATTCTGATACCCCTGAAAGATTTGACGCTGTCGCCAGCTTATATGCAACATGAAATTACGGTTGTTCTGGCCCTCGACCTTTATCCAAAACGTATTGCTGGTGACGAACCGGAACTCCCGGAAGTTATGACTTGCTGTATGGATGAACTGGAAGGCCTTGTTGCCAGGCAGGATTTTACCGAAGGCCGGTCAATAGCCGCACTCTACCTGGCCAGGGATCACTTGAAACGCAGCCAGGAATCGGAGCAGGAGACTGGCGGTGAAGCGCGGATATCGGAGCACAGCCCTGGAAAAGTAAATAACCAGACAATTCAGGATGGCGATCCTTCGACCGATGGATAAGGCGATTATGGATAAGGTGGTCAATATAGCCCGTAAGGCGGGCGATGCCATATTGGCCATTTATGGCCGGGATAATTTTGGCGTCGAGGTAAAATCCGACCAGTCCCCGGTTACCCTGGCTGATCTGGCATCGCACCGGGCGATCTGTCCAGCCCTTGAAGCCCTGTTGCCAGGTACTCCTGTGCTCTCAGAAGAAGCGCCTGTTCCTGCATTCAGTGAACGCCGGCAATGGCAGCGCTACTGGATTATCGACCCATTGGATGGCACCAAGGAGTTTATCAGCCGCAATGGTGAATTTACTGTCAATATCGCCCTGATTGACAGCCACAAGCCAGTGCTCGGCGTTGTTCATGTGCCGGTTTCGGGATTGACCTATACCGGTCTCAAAGGTTATGGAGCGTTTCGAATTGATGACGACAACAGGCGACGAATTTCCGTTCGGAGCATGGATGATCGTGCCCAAAACTGCGTTCCCGTGACAGTAGTGGCCAGTCGGCGTCATGGCTCAAAAGAGGTCGAGGCTCTAATGCAACGGATTGGCGGCGAACTGGGCCCGGTGGTAACCAGAAACATGGGCAGTTCGCTCAAGTTTTGCCTTGTTGCCGAAGGTGAAGCCGATTTCTACCCGCGGTTGGCGCCGACATGCGAATGGGATACTGCCGCCGCTCAGGCAGTGGTGGAGCAGGCCGGCGGCGTCGTCCTTGACCTTTCCCTGGAAAAGCTTCGCTACAACACCAAAGAGGTGTTGCTCAATCCCTGCTTTTATGTCATCGGAGACCCGGGATTCGACTGGCGGCGGCTGCTGGCGTCCTGACTTGTTCGGTACGGTGCTTTCTGGCGAATGACCTCAAAACAGTTCCGCCGGCAGCGGCGTTGTATCACCATTTGAGCCGCCTGAGCCATTGCCCGGATCCAGCGGTGGCACTGACTCCTCGAGAAAATATTCAAATATGGCGTCGCTGTGGTCAGGACCCACTCGCTTGCCGGTTTCCGGATCAATTCGAACAGATATGACCCCTGCAGGTTGAGGGCGGTGAATCTCCGGTTTTCCAGCCAGGGCGTCCCTCATGAAATTCATCCAAATGGGAAGGGCGGCAGAACCGCCATACTCACTGCGGCCGAGCAGCAGGTTTTCATCGAAGCCGACCCAGACTGTGGTGACGAGCGAGGGGCTGTAACCGGAAAACCAGGCATCTCTCGGACCATTTGTGGTGCCGGTTTTGCCGGCTATATCGGACCTGTTGAGACTGCGAGCCTTGCGGCCGGTTCCCTGGCGGATTACGTCCTTGAGAATAGTATCCATAATAAAGGCAATCCTTGGATCAAGGACACGCTTGGCCTCTTTGGGGGCGACTGGCGGATTGGCGCCAACGGATAACTCCGGGGAAGAATCCAGGTCAGCCCCCGGGGGAGTTCCATCAGGAGTTATGCCGAATAATTCGTTGAGGTTCGCAGCCTCGGATAGTACCGCGGATTTCTTTCCCGAATCCTGTCCAGAATCAGAGCAGTTTCTGCAAACAGTGGCTGGATTGGCTTCAACAATTTTGGTGCCTCCCCGATCGACAATTTCCTTGATGAGGAATGGCTCAACTTTGTACCCCCCGTTGGCAAATACTGCATAACCCGTAGCCACGTTCAGAGGCGTCATAGCGTGGGTGCCTAATGCCAGAGACAGATTGCGAGGCAGTGCGGACTCATCAAAACTGAATCGGGACATGCCCTCGATGGCCGTGTCGATGCCGATTTGACGCAAAATCCGTATAGATACCAGGTTTCGTGACAGATACAGTGCCTTTCTGAGGCGCGTGGGACCGTAGAATTTGCCGCTGTCATTTTCAGGACGCCAGGCTTTTTCCAATTGGTCATCATCAAACACGATGGGTGCGTCATTGATGATGGTGGCTGCAGTCATGCCGGATTCCAGAGCCCTGGTGTAAATGAACGGCTTGAAATTGGAACCGGGCAGCCGTTCAGCCTGGGTCGCCCGGTTAAACTTGCTCATCGAGAAGTCAAAGCCGCCAGTCAGAGCCTTAATGGCACCGTTTTCCGGGTCCAGTGCCACCAGGGCCGACTGGGCTTTGGGTCGTTGTGCAAGTTGCCAGCGATCCTTCTTATTGCGGGCAACACGTATGACATCACCGGGACTGAACAATTCGTCCGCCGTTCTGATCGGTGCCGAACGGCTGTTCTCGGAAATAAATCGCCGCAATCCCGACAGCCCGTCTTCCCACTCGAGCCGGGTGGTTTCGCCGTTAGCCAGAAGTAGCGCTAACTGCTTTGCAGCCACTTCGGTGACTATGGCCGGATACAGACCTCCGTAGACACTCAGATTGTCCACGGTTTCAGACCATCGGCTCGAGTCGGGTTCATTGTATTCGGCACCGCGATAGCCATGGCGCCAGTCGTATTCCCTGAGTCCGGCAATGACTGATTCTGCTGCACTGCGCTGAAGTCTGCTGTCGATGGTGGTTGTAATCGTATAGCCTTCTGAGTAAGCATCATTCCCGAACCGGTCAAAAAGCTCTCTGCGAACCATTTCCGCGATATAAGGGGCATCAATTTCGGCGACAGCGCCGTGATAGGCGGCAGTCACAGGGGCCAGCAGGGATTGATCCAGGGTTTCCTGGTCAATATAGCTGAGGCGGTGCATGCGTCGCAGAATCCAGTTCCGGCGTTGTATCGCGCGGTCCGGATTGGCAATCGGATTGTAGGCGGAGGGCGCCTTGGGCAGACCGGCAAGCATCGCCAGTTGTGCCAGTTCCAGTTCCCCCAGGGATTTGCCGTAGTAAACCTGGGCAGCGGCCTCAAAACCATAGGCGCGTTTGCCCAGGAAGATTTTATTGATATAGAGGGTCAGAATTTCATTCTTGGTTAGTTCCTCCTCAATCCGGAGGGCCAGCAGGATTTCATTGAATTTGCGAACGTAGGTCTGTTCGAAACTGAGAAAGAAGTTCCTGGTTAACTGCATGGTAATGGTGCTGCCCCCGGAGCCTTTCTGGCCAGTGGTAACTAATTCGGCAATAGCCCTCAGTAGTCCATTGATATCGACCCCCGAGTGGTAATAAAATCGGTCATCCTCAGCGGCAAGAAGCGCCTTGATAAAGAGGGGAGGGATGTCCTCAAACTTGATAGGTGAGCGCCGTTTTTCTCCATATTCGCCAATCAGCTTTAAATCCTGTGAATAGATTCTCAGTGGAATTTGTAATTTCACGGTTTTAAGGGTTTCGGCTGAGGGCAATTTGGGGCTAAGGTACAAATAGAAACTGGCTATGAGCATGAGAGCCGAGCCTGCGCCAAGAAAGCCCATCAATGCTAATACCTTGGCAACTTTGAGTATTTTGGGTTTCATTCAGTCATGGCCATAAAAGTAGCTGGGTATTATAGAATCAACAAACTGAGTAATGCATCACTTGCAAAGCTATAGCAATAAGCTAAAGTTGCTTCTCACGAGCTCTGCATAATGACAGGATATAGAAAGCAAAAATGGGAATTTTCGGTTTTTTTGATAAGCAGTCCAAACCACTGATCGGGCTCGACATCACCTCTACCACTGTCAAGCTGATAGAACTCAGTAAAAGCGGTGGACGGTACAAGGTCGAAACCTACATGGTGAGGCCATTGCCACCGAATACGGTGGTTGAAAAAAACATAAACGACGTCGAAGCCCTTGCCGATACCATTCGAAAGCTTGTCAGTCAGGCCAAGCCCAAGACCAAGGATGTGGCTCTTGCAGTGGCGGGCTCGGCGGTCATAACCAAGATCATAGAGATGCCGGCGGACCTCAATGAGCAGGCCATGGAAACCCAGATTGCCCTGGAAGCCGATCAGTATATTCCCTATCCGCTTGATGAGGTCTCACTGGATTTCGAAATAATTGGACCATCCGAAAACAATCCGGATCAGGTGGACGTGCTTCTGGCTGCCTGCCGTCGTGAAAATGTCGAACTGCGGCAGGAAGCATTGGAGGCGGCCGGGCTCAACCCCAAGGTGGTTGATGTTGAGGTCTTTGCCGTAGAGCGGGCATTCCAGTTGTTGTCAGAGCAACTTGAGGAGATGGGCGACCAGGTGGTGGCGGTAGCCGATATAGGCGCCACTATGCTGACGCTCAGTGTTCTGGTAGACAAGAAAACCGTCTACACAAGAGAGCAGCTGTTTGGCGGCAAGCAAATAACCGATGAAATCCAGAGACGATACGGCCTGTCGAATGAAGAGGCAGGACTGGCCAAGAAGCAGGGCGGATTGCCCGAGGATTATGAGACTGAAGTGCTGGAACCGTTCAAGGAAGCCTTGATCCAGCAGATTTCCCGATCATTGCAATTTTTCTTCTCCTCCAGTCAATACAACTATGTTGACCAGTTGTTATTGGCAGGTGGCGTGTCAGCCATGCCGGGATTACGGGAAGAAGTCGAGGAAAAGCTGGGATTGCCAACAATCGTTGCAAACCCGTTTGCAAACATGGCAGTGGGCAGCAAAGTGAATGCCATGGCCCTGGCAAATGACGCGCCAGCCATGCTGATTGCGGCAGGACTTGCGCTGAGGAGCTTCGAATAGTTATGGCAAATATCAATTTATTACCCTGGCGCGAAGAATATCGTCAGGAGAAGAAAAAGGAATTCCTGGGGATCATGGGATTTTTCCTGGTCGCGGCGCTATTCACAGTCTTTTTGTGGGACCGCTGGGTTAATTATGAAATTGACAACCAGAACAGCAGAAATGAGTTGCTGACAAGGGAGATCGCCATTCTCGACAAGCAGGTCAAGGAAATTGCCGAACTGAAAGCA
>QJWQ01000167.1 GCA_003235325.1 Gammaproteobacteria bacterium | reverse complement strand
ATGACCGGGACAACCGCACCGATCGCCTGTTGTGGGCACCGGTGCTCAACGACGTCGTCGACCAGGGCGAGGACCCAGCTGCCGGCGATATTTTCATCAACCGCCCACTCGGCAGCACCAGCCGCAAACTGGAACTCGACGGTGGCTACCGCCTGCCCGGGGGCTGGAAACTGTCGGCAGGACTGGAACAGGAAAAGGTACAGCGGCAATTTCTGCCGGTGGCCGAGACCGACGAACGGGGCGGGCATCTGAAACTGCAATACCGGGCCGGCGTGGCTTTGAACGGCTGGCTCAAGTGGCGTCGGACCCACAGGGATGGCGACGACTATATTCACAATGCCGGCTATCTGGCAGGCTTTCCCCAGGCGTTTATCGATGCCAACGGCACCGGTGTCTTTGTCAACGATCCGGCCATGCGCCAGTACTTCATCGCCAATCGCGAGCGCGATCAGCAGGATCTGCTGCTGAACTGGACGGTCTCGGCGGCCACCACGGTATCGTTGAAGCTGGGGAGAAGGCTCGACAGCTACGATGAAGGCTATTCCGGACTGTCAAGGCTGCGAGGGCGCAACGCCAACCTGGATCTGGGCTACAACCCGGCGCCGGACCTGGGGCTGTTTGCCTATCTCGGCCGGGCCTGGCAGGAGGGTCGACAGGCCGGCTACCAGTGGCTGGGCTTTCAACCCCAGACCACCCTGCCGCCCTTGCGGGACAACAGCGTCAACGGCTGGCAGGTCGACACGGATTCCCGCAGTACCACCCTCGGTGCCGGCCTGCACTGGAGCGCCAGCCCGCGGTTGGGCCTGGACCTCGAATACGCCTGGACCCGGTCGGAAACCGGCTACGGTTTCGAGGCGGGCAGCAGCCTGGACGCCGCTCCCCTGCCCGATCTGACCCTGCTCTGGCGCGACATCAGCTCCCGGCTCCGCTATCGCTGGCGTGAAAACATCGCCCTCGGGCTGCAGTATCGCTACCGGGATTACAATACACGCGACTTTGCCCTCGACGGCGTCGCCGTCGATACCGATCCCAGCGTTCTGTTTGCCGGCGTCCAAAGCCCGGACTTTCGCGGCAACAGCCTCGCGCTGTCCGTCACCTACGATTTTCAGTAACCACCAGGGCAGATTAAAAAAGCCGGCAATTCAGGGCTCAGAGTGACTGGGAAGGCTCCAGACTCCGGAATTCAGGTCCAGCTTGTGACACAGGGTGCATTCGCCCTGGAACTGGCCGAGAAAGCGATTGTTATCGCCGCCAGTCAGATGAATCAGGTGCATCAGGCGGCTGAACACCGGTGCCGTCCCGGCCAGGGAACGATGGCAGAGAATACAGGCCTGGGGAATGTCCCGGAACGCAAAAGGCACCGGGGGATGCCGGCCTGCCAGCACGGCTTTTGGATCGATTGCCTTGCGAGCCGTGGCCAGCAGCGGCGGCGGCACCTGTTCGCTCAACTGCTTCAGGACCGTGCTCAACCGGGCATCAATACCGAGCTCCGGCATATTGATATGGCAACCGACACACCCTTCCGGGTAGGGATCGGCGCTGGTCAGACCGGGAATCGATCGCGCCGGAGTCATGGCCTCCGGGTTCGCGGTGGCCGGCCCTTCGGCACGCACCATGGCAGCAACAACAAGGATGCAGATTGAAAACAGGGCAAACGGGTAAGCCGTAGACCGAGACATAAAGAAGACCTTCTGCCCCTTCAGGGCGTGCTGCGAAAGCCCTGAAAGTGTAGTCGGCGAACTGCGGCAACGCCAACAGCCTTATGAGCCAGCGAATAGTCCGGCAACCCCTCGAAAACGGGCCTGGAATGCCTCTACCCCGGCTGATGCCGTAAGGACCTTAAGTTGACCTTAACCGAATAATTCCGGCCACATATCACAGGCGCCACCAATGCAGCCCGGTCTCTACTCGCTGACCGACAATATCGCCTTTGTCACCGGAAGAGGCAGGGGTCGGGGCAGACTTTGATCCGGGTTTGAAACGCGGGGCTGGCTGCGGCAAAAGGTATTCTGCACCGGCGGCCATCGAACCCTTGCGGACGCTTAACGAGCCCTTGCAGACGCTTAAAAAGTCCAGCTCAGAGCAATTGAACCCTGTCTGCCGGCGGTGCTGTCGCCCAGGGTATCGCGAAAATCGGCGTCGGTAATCGACCACATGCCGCGCACAAAAAAAGGTCCGAACGACCGGCTCAGCCCCAACTCCAGGTACTGGTAGTCATCGACGTAGGTGTTCTCCAGGTGCACGGCGCCGAGGCTGAGGTCGAGCACCACCAGGGCCGGCATCGGCAGCAGCGCTGTGACCTGGCCAAAATGGGACAGTTCATCCTCGGCAAACCAGTCCTTGCCGAGTCCGTAGGACAGTATCCAGCGGTCATCGAGGTAGAGACTGCTCAGCCATTCGGTCCAGTCGTAATTGCGGTAGCCACTGGCATTGTCATACTGGTAGCGAACCAGCGCCGTGTCGATCTGGAGCCCCGGTTTCAGGGAGTGACTGTAGCCCGCCACATAATTCAGTTCCCGGTCGCGGCTATCCGGATACGCCAGCCGGGTGCGCCCAACCCAGATGCCGGCATAGAGGCCGGCGTCCCAGGTCTTTTCCAGATAGGCGGACCAGGCCATACCACTCTGTACCTGCTGCATGCCGCGAAAGACATTGCCGCTGGCCATTGTCAGCTGGCCATGGAACAGGTTGTCAGCCACCGCCGGGGTTGCCATCAGCAGCAGGCCTGTCAGCCAGGACAGGATTCGACCTGAAGGATCGCCGACATGCATCGCCGACCTACTCCCTCATCGCCCCGGAGGCCGGCCCGGCATGACCGCTCCTGGACAGCATCCGGTCCCTGGCGGCATCCGGAGCGCTGCAACCGATGGCCGCGCTCAGGGCGTTGAACAGGTCAACATCGTGTTCAGCCCGTGGCCTCAGTTTGCAGTCATGGCTGGTGGCGGCCTGAAGCCACTGCCTGGTGATCGCCGGTGAATACCGGGAACGGATCAACGCTGCCAGACCGGCAACGCCGGCAGAGGCAACGGAATTCCCGTAAAAAAACTGGTAACCGCCCCCGGCCCGGGTGCTCAGGCGCTCATCCTGCTGGTACCAGCTGCCGTGCCAGGCCTCGAAGCGACCGGATGTGGCAATGGCGGCCGGTATCCTGCCCACGGCTATGACCCCGGGAAAGGATGCCGGGAAATTTTCCCGGGGATGGCCGGTATTTTCCGAGGCGATAACGATCATCTGCCGTTGCAGGGCTTCCTTCAACAACAGTCCCAGCAGCGGGTCCTCGGGCCCCGCCAGGCTCAGGTTGAGAATGTCAATGCCGTCGTCAATAACAGCGGCAACCGCCCGGGCCAGGTTAAAGGAACTGCACAGGGTGCCATGGGAATCTTCATGGCTGCAGGCACTGTAGCCGTGGAGTTCCGCCGCCGGGGCCAGACCCAGACCGCCTTCGCCGTTGTTGGCCAGCGCCGAGATAATACCGGCCACGGCGGTGCCGTGCAGTTGATCCGAAACGCCGTTGCCGCCGGCAAAATTGACATTCATTTTCACCTGGCCGGCAAGATCCGGGTGCCTGGCATCGATGGGGCTGTCGACCACGGCGATCTTGACACTGTCCCCCTGGGTGAACCGATGCAGACGTTGCAGGTGGCGGATGTCGTCACCGTACTGGATCCCGGCATAGGGGTCCTCCTGCTGCTTGCCGACCTTGGCAACCAGGCTCCTGAAATAGTGCATCGGTTGCGCCAGTATCACCAGGGGATCATTGCCGAGAACTTCCAGCAATTGCTCAAGATCCTGCCCATCGTCAAGGGCAAAGACGGCGCAATAGGCGCTGATGCTCTGGATCGACCAGCCATCGGTCTCAAGGAGGTTGTGGTCGCGGCTGAGCTGGTCAATCTTGCTGCGAATATGTATCGGGATCTGGCCATATTGCTGGCCGTGCGTGTATCGCCTCGATCCCGCCAGCACCGGGCCAAACTGCTGCTGGGGCAGCACCACCAGGATCTGACGACTGTTTGCTTCCGGGAATTTTCTTGTAGGGACATCGCCCGTGGAGACATCATTCGTCGAGACATCACTCGTGGAAACATTGCCGGTGCCGGCCGCCTGACAACCGGTCAACAGCAAGGGTATCAACAGACCGAGGCAGAGTAATCGGGCTACCCGCTTCATCGAATTTCCCGCTCCAGCATCAGGGTTGCCGGCTGGGCTTTCAGGTAGGCAATAACCACCTTTTCATTGGCATCGGCCGGCAGCTCGATTCGATAGACACCCTGTGCAGAGGGCCCGCTGATAATGGTGGCGCCGGTATCGATGAGCAGTCTCCTGACTTCCCTCTCGGGGGTTTGCGGTTCGAACACCACCTGCAGCACCGTGCCACTTGCCACTTCCGATGTTCGGGTAAGGGTTCGGTAAACCTGGCCGTCCGGTATCAGCCAGATCAGGGACAGCAGTGAGATCGCCAGCAGGGACGCCGCCATGGCCAGCGGCCAGCACTTCTGCCACCTGACCGTCGCTGCTGGTGCCTCGATACGGGCCATCAGGTCCTCGAGTCCCGCTTCCATCCGAGAGGTGTCCGGCTGCCGCAGCGGAAGTAACTCCACATACTGGCGGGCAAAAGCCAGTTCCGACTCCACCTGCTGCCGGCAACTGGCACAAGCGGCCATATGGGCACTGAAACGGTCCATTTCCGACGCATCCAGCGTGCCATTGACGAACCAGGGCACCAGGAGCTGGTATTCCTCGTGCCCCCTGGCGGCGGCTTTCATGGCTTCGTTCTCCGTCATTCTGTCATCGCACCTTATCAATCATTACGCCTTGTTGACTCGCTTATTGCCCTGGTTTCCGCACTTGTCGCCCTGGCTAATGGACTCATCGAGAGTCCTCGGGGAGATGCTGTCGCAACAGTCGACGGGCGTGAAACATGCGGGTTTTAACCGTGTTTTCCGGGCAATCGAGAATTTCGCCAATTTCCCGGTATGTGTAACCACAATAATAGGTCAACTCAATCACCGCCCTTTGCTCCGCTGATAAAAGTTTCAACAACTGCTCCATTTCATCCCGCTCGACCAGGCTCTCGGCGCGGGCGTCCGATGTCTGATTTGCATCCAGCGCCTCCAGCCTTCTGTTCTTGCTGGCCCACTTGAGCGCCTTGTTATAGGCGATGCCCAGAATCCAGGTGGAGGGGCTGGACTGTCCTCTGAAGCTGCCGGCTTTTTGCCAGACCACCATAAAAACCTCGTTGACAATATCCGCCACCCCGTCCCTGTCCGCCGTCATTCGTCCGACAAAACGCTCAAGTCGCGGCTGGTAGCGACGATACAGTTCCCGCAGCGCGGCTTTATCGCTCGCTGCAATTTTGCTCAACAAACGTCGGTCTTCGGACACCGCTATTTCCATTTTCCTGATGCGCCATATGGATTCTGTCGTCGATTTCCAGCGACTCCCGTTTAGTTAGTTCCGGCTTTCGCCAAATAGGTTCAACGGCATTCCGAATAGTTTTTTTACCCACACCCATGAACCAAATACGCAGCGGCTGGAACCTACAGCCACTGACTGAAACCACTCACTCAAGCAGGGAACCGGGAGAAAGCTCATGGCCAAGAAACTGATTTTGACGCTGTTTATTCTGGTCTTTTTAGGCGGTTGCGATGTCTTCGATGATGATAATGACGACGACACGGCCGCCACCCAGCCACCAATGCCGCCGGCCAACACAATGAGCATCAGCGTGGACCTGGAGCCGGCACAGGTCATTGGCGGTGGCGTTGCCGACGGCTCCGCCAGCGCCGAACTGGTTCTCGATCTTGACGACGGCACCCTGACCGGTGTGGTCACACTGCTGGATATCAGCGCCGACAGTGTCGTCCTCAATTTCGGCTTTGCCGGAATGGCGGGTACCCTGCGCACGGCCCTGGACCAGGACAGCGACACGGCCTGGTCAGTGCCCGGCGGCACGGTACTTGACGACACCGACCGGGCGCAGCTTATGAGCGGCGGCATGCACCTCCTGGTAACAACGGCGGACAACCCCGATGGCGCCCTGAGGGGGCAGATCATTACCGGCGATACTGTTCTGCTGAAAACCATGCTTGACGGCGCCCAGGAAGTCCCGCCGGTCCCGACCACGGCAACAGCCCTGGCCTTTCTCACCATCGACACCGGCAGTGGCTCTATCGTGGCCCACGTCAATACGGTCAATGCCGACGACGCCGTGGCGGCCCACATTCACCAGCAAGCCGCCGGGGTTAACGGCGGTGTTCTGATCGGTCTGATGCAGGACACGGGCAACCCGGCTCACTGGTTCAGCGACGCCGCGGTCCTGACCGCGGCGGACAGCGAGGCACTGGCCGCCGGGCTGCTGTATTTCAATGTCCACACCCCCGACTGGCCAGCCGGGATCATTCGCGGCCAGATCGTGCCTGACGGACTGGAAATCGAATTCACCGCCCTCAGCGGTGATCAGGTGGTCATTGCCGGCATGGCGGGGGTGGAGACCGAGGCGAAGGCCGTTGCAGCCACCACCCTCGACACCGGGGCGATGATCCTGAACGTGCATCTCAACACTGAAAATCTGGAGGATGCCACCAGCGCCAGCCTCAATATTGCCCCCGAGGGACAGAACGGGCCGGTACTGGTGAGTCTCACCCACGATGAGGACCTCGACCGGCACTGGTTCGCGGAGAATATCGCTCTCTCAGCGGACGACATCGAGAGTCTCCGCAGTCAGTCCCTGTACTTTACGGTCAGCAACCCCGACTGGCCGGACGGCATCATCCGCGGCCAGTGGCTGCCGGAAAATTCCTCAGCCACCGGCCCCGGCGACACCTTCATGGTTGACAGCGTCAATCCTGGCACCGGGGCCGAGCTGACCCAATTCCCAGGGGAGATCACTGTCAGCTTCAACTCCGAAGTCGCCACTGCGACAGTGACCACCGACACGGTCGAATTACTGGCCAGTGGCGGCGACGGCAGCTTTGGCGACGG
>QJWQ01000181.1 GCA_003235325.1 Gammaproteobacteria bacterium | reverse complement strand
CCAGCATTTCACCATCACCAATGTAGACTTCCTTGAGTTCGTACTGAAGGTCCTCAAATGCTCTTTTGCTGTCCTTGAACAGTGTCTGCATTTTCTCCCGAAAGGCCGCTCCCTGATTCAGACTGTTTTCAAACGCCTCCATAAAACTTCTTGCCTCGGTCATCTTTTGCAGACTATTGACGCTGTCGTCGGCCAGTTCATTGAATGCCGAGCCATTCAGGGTAACCAGATCTTCAAGAAACCGGGTTTGCAGTAAGAACGCCTTGGTATTGGCCTGCGCTGCCTTGGCAATGTATTGCTCAATTTTCGTGGGCGTCGCTTTCGAAGCCAGCAGGTAGTCTTCTTTCGATGACATCTATAATCTCCATTGGGGGTTAGTTGAAACACGAGGCTAGTTTGATGAACGAATAAATCCGATCGAGCAACATGCAAAGGTTGGCTATTTCCTTAAGCCGACTTTAAGAGTCTACGCCATGATGTTGCTGCTGTTATTGATCCTGAGCAACTTTTACTGTCGAATCAGGGGGGAATATTACCACATGGTTACAACCACATAAAATAAAAGGTTATTCAAAAAGTGGCTGCGGGCAATTTTCCGCAGAGGGAGTTGCAATTGCCAACTGTCCTTTCGCTCACTCAAAAGGATATTTAAAACCCCATTCCGCCCGTATCCTGTCCATGACCTCGATAATGGCTACGGTTTCATCCAACGGGATAGTCTCACTTTCCAGTTTTCCGGAACGGAGGCAACGCACTACCTCGGCAATTTCGTAGATAAAACCGTTAGGGTGATGTTCGCTGACGAACCTCTGGGTTTCACTGATCTGGTTGGTACCGTTGTGTATGGACAGAGTAAATTCACGACCTTCCTTGAACTGCGGGAAGTCGATATAGCCAAGAGTGCCGTAAAGCATTGCCTCGGACTTCATTAACAGGCTGCAACTGGTGGAGACAATCGCTGTGCGGCCGGAGGGAAAGCGAAACTGGTAGGTGGCCAGTTCATCGACGCCGGACAAGCCGAACCGGGCCATTGACTTGATTTCATCGGGGATTTCTCCCAGAACCTGGCAGATAAAACTGATGGAGTAGATACCCTTGTCCAGGGTCACCCCGCCGGCGAGTTCCGGTGTCATCAACCGGGTTCTGAAATGATCGGGTACGAAACCGCCAAAAGTCAGGCTCAGGTGCATCAATTCGCCTATGCGTCCGCTGCCAAGAACGTCCTGCAGTTGTCTGATAGCAGGAAAAAACCGGGTCCAGATTGCCTCCATCAGAAAGCAGCCATTTTTCCTGGCCAGGGCAACCATCTCCCGGGCCTGGCCGGCGTTGACGCAGAAGGCTTTCTCCACCAGCAGGTTCTTGCCGTGATCCAGGGCAAGCATGGCATTTTCGTGGTGGAAATTGTGGGTGGTGGCAATGTAGATGATGTCTATGTCGGGGTCCCGGGCCAGTTCCTCATAGCTTTCGGCAGCACCGATTCCGTAGGCGTTGGCGAAATCCACGGCCTTGGCCGGAGTCCGCGAGGCCACAGACAGCAACTCGCTGTCTGGATCCATTTGTATTGCCCGAGCCATCTTGTGGGCCACTATGCCGGGACCGATTATGCCCCACCTGATTTTCCTGCTGTTTTCCATGGAAGCGATTTTATAAGGTCACTTTTGTCGTTGGGACCCGGATTATCCCACGAAACAACGGCAGGTGTTTATTCTTGACAATACTTGGCCGGTTCCTGAAATGGTGGAATCCTGGCCTGGTGTTCAGGCGTCTTCCTCATGCATGGTGCCTTCCACCAGTTCCATTTGCTCCACTTCATGCTGGTTGTGATGAGTCAGGCGATAACTGCCATCGAGCATTTCTGCAAGATAGACATAGTCCCCGGCGCTGACACCCAGAGCCGCGCTGACTTCCGCAGGCAGGACGACGCCAGACTGCCCCTCAACGTCAATGACTTTTAATTCGATCATGGCCTATTTCCTCCGTTGCTGGAATTGTTATGCACTGCATGTTTGCTCTCGAAGTCGATACCTCAAAAGCATAGTACAAATCCGTTTGAGGGATGGCTGCCGTTGTCTTTTTTGCAGTCCCTGGCATCGGGCTAGGGCATGGGCAGTCCTCGGGCTGCCACCAGCAACTGGGTCCACTCCTCACGGCTCAGGTCGATAGCATCGGCGGCACAATTGTCTAGCAGATGGGCCGGGTTGGTGGTGCCGAGAATCGGCTGGATGCCGGCGGGATGGCGCAGTATCCAGGCCAGGGCCACGGCTCGCCTGTTGACATTTCTGGCCCTGGCCATGCTGTCGAGCAATTCCTCTGCTGCCCTGTTTCGGTTGCTGTCCCTGTTACCTGAGTAGCTCGCCGGCTGGCCCAGTGGGCTCCAGGCCTGAACCAGGATATTGTTCAGCCGGCAGTAATCCAGCAGGCCTGAAGTGTTGGGGTAGGCGGCCTGCTGGCGGTTGACCTCGACCCCGTCGCTGACCAGATCGGAGTGAAACAGACTGAATTCCAGCTGGTTGATCACCAGGGGCTGGTCCAGGTGTTTTTGCAGCAACTGCATCTGGCCCACATTCTGGTTGCTGACGCCGAAGTGGCGCACCTTGCCGGCGCTGTGCAGGGTGTCGAAGGCCCGGGCCACTTCCTCCGGTTGCATCAGCGGGTCGGGTCGGTGCAACAGAAGGATATCCAGGTACTCCACCTGCAGGCGCTGAAGGGATGCATCCACTGAGTGAAGGATATGGTCATGACTGAAATCAAAAAAGCCCATTCTGCCCCAGCCTTCGGGTTCGGCAATGCGAATACCGCACTTGGACTGGATCAGCATTCGCTCCCGCAAACCCTTGAGGTCGTGCATGGCGTGACCAAAAACGGCTTCGACAGCGCCGGCAGCATAAACATCGGCATGGTCAAACAGGTTGACCCCGGCGTCGATGGCGGTCTCGATCAGCTGGCACAGGCGCCGGCGGACGCTCGCAGAGGTGCCGGTCTCGTTATACGCTGGCGTCAGGTTCATACAACCCAGACCAATGCGGCCGGTGCCAAGGTCGGTATGGGGAATCTTGTAATAATTCATTGCGGCTTCCCGGTTGTAGGCTTTGATGGAGAGTCATTTTGCCACCGGCATCGACCCCCGAAAAGCATTTGCTTCCATCGGGGTCGGACCCTAGACTGGCGTCTCGCAAAAGTTACGGGTTTTCCCGGCGTCGAGGCCGGGAAATTAAACGGGAAGCCGGTGCGTTGATTGGCCCCACTGGGGTGAATTGGCAAGACCGGCACTGCCCCCGCAACGGTAAGTGAGGTTGCTGTACCAGTTCGCCACTGTGCTTTGGCATGGGAAGGCGGTACGGCGGATATTCCCGGGCCAGTAACCCGTGACAACATCCCCCACAAGTCCGGAGACCGGCCTGTCACTGTTGTTCAACGATGAAGCGGAGGGCTTTGTCGGTGGCAGGCCGTTGAATTGCCAGTCGGTTAACACCACGCAACCCCTTCTCTCAATCGCCTTTATTATCTGGATTGAGGACTGTCATGAATAAAACCTGTCTTTTACCGGCGTTGCTGGTGATAGTCGCCGGTCGGGTGCCGGCCCTGGAGGCGCCTGTCTCGGCGCTTTCTTCGGCACCGGATTCAACCTCCAAAAAGGAGCTCCCTGTTCGAGAAGAAATTGTGGTTACCGCTACCCGGTCACCTTACAGCCTGGCCAGAGCGCCCGTGAGTCTTCGGGTCATTTCCGCCGACACCATTGCCCAGTCCGGTGCCAGCAGTGTCGAGCAATTGCTGCGCGGTGAAGGCACACTTCAGGTTCGGGACAGCCTCGGCAACGGTCGGGATGTGCGAATTGCCATTCGCGGTCTCACGGCCGGGCAAAATGCCCTGATACTGGTGGATGGCCGAAAAATTAACAACTCCGACCTTTCCGAACCGGATCTCACCGCCATTTCTCTGGTGGATGTGGAGCGGATCGAGATTCTCGAGGGGGGAGCCGGGGTGTTGTTTGGCGACCAGGCGGTGGGCGGCGTGGTCAATATCATCACCGTTGAAGGCAAGCGGCAGGGCGGACTGGCCAGGGCCGGTTACGGCAGTTACGACACCCGCGATTTGCAACTGACGTATACCGGCAGGGTAGTGGACAACCTGGACTATCGGTTCAGCGCCCAGGGGCAAAAAGCCAACGGCTACCGCGACCTGGCTGAGGTCGACTATCGTCATTTTCGTGGTGATCTCGGCTACCGCTACGGTGGCGGTAACCGGATTTACCTGGAGATGCAGAAATCCGACAACGAGTATCTGTTGCCCGGGGCCTTGCTGGCAGGAGAAATGGCCGCTGATCGCCGTCAGGCGGGTAATAGTTACAACGATTACAACATGGCCACCGAGACTGTTCGTCTCGGCCTCAACCAGCGTCTTGGTGGCGACAACCAGTTGCTGGTGGCCTACACCGACCGTGACCAATCGGTGGATGTCGAGGGCCGGTCTCTTACCTTTGGCGATTCAGTCACGGCCCAGTCGAGGCGGGTTCAGACCTGGGACCCGCGACTGGTGGTCAACGCCGGCCCCGCGCGATTGACCCTTGGAGCGGATATCGAGGATTTCGATTACAACCTTGCGGTCAATTCGGCATTCGGCCTCAGCGCCAGTGAACATCGTCACCGGCGTCGCAGCGAATACGCCCAGGTGATCCTGGCTGCCACGGAATCCCTGCAACTATCCGCCGGTTATCGCCACGCGGCACTGGATGTCAACGTCGATGGCGGCTATTTCGAAACCGACTACGACGACAGTCTGGAGGTACGCCAGCTGGGCTTTTCCTGGCAGTTTCGCAACGGCTTTCGACTCTATGGCAATCGGGATGAAACCTTCCGTTTTCCACTGCCGGACGAGAACGTCGATTTTCTTGGCCATGTGGTGGCGCTGGAGCCCCAGCGGGGTGTGGCTCTGGAGCTGGGCGGCCAGTGGCGCGGCAGCAGCGTCGGTGTCAATATTGCCCTGTTCCGACATGCCATCGAGGATGAAATCGGCTATGACGCCGAAAGCTTCAGCAATGTCAATTTCGACGACAGTCTGCGTCGGGGTGGTACCCTGGATATCGACTGGCAACCGGACTCCCAATGGCAAACCCGACTCAGCCTCAGCCGATTTTCCGCCGAATTTGTCAGTGGCGAGCTGAAAGGCAATCGCTTGCCGGGAGTTTCCGAGCAGCTTGCCAAGCTGGTGGTCAACTATACGCCGGTGGCTGTGGTCAATCTCTATGGGGAGATGGTCTACACCGGATCGACGCTGGTGGACATGGTCGATAACAGCCCGGTTATTGGCGGCTACAGTGTTTTCAATCTGGCTGCCAGCTATAGCTGGCGCCAGTGGGTCGCCAGAATCAGGTTCAACAACATCACCGGCAAGACCTATTCCGAATTGACGACCTTCTTCGGGGTGCAGGCGTACTATCCATCGCCGCGACTCAATGCCGCGCTGTCGCTTGAATACAGATTCGAATAACCTGGAACGTGTAGCATGACCAGCGAAGAGCAATCCGGCGGGGAAGCTGTCGAAGACCGGCGGCACCGGCAAAAAATGCAGAAACTCAAGACCCGTGTCGATGCCGGCATCAGTGCAGCGGACCAGGAGCGGGGCGTGCTGGTCCTGTTAACCGGTGATGGCAAGGCCAAGAGCAGTTCTGCCTTTGGCATGGTCATGCGCAGTCTCGGCTACGGTTACCGGGTTGGTGTCGTGCAGTTCATCAAGGGGCAGCAGTTGTCCGGGGAGGAAATCTACCTTCGGCAAAAATGCCCCGAAGTAACGTTTTACCAGATGGCAACGGGTTTTACCTGGGACACTCAGGACCGCCAGGGAGACCTGACCGCTGCCGGCAAGACCTGGGAGCAGGCCCGGCGCCTGCTCAAGGACAGCAGCTATCACCTGGTGGTACTGGACGAACTGACCTACATGCTCAGCCTCGGTTACCTGGACGAGGACGACGTGCTGACAACCCTGAAAAACCGGCCCGATAACCAGAGCGTGGTGGTTACCGGCCGCGGTGGCGGCGCGGCCCTGCGGAATCTGGCAGACACGGTTTCCGAGGTCAAATCCATTCGCCATGCCTACGATGCCGGCATCAAGGCCCGGCGGGGAGTCGACTATTAATCGTTTTTCGGCCCGTCGCACCCAGGCAGTGATTGGCTTCTTGCTGGTCGTGGCACTGGTTTTGGCGCTGGGTATCGGCACCTATGCCATCGATCCCCTGAGCATACTGGCGAATCTGCTCGACATTGCAGCAAGTGCCGGGGCCGGACTCGACGACCGGATTGCTGTTGATGCCCAGGTGCTGTTGTCGATCCGGCTGCCGAGGTTATTGCTGGCGGCCATGAGCGGTGCCAGCCTGGCCCTTTGCGGTGCGGTGATGCAGGGACTGTTTCGCAATCCTCTGGCTGACCCTTCTCTGATCGGGGTTACCAGCGGCGCCTCTGCAGGTGCCAGCTGCGCCATTGTCGCCGGCGGGATCTGGGCCGGCCAGGCCGGCGCCGGTCTGCCTTCTGTTGCCGTTGGCGCCTTCGTCGGCGGCCTGCTGACGACGCTGCTCGTTTACCGGCTGGCGACCACGACCTCGGGGACTTCCGTGGCCACCATGTTGCTGGCGGGCATTGCCATCGGCGCCCTGGCGGGGGCGCTGAACAGTCTGTCCGGATTTGTCGGCGACAACGATATGCTGCGGCGCATCAGTCTCTGGCAGATGGGTAACCTCACTGGCGCCGACTGGCGGCGGGTAGCGCTGATGTCGACGATTACCCTGCTGCTGGTGGTTCTGCTGCCCCGGGACAGCCAGGCGCTGAATGCCATGCTGTTGGGGGAATCCGAGGCCCGCTACCTGGGCATAGAGGTGCAATGGCTGAAACGACGACTGATCCTGTTGACCGCCCTTGGCGTCGGCATCACGGTGGCGGTTGCCGGTGCCCTGGCTTTTGTCGGCTTGATGGTGCCCCACCTGATCCGGTTGCTGATCGGTCCGGATCACCGCCAGTTGCTGCCCGCCAGCGCCCTGGCGGGCGCCCTGTTGCTGGTGATAGCAGACACGTTTGCCCGCACCATCATTGCCCCGGCGGAAATGCCCACCGGAATTGTCACAGCGTTGCTGGGTGCACCTTTTTTTGTCTGGTTGCTGTATCAACAGCGCCGGCAACTGGCGGCTGCCGGTGGCTGACCTGCTTTGGGTCCGCGGGCTTTCCCTGACCCTGGGGGGCGTTGAATGTCTCGATGGTATTGACCTGCGCCTCAAGGCCGGTGAGGTGCTGGCGGTTCTGGGGCCCAATGGCGCTGGCAAAACCAGCCTTTTGCGCTGTGCCACCGGTCTCTGGTCGCCAGCCCGGGGGCGGGTTGAATTCAATGGCCGATCGCTTGATCAATGGCCCCTGCGGGATCGCGCCCGGTTGCTCGCTGTATTGCCCCAGAGCCCGGTGCTGGATTTTCCCTTTACCGTGGAAGAGGTGCTACTACTGGGGCGAATCCCCCATGCAACCGGCCGCGGGCGGGATCTGGCCATCGCCGAGGCCGCCATGGACCAAACCGATGTCGCGCACCTGCGCCGCAGGGACTACCGGCACCTGTCCGGTGGCGAGAAGCAGCGGGTGCAACTGGCCCGGGTGCTGGCACAGATCTGGGAACCGGTTGACGGCGGTGACCGCCTGCTGGTGCTGGACGAACCCTCCACGTCCCTGGACCTGGCACACCAGCAGTTGCTGGTGCAGACAGTGCACCTTCTCGCCGACCGGGGTATCGGCGTGTTGCTGGTGGTTCACGACCTCAATCTGGCGGCACGCTGCGCCGACCGAATACTGTTGTTGCGCGCCGGCCGCGTCGCCGCGACCGGCCGTCCCGTCGAAGTGCTGCAGTCGGAGACACTCAGGTCGGTATTCGATGTCGATGTCACCCTGGTTGAGCATCGGGATTCCCGGGCGCCACTGGTCCTGCCCGGATGAATCCGATGCACCCGGTCCTGAAGACTGCCGGCTTGCCTTCGGTCAGGCCGGCACTGGGACTGGTGGTTTTGGTGGCTTGTTTTTTCGGGATCGGTTTACCGGCGGCATTTGCCGAACAGGACTATTCGTTCACGGAAGTTGTCCTGGTGGACGACGCCGGCAGAGAGGTTCGCCTGCCGCGGCCGGCCCGGCGCGTGGTGAGTCTGTCGCCCCATATCACCGAGTCACTGTATGCCGTCGAGGCGGGTGACCGGCTGGTGGGCACCGCGGCCTGGAGCGATTATCCGGAGGCCGCGAGCCGACTGCCGGTGATCGCCTCCGCGCAATATATCAACTATGAAGCCATCGTGGCGCTGCAGCCGGACCTGGTAATCACCTGGCTGACCGGAATGGGTGAGGCCCTGATCGAACGCCTGGACTCTCTCGGCATTCCGGTCTATGTCACCGAACCGCGAACCCTGCCGGATATCGCTCGCTCCCTGCGTCACTTCGGTGAACTGGTGGGCACCAGGGAAGCCGGCGATCGGGCTGCGGAAAGGTTTGAAGCGGGACTGCAACGACTGTCTCGACGCTACAGTCAGCGGTCAGTTGTGACGGTGTTTTACCAGATCTGGCACGAGCCGATGATGACCCTCAACGGCCGGCATCTGGTTTCCAGCGTCATGGCCCTTTGCGGCGGCAGTAATGTCTTCGCTCAGGCCCTGCCGCTGGTGCCACAGGTCAGTGTGGAGTCCGTTGTCCTCGCGTCCCCCCAGGTGATAGTTGCCAGTGCTCCAGACGGCATTCGCCCCGAATGGCTGGATAACTGGCGCCGGTGGCCCGCTATCGCGGCGGTCAGAAATAACCAGCTTTACAGCATGGACGCCGACCTGTTGGAGCGGCATACACCGCGGATTCTGGAGGGCGCCGAAAAATTGTGTGAAATGCTTGAAATCGCCCGTCAGGCCAGGGATCTGGATCCATTGCCCTGAGGGTCAGCGTATCGAAATGCCTGTTATCAACCCGGCTGCCACTCCGCTGGTCACTGTCTGCTGACACAGACTCCCGGCGCGGACTCCCGGTCCAGAGCCGGGAACGGTTAAAGCCTGGAGTGCGACCGGCTGGACGTGAAACCTGGGATAACGACAACGGTTCGATATGGCCTCCCTTCGCATACCCGGATTGATGTATTATTGTGCCGGGACAATAAAGATAAGATTACCGGTGAACAGCCCGTCACCGCCACTTCAGGCTACGCTTCTTGGGAAATGTCCATACCGGGACTGGTCGGGCCGGAAATTCACCAACCATGCATTTACTTCTGTAGGAGCCAATCTCATGTCCGACACTGCTGAAAAACACCGTATTGTCATTGTCGGTGGTGGCGCCGGCGGTCTGGAACTCGCCACCAAACTCGGCAAGAAATTTGGCAAAAAAGGTCTGGCGGATGTGACCCTGGTGGATGCGACCCTGACCCATATCTGGAAACCGCTGCTGCACGAGGTGGCGTCTGGACGGCGCAATCCTGGCGAGGACGAAGTCAGTTACCTGGCCCATGCCCGCGCCAATCACTTCCGATTCCGCCTGGGTCGCCTGGAAAGCCTCGATCGCACCGGAAAGGTGGTCACCATGGCACCGATCATGGACGAGGATGGTCGGGAGATGATTCCCAGAAGGGAATTTCCCTACGACACCCTGGTCATTTCCATTGGCAGTATCACCAATTCCTTTGGCACCAAAGGCGTCGATGAAAACTGTGTTTTCCTGGACAGCCGCAAGCAGGCTGACCGGTTCCACAAGCGGCTGCTCAATACCTTTCTTCGGGCCCATTCCCGGGTGGGAGAACTGGAGGAGGGCCAGTTGAATGTGGTCATCATCGGCGCCGGCGCTACCGGCATCGAACTGGCGGCGGAACTGCACAATACCGCCCGACAGGTCGTTGCCTATGGTCTCGACAAAATCAGTCCGGACCAGGATGTCAAACTGACCATCGTCGAAGCCGGCCCGACCATACTGCCGGCACTGCCGGAGCGTATTTCATCCGGGGTGCTCAAACAACTTCGCCATATCGGCGTCGAAGTGCTGACCGGGGTCAAGGTCACGGAGGTAGTTGAAAACGGTCTGAATACCGAAACCGGTGAATTTATTCCGGCGGCGATCAAGGTCTGGGCTGCGGGGATCAAGGGCGCCGATGTGCTGGCGAAACTCGACGGCCTGGAAGTCAACCGGATCAACCAGCTGGTGGTCAGGCCGACGTTGCAGACCACCCATGACGATAATATTTTTGCCTTTGGTGACTGCGCCGCCTGCCCGCAAAAAGACAATCCCCGCAACGTTCCGCCCCGGGCCCAGGCAGCTCACCAGCAGGCCTCGATGCTGGTCAAATCCATTGCAAGCCGGCTCGGTGGCGGCGGTACCCTGCCGGAATATGTTTACAAGGACCATGGTTCCCTGGTTTCCCTCAGCGAACACACCGCCTTCGGCACCCTGATGGGAAACCTTACCGGCGATGTCATGGTCTCCGGCAGGATTGCCCGTATCATTTACGTCTCCCTGTACCGCATGCACCTGATGGCACTGCACGGGCCAATTGCCACCATGCTCAAGGTGGTGACACAGTGGATGACCGGCCGCCTGCGCCCGGCGCTGAAGCTGCACTGAATTCCTCCGGTTTTGAAAGTGGCTTCCCGTTAAAACAGGAAGCCATTTTTGTTGCGTGGCTCCCGGGTGTAACCCGATCGGTGGCATCAGGATTGTCACCACACCGTTGGCGAGTAACGGGATAACGGCCGGAGTAAAAGGCAATCTTCAGTTACAATGGCCGGCTGTTTTGGCGAGTGAATTTTTTGATGTTTGGTTTTTTTGAGCGATCAATCCCCCCTTTCCCCCCTGAAGAACCGGTTCAACCCCCCGCCGGTCTGTTTGCCTTTTGTCTTCACTATACTCGCGGCCTCGGCCGACACCTGCTGTCCCTGATTGTGCTGACGGCGACTCTGGCGATCATCGAGGTCCTCCTGTTCGGTTTTATGGGGCAACTGGTGGACCTGCTCAATCAGCACGATCCGGAAAGCCTCTGGCGAGTCGAGGGCAGGCGTCTCATTGCCATGGGCGCACTGGTCCTGGTGGGGCTGCCCGTTACCATCCTGTTGCACTCGACATTGATTCATCAGGCACTGCTGGGTAATTACCCCATGCGGATTCGCTGGCAGGCCCACCGCTACATGCTCGGTCAGAGCTACGCCTTCTACCAGAATGAGTTTGCCGGACGGATCGCCACCAAGGTAATGCAGACGGCTCTGGCGGTGAGGGAATCGGTGTTGAAAGTGCTGGATGTGCTTTTGTTTGTTACCGTCTATTTTGGCGGCATGGTGGTCGTCCTGGCCCAGGCGGACCCGCGCCTGATGGCCCCGCTTCTGATCTGGCTGCTCGGCTATATGCTGACCCTCTACTACTTTGTGCCCCGATTGCGGGATATTTCGACACTGCAGGCGGATGCTCGGTCGGCCATGGTCGGCCGGGTAGTTGACAGCTATACCAATATCAGCACCGTCAAGCTGTTCTCCCACTCCCGGCGGGAAGCGGACTATGTGCGCGAGAGCATGTCCGGCTTTTTGCACACGGTCTATCCGCAGATGCGACTGGTGACCAAACTCCAGGTGGTTGTCTGGACCGCCAACGCCGTACTGATTTTTTCTGTCGCCGCCCTGTCGATCTACCTTTGGCAGGTGGGTGCGGTAACCACGGGTTCCATCGCGGTGGCTATCGGCCTGGCGTTGCGATTGAACGGCATGTCACAGTGGATCATGTGGGAAGTGTCCGCCCTGTTCGAAAACCTGGGTACGGTCCAGGACGGTATCAACACCCTGTCACGGCCGCGCATGGTCCAGGATCATCCGGGTGCGCGCCCCCTGCAAATCAGCCGGGGGCGAATTCAGTTCGATCAGGTTGATTTCAGTTATGGCGCGGACATCCCGGTTTTCCAGAGTCTTTGCCTGGACATCAAACCTGGAGAGAAAGTGGGAGTCGTGGGCCGTTCCGGGGCGGGCAAGTCGACGCTGGTAAACCTGTTGCTACGGTTTTTTGATCTGGACGGCGGACGTATTTGTATCGACAATCAGGACATTGCCTCAGTGCAACAGGAAAGTCTGCGGCAACAGATCGGCATGGTGACCCAGGATACCTCTCTGCTGCACCGGTCCATTCGGGAAAATATCCTGTATGGCAGGCCGGAAGCCACCGAGGAGCAGTTGATCCAGGCCTCGAAGCAGGCCGAGGCCCACGAGTTTATTCAGCAACTGTCCGATAACAAGGGCCGAACCGGCTATGACGCCTACGTCGGCGAGCGGGGCGTCAAACTTTCCGGAGGCCAGCGGCAGCGCATTGCCATTGCCCGGGTTTTACTCAAGGATGCGCCGATTCTCATTCTGGATGAGGCCACTTCGGCGCTGGACTCGGAAATCGAGGCCGCTATCCAGGCCAGCCTCTACCGACTGATGGAAAACAAGACAGTCATCGCCATCGCTCACCGCCTCTCCACCATTGCCGCCATGGACCGGTTGATCGTTCTTGACCAGGGCAAAATAGTCGAGGAGGGCAGCCACGGGGAACTGATTCGCCGGGGTGGAATCTATGCCCAACTCTGGGCGCACCAGTCCGGCGGTTTTATCGGCACCGTTTAGGCTGTTGAAAAATACCTTTTTTGTGCAGCCTGGTCCGGCATATGGATGTGCCGGCAAAATCAATGACTGGTAAGTCATTGATTTTTTGAGCAAACGAAAAATAAAATTTTATCGTTTGCGTGGTTTGAAAAACTTAGGACAACTTTTTCAATACCCTGTTAGTAGAGGCGTTCGGGTTTGCTCATTCCCCTCATTTCAGGAAAGTTGACGCGACACATCCCTGTGTCGCGCTCCGGGGGGAACGGTTCAGCTTATCCGGCGGCCTTAACGGTGTCCGCGTCAAAGCTCTTGTGTTCGTGTTCCGAAAGTCCCTCGGCCAGGGACTCCAGACTTCTGCCCTTGGTTTCGGGCATCATGAACAGGACATAGAGCAGTTGCAGTACCATCATGAAGGCGAAGAAACCAAAGATGGTGTAGCCCTGGAACTTGCTCAGCACCAGAGGCATCAGCAGAGTGATTGTGGCGGCAAAAACCCAGTGGGTGCCACTGCCAAGGGACTGGCCCTTGGTGCGCACATTGTTGGGAAAGATTTCGGCAATGAAAACCCAGATTACAGCACCCTGGCCGACGGCGTGTGAGGCAATAAACGTGAAAACAAAGAAAACGACAATGATGCCGCCGGCGTCGCTATAGAAAGCCCAGGACACTGTCGCCAGGGAGATGATATAGCCGATGGAACCGATCAGCATCAGGGTCTTTCGGCCCGCCTTGTCGATCAGGTACATGCCCAGCATGGTGGATATCAGGTTGACCAGGCCTATGCCCGCCGACGACAGCAGGGCGGCACTGCTGTCCAGACCTGCCAGTTCAAAGACCCTGGGTGCAAAATAAATAATAAAATTGATGCCGGAGAGCTGATTAAATGCAGCTATCAGGAACGCCAGGAACATCGGAAACGTATAGGCCTTGACAAACAGGTGGTCGTTGGTGAATTCCCGTTGTGCGTGCCTGATCTCAGCCACCGTGCGGTCGACTGCTTCAGGATCGATAATGTCGAGTACTTTTCTGGCGCGGACTTCGTCATTCTTGCGCAACAGTAGCCAGCGGGGGCTTTCGGGTACACCGGTCACCATCAGCAGGAAAATCAGTGCCGGTATGGCTTCCACACCCAGCATCCAGCGCCAGTCGAGATGGAAGATATCCGCCAGGAAATAGTTGGAGACGAAGGCAATCAGAATACCGAAAACGACCTGGAACTGGTACAGGGCCACCAGCGCACCGCGAATTCTGGCGGGAGCGATTTCGGAAATATAGGCAGGTACGACAATGGAGGAGACGCCTACACCCAGTCCGCCGATAAAGCGCAAAATGGAAAAGCTGAAGGGTTCCGGTGCGATGGCTGAACCCAATGCCGAGGCGAGGTACAGGACACCAATCCCGATCAGAGTCAGCTTGCGGCCAAAGCGTTCGCAAGGGTAGTTGCCGGTAAGAGCGCCAATTACCGTGCCCCAGAGGGCTGAGGACATGATGAAGATGCCGTGGAACAGATCGCTGGTTTGCCACAATTCCTGGATAGGCTGGTCGGCGCCAGATATCACAGCGGTGTCAAAGCCGAATAGAAAACCCGCTACCGCCACGGTGATGGACCAATAGATTATTTTATTCATGGAATTTATCTACCCTTTATAAATTGATTGATCCTGATAATCAGGGGCATCTCTGCCCGCCAGACATTTTTATCCACTTTCATCCGCTGAATTCTTTTTGCCGGCGTCCCCCGTTGCTTTAGTAACACTTACCGAGACCGGCAAGGCTAGACCATTTTTTCATGGCGCGGATCCAGAGGATATCGGCCTCACTACCTCTGGGCAATTTTACATGCCAGTGCCTGCAGTTTTTTTATCGATTTTTCACCATTCCCCGCCAGGAAATCATTCAGAAAAAATCTGGACAGATGTGCCAGAGACATCAACCGGCACTGTACAGACTGCACCTGGATATCCTGTTCAATTTACAATCAAAAATATCCTGGCTGGTTAATTTGCCTGTTTTTGGGACGCATTCTGTAATTTATTTTTTCTTATTTTTGACACCCTGTTCTGGTGTTTCATGTCGGATTGAACGCCAGATTGTCACTCCAATCAGGGACGAAATCAAGGACGATAGCCGCTGTCAAGGGGCGGCTGACGATTCGTTTTCAGCTATCCCCCGCCATTGTCATTTGCGTGGCAATAGCCGTTAGGGTATGACGTCAGTTACCTGTTACCCTCCTTCGTCCTACTGACCTGTCAAAGGTTGGGACGGATGTCGAGAGAAACCCACTGTGTTGCAGGACCATTCCGGAGTCAGGATTGAAGCTGAATGGCGCCGTAACTTTTTGAAAAATAATGTATTTATCATCATTCCGGCGGTCCGCCATGACTGACCGGCTCGGCCGGACGCAGGCCCTGAAGTCTAATGACTCACGTTTGACATTGCAAATCCCCGAGAGTAGCATTATCAACGTTGCCAGCGGATGGCAGATTCGACATCGAAAAAGCGGAACGGATGTCAGAAAGATAAAGATAAAGACCAAGATAAAGAAGAAAAAATTTGATCAATACCTGTGGTTGTGACTATAGTTAGACGACATCGAGGAGTGAGTTGTTCACAAACCGGGATGTTGAAACCAAGAAAATAAAGAAAATAAAGGGAAAAATATAAGGTAAATAAAAGCAATAAAGGGCACCGGCTGACCAAAGTTACTGGTTGTTGCACGGGTATATGACGCTGAGGTCCGACGAAAAAATCTGAGCTGACGAGTGAACTTTCCGGGTGTTGGGCCCGATGCTGGAGGACTAAAACGGTCCTGGGCAAGTCAGGAAAAGATTTCGAAATGATTAATATAAAGAACCAGTGATCGCTTGAATTAGTTGGGGCCTTTAGAGCCCTTAGCCTTTAGAGTTCATAGCCTTTTATGAAAGGCAGATAAAAAACAGAGCTTTTCAAGGGATTCGTCGAATTTGTGGAAAAAGAGAATTACTACTGGTGCGGTATGATGCATTAGTCATTTTGCTGCACGAATAATAATACAGGGCTGCAAGCAGACGGGGGTTTTTATTCATTTTCTGAATTATTTTTCATATTAAAAAAGGCCGATATCTTCATCTCCACCTCTGTAAAAGTGATTGCAGGGAACGGCCTATTTGTGCCAAAAATATTCCATAAAAATCCATGCTTTTCATATTCAAAAAAAGTGAGGGCTACATAATCATGAAAAGAACACAAACGTTGTTAACGACTTTAGTGTGTTCTGCCAGCGCCTTTATGGTCCAGGCAGCAACAGCAGCTGATGAAGAGGCGGGTCCAATCGAGGAAGTGGTTGTAACAGGTTATTCGACACAGTCCAAGAAGGATTTGACCGGTGCTGTTGCGTCGGTAGATATTGGCGCTATCGCGGACAAACCGGCGGGCAACGTGGTGCAGAATCTGCAGGGTAAAATCCCCGGCGTGCAGATTACCACTTCCGGTAATCCGAGTTCAGCAGCCACCATACGTATTCGGGGTCAGGGGCTCGGGCCGCTGGGTTTCAACGACCCGCTTTTCGTTATCGATGGTGTGCCAAGCCTGTCCGGATTGGAGCGTCTGAACTCGAATGATATTGAATCGGTGCAGGTGTTGCGCGATGCGGCGTCGGCCAGTATATACGGGGCCCGGGCCGCTAACGGTGTGCTGATTATCACCACCAAAAAGGGGATCAGCGACGGTCTCGAATTCAATTTCAAAGCCAACAGGACCTATGAGGATTTTTCCTTTGGCGTCAATCCCCTGAATACCGAGCAACGGGCCAGGGCTCTGTTTCAGGCCGCCATCAACGACGGCACCGATCCCAATGATGTCAGCCCGCTCTACTACTACGACTGGAACAACGATTTTGGCAGTCCCCAGCTTAACTGTATTTCCTTCGGTGTTTACACCAATGATGGCTCCGATTTCCGCTGCTCCGGCTCCGAGAACAAGTTCAACTTCATCGACAGCGACAGGACCATGCAGGCTGCGGACACCAGCTGGTTCGATGAGATAACCCGAACCGCCGTTATTGACGATGTGAATCTTTCCTTCTCCAGCGGCAACGAACAGTCGAGGTTTTACGGCTCCGCCGGTTACTACAATGCCGAGGGTGTGATTGACGGGTCAAACTTCAAAAGGTTAACCCTGCGCCTGAATTCCGACCACGAAATGGCGGACGGCAAAGTGCGCTTCGGTGAAAACATGACCGCCACCTGGCAGGAAGAGGCGCTGGTCAACTCCATTGTCGATTCCGGCAACAACCCGCTGCTGGCCCTGTCCATAGAACAGCAATCCATTGTACCGATTCACACTGTCGATGGTGTCGGCTGGGGCGGTCCCACCGGCGGCATCACCGACCGCGACAACCCGGTGCGCAAGATTGAGCTGAACAAGGACAATTTTTTCCGCACCAACAAGTTTCTCGGCAATATATTTGCAGAGTACGAGCCCATCGAGGATCTGACCCTGAGAACTCTGCTCGGTGTCGATTACACCCAGATCGTTTCCCGGATTTTCAACCAGGAGTCCCAGGCCGGAAGCATCGGCTTTGGTGACGATGTGCGCAATTCAGAGTTCTGGGAGAAGGGCGTGGTCTGGTCAAATACGGTCCAGTACAAGTGGTACATGAACGACCAGAACACTTTTACCTTCCTCCTTGGTCATGAATCAATCGACTACACCAGCGAAAACTTTTTCGGACAAATCACCGACTTCGCGATCCAGGATTACAATTTCGCCTATCTCGGTGTGGGTACCGGGTCTCCGCTGGTGGGGGGTACCGGGGATGAATGGCGCATGAAGGGCTTCTTTGCCAAGATAGACTACGACTATGCCGGCAAGTACCTTCTCTCGGCCCTGATGCGCCGGGACGGCTCTTCCCGGTTCGGTGAAGGAAGCCAGTGGGGTAACTTCCCGGCAGCATCAGCCGGTTGGCGGATTTCCGACGAAGACTGGTTCGATTTCGAATTTATCAACGAGTTGAAGCTGCGGGTCAGCTGGGGTGAAACCGGTAACCAGGAGTTCCCGTCCACCGGAGCGGTTACTTATTTCCTGCCCAAATACGCGACCCGTTCCATCTTTGACGATACGCGCGACGAAGGTACCGCCTACGATATCTCCGGTGCCAATGGCGGCGCGCTGCCATCCGGTTATGTACAGGAGCAACTCGGCAACCCGCAATTGCAGTGGGAAACATCTGAACAGACCAACGTCGGTCTGGATTTTACCGTCTGGGAGGACAAGGTCTACGGCAGTATCGACTGGTACACCAAGGAGACCAGCGACATCATTACCCAGACCACGCCCCTGGCTGTTGCGGGTGAGGGTGCGCAGAGGTATGTCAATGGCGGTACCATCGAGAACACCGGTTGGGAACTGGTATTGGGATACGATTCCTACGTGGAGATGGGAGACTCCGGCTTTGATCTTGATATCGCTTTCAACCTTTCCAAATCGGAAAATGAGGTCAAGGAACTGCCCTCGGATGTAGTGAATTCGTTTCCGGGCAATGGCCAGGACATCACTATCCTCGGCGAATCCATCAATGCCCAGTTCGGCCTGATAGCCGACGGTATCTTCCAGAGCCAGGCTGAGGTCGATGCCCACGCGAGCCAGATCGGCGCTGCTCCGGGTCGAATCCGCTACCAGGATGTCAATGGAGACGGTACGGTCGACGCCAACGACCAGATCTTCTTTACTACCACGGATAACGATTACACCTATGGTCTGAATATCAATGCCGTCTGGGGCAATTGGGATTTCACCATGTTCTGGCAGGGTGTAGCCGGCGGCGATGTTCGTAATGACTGGCGCTTCTTTACCGACTTCGTTTCCCTGAATGCGGGCTCCAACTACGGCGACCGGGTATTTGATGCCTGGACACCTGAAAATCAGTCGGATATTCCGGCCCTGTCCCGAGTCGACCCCAACCAGGAAGCGCGCAACTCCTCGTATTACTACGAAAAGGCCGACTACCTGAAGCTGCGTACCTTGACTATCGGTTACACCCTGCCGGAGTCCTTTTTGAATGCCCTGCGGGCAGAGACAGCCCGGATCTATCTACAGGGTTCCAATCTCTGGACCTGGACACCCGAGGATACGGTAGTGGACGACCCCGAGGTGCCAAGTGTCAGGTTCCCGGTGCCAAAAAGGTTTACCGTGGGATTTGACATCACCTTTTAATGGTCCATCACTCAGTGAATTCAACAGTTTTCAAACCATTTAGGGTTTAGGGGTTTAAAAATGAAATCAAAAATTAAGTACATAGTGCCACTGTTGCTGGCTTCGGCTGGGCTTGCAGGTTGTAGTGGGAGCACAAAAGATCTTGATACCAAACCTCAGGCGGTTCTGGAGGAGTCGCAAATAACAACGGCGGACAATATGGAGGGCTTTGTCATTGCGGCCTATGCGACGTTGGGCAATGACATTTATCCGGATTCCCACATGCCCTGGGGTACAGGTAATGTACAGGCTGGTGACGCCCACAAGGGCGGCAACGGCAGTTCCGATGTGGGATGTATCGAACAACTGCAGTTGCACGCACCGCTGGACCCTAGCTGTACTCAGGGCCCGGAAGTAATCTGGGATATGAAATGGTTCAGAAGCTACGAATGGATCGGACGTGCGAACGTGGCCATTCGGAAACTCACCGAGGTGTCCGCGACGGATTTTCCACTGAAGGACCGCCGCATTGCGGAAATGCGATTCCTGCGCGGTTGGTGGTATTTCCGGCTGAAAATCCATTTCAAAAACATCCCGTTTATTGACGAAAGTGTCTTGCCTGAAGACGCGCTCACCATCTCCAACCGGGCGCTGACCGACCAGCAGTTGTGGGACAGGATAGCCGCCGATTTTCGTTATGCGGCGGAAAATCTGCCTGATACCGATGAAGACAAGGGACGAGCCAATGCTCTGAATGCGAAGGCGTTTCTGGCAAAAACCCTGTTGTTCCAGGCTTATGTACAGGACGAAAACCACAATGTCACCGGAATCGACAGCAGCAAGCTGGAGGAAGTGGTCAGCCTGGTGCAGGAAATTCAGGATTCGGAACAGTATGCACTTAACGATGACTATGCACTGAACTTCCTGCAGATTGGGGACAACAGCCCGGAGTCTGTGTTTGCCATACAGCGCTCCCAGGATGATGGCACCTTTGATGGCAAGGGTTCCTATGGCACGGTACTGAGCGGCATGCAGTCCGACCTCGGCGGCTCCGGTTTCTACGGTTGCTGCGGTTTCCATGTGCCGACGGAAAATTTTGTCAACGCCTTCCGCGTGGACGCCGGTGGTCTGCCGCTTTTGGACACGTTCAATGGTAATCCGACTGCCGGGGATCCCGATGTGGCGCAACTCGGCGACACCGTTGATCCCCGGCTGGAGCACACCGTGGTGCGAGAGGGACAGCCCTTCAAGTATGTGGGTGATCCGAATGACCCCGGTGACCCCAACATTCATGCCGGCGATGGCTGGGCAAGGGCGCCGGGCCAGTACGGTAATTTTGTTTCCCAGAAGGAACTGGAGCATCCGAACTGCGGCTGTCTGTTGAAATTCGGTTTGCCTGACTTCAAGCCCTTTACCGGCTCGTCCATGAATACAATCCTGATTCGCTATGCGGATGTTCTGTTGTGGAAAGCCGAGGCGCTGATTCAGCTCAATGGCCCCGGTGATCTGGAGGAAGCCCGGGCAATTATCAACCAGATACGCACCCGCGCCGGCTCGGCGGCGAGCCTTTCCCGCTTGAGCGGACTCTACGACTATAGTGTCGGCACCTACGACGCTCCCTGGGTTGATCAGGCTGCGGCGCTGAAAGCCCTGCAATTCGAGCGGCGTATTGAACTCGGCCTGGAAGGCCATCGTTTCTTTGATCTGGTGCGCTGGGGTATTGCCGCCGAGACCATCAACGACTATCTGGATAAAGAGAAAATCAGAAAGACCTACCTGAATGCAGGTCACTTCACCAAGAACAAGCACGAGTACCTGCCGATACCGCAGCCGCAAATCAATCTGAGTGGCGGTTTGTATGAGCAGAATCCCGGATACTGATTGAGCGCAATAATTCGATCGGACTGATCGGAGCAACCATTCGACCCCGGTACTTGCCGTTTTCCCCTACAACGGCAAGTACCGGGGTTCTTTTCCACCGGGCTTACTCATCCAGATGACGGCCGATTTTCTCCGATATCCATTCCCACAGTTGTTGCTCAGGGCAAGTAAACCCCGTCAGGAATAGGTGAATAGTGGGAACAGTTGTGCAGCCTTTATTGTCTCAGTAACCGGTGTGGAATTTACCCCGTGAAAAACCGGGGTGGGGAAAATAATAAATATTCAACTGGATTGGAGCAGTTATGAAAACAGTAAAAACAATAGTCCTGGCTTCGGCTTTTCTCTGTCTTGTTCAACCAGCAGCCGCCGAGCCTTTGTATCAGGAGCCCTTTCGGCCCCAGTTTCATTTTTCCCCTTTGCAGCAGTGGATGAATGACCCGAATGGCATGGTGTTCCATAACGGAGAGTACCACCTGTTCTACCAGTACAACCCCTATGCCAACAAGTGGGGACCCATGCACTGGGGGCATACGGTGAGCAAGGATATGGTGCACTGGCAGCAGATGCCGGTAGGCCTTTATCCCGACAGGCATGGCACCATCTTTTCCGGTAGCGCCGTTGCCGATGTCAACAATAGCTCCGGTCTCGGCACCGCAGAAAACCCGCCGCTGGTGGCCATTTTCACCTACCACGATCATCTGCGGGAGAATCTTTACCGGTGGGGGATGGGTGATCAGTACATTGACCACCAGAATCAGGGCATCGCCTACAGTCTCGACAATGGCCGCAACTGGACCAAATACGAGGGTAATCCGGTACTGAAAAATCCCGGTATCGCCGATTTCCGCGATCCCAAGGTGTTCTGGTACGAACCGAAACAGAAATGGGTGATGGCCCTGGCTGTACAGTCCCATATCGGCATTTATTCCTCGAAAAATCTTATCGACTGGGTGCACGAAAGCGATTTCGGTCTGGACAGTGGCACCCACGGGGGGGTGTGGGAATGCCCGGATCTGATCAGGGTGAAAGTCGAGGGTACGGATGAAAGCAAGTGGGTGTTGTTGGTCAGTATTCATCCCGGCGCTCCCTCAGGTGGTTCCACCACCCAGTATTTTGTCGGTGATTTCGACGGCAAGAGTTTTACGCTGGACGAGACCCTGCAGAAAGAACTACAGCGCGTTGAGGCGGTATTTCCTGCGGGTGAGGTTTTCGAGAATTTTGAAGGCGAAAGTGAATGGACGATATCGGGTGAAGCCATCGCTGTGGTCGATGTCCCCACCACCCATTTCAGTTACAAGGCGATGGGTCACAAAATGTTGTCGTCAGGTAAGGACGGTGACGTCCCCACCGGGTCAGCGGAATCTCCGGAATTTACCATTGAACAGCCCTATATCAACTTCTACATAGGCGGTAGCGGCTTCCCATCCAACAACAGACTGGAACTGCTGGTCGATGGGCAAGTTGTCCGGGAACAGAAAGGTGAGAGCACCAAGGGCCTGAATGTCGCCAGTTGGGACGTTTCCGACTTGAAAGGCAAAAAGGCAAAACTCAGGTTGGTCGACCAGGATTCCGTTCCCTGGTCCAATATCAGTATCGACAACATTGTCTTTGCCGACCAGCCCGCTGTGCCCTATATCGAGCACACCCTGTGGATGGACTATGGCACAGACAACTACGCCGGAGTCACCTGGTCGAACATACCGAAGGAAGACGGGCGAACCCTGTTTATCGGCTGGGCAAACAACTGGCTCTACGCCAACGATATTCCCACTGAGCGCTGGCGCAGTATTACAACCCTGCCCAGATCCCTGACCCTGGTGAAAAAACAGGGTGGTTACCGGCTGAAATCCGCACCCATTGAGGAATTACACAGCCTGCGCAAGGACGAGACAGCGGTGACCAATCTGGCGGTGAAAAAGTCCGTGGATCTGGATAAAAAACTGGAGATCGACAGCACCCTGATGGAACTCGATTTGCAACTGGATACGGGTAAGGCGCAGACCATTGCCCTGACATTTGCCAACGACTCCGGACATGAGACGGTGTTTACCATAGACAAGGCCGCCGGCATCTACAGTCTCGACCGAAGCAAGTCCGGGATTATGGATTTCGCCCCGGCGATTCCGAAGCTGGCGACTGCGCCGATAGCGGGGGACCTCGCTCAGGTTTCACTGCACGTGTATGTGGATCACTCGATCATCGAAGTTTTTGTCAACGGGGGCGAGACTGTGTTTTCCTCGCAGATTTTCCCGGTTGGTCCCTACACCCAGGTCAGTCTGGATACTGACAAGTCTGTCGTGCTGAAAAAGGCAGTCGGTTACGATCTGAAGTCGATCTGGCCGAAACAATAATCCGCAACAGATCGATGTCGATTGGTTTTATTAACCCGGC
>QJWQ01000152.1 GCA_003235325.1 Gammaproteobacteria bacterium | reverse complement strand
CCGCACTGTAGTGCCAGCTTCAATTTGCTGGCAGGTTGAGGCGTTCTCTTCGCCTGGTTTACCACTGGCAACATCTCACGCACCATCTCCAATCCCCTGGCTATGGTTTTGGCGGTACCACCACTCTCCTGAATCAACAGTGTGCGCAGCAGTGAACCTTCCTCCAGGCCATTGGCGGCCATCACATGGCTCAATTGCATCACCTCGCAACCGAGGCCGATCACCAGAATGCCGCCGAAGTTGGGGTGAGTGATATAACCGTTGATGGTGCGGGTCAGGGCTTCGTACCCGTCACCGGCATTGCGCATGCCGCAACCGGTCTTGTGAGACAGGGCAACAACACCGTCGACATTTTCCCAGTGACCCGACAGGTCCTGGTTGTTGCAGGCCTGGGCAATCTTGTGGGACACAGTGGCCGAGCAATTAACGGTGGTGATAATGCCAATAAAGTTGCGGGTGCCGACCTCGCCGTTGGCGCGCTGGTAACCCATAAACTGCGCCGGCTCCCGGGGTGCTGCCGATTTGGCAGCGACTGCAGGTGAGGAAGCTTCCTCTGTATGCTCACCGGTCAGGATCGCCTGACAGTTATGGGAATGGACGTGCTCACCCGGCTGGATATCGGCGGTGGCGATACCGATCTGCTGGTTGAATTTGCGGATTACCTCGCCGTTGGCGATGGCAGTGACCGCAATCTTGTGCAGGGCCGGCACGTCGTTAAGCAATTCAAAGCCGCCGAGGTTGTGTACCAGGGTACCCTTTTTCAGGGGCCCATGAGCGATGGCGACATTGTCGTTGGGATGTAACAGTATTGTCTGCATGATTGTGCGCTACCATTTCAATATTGTGTGTAAACTGTCTGCCGCCACAGCGTTGTGGCCGGGGCGGCACTCGCCGTTCACAGGGGAACCCGATCAGCTCTCACCCGTGGATTCGGTTCCGGAACCACCCTGTCCCTGTATCCGGATCGACGCCATGGCCCGTGGATCAATAATGGCGCCCCGGTGCTGGATTACCGTCGCCGCCAGCTGGTGGCCAAGGCCCGCGGCCCGGTCCGGATCCATCCCGGCGAGCCGGGCGGCGACATAACCGCCGTTAAAGGAGTCACCGGCGGAGGTGGTATCCACCACCTGCTCGACGCGCTGGCTGGCAACAAACGTCGTGTTATCGCCACTCAGCACCAGGCAGCCGGCCGCCCCCATCTTGACCACGGCCTCGGTCACCCCGGCTTTTTGCAACCTGGCCAGGGTCTGCTCCGGCTTCGAATCGCCATAGAGCATCTGCTCGTCGTCAAAGGTGGGCAGGGCGGTGTCGGTATTGGCCAGCATACGGTCGTAAACTGCTTGTGCCCGCCGGGTATCGGGCCAGCGTTTAGGCCGGAAATTGCCGTCGTAGATCACCCGGCCGCCACCCCGTCGATATTCCGCCAGAAATCCGAACAGCCTTTCCAGTGCCGGCTCCGCAAACAGGGACAGGGTGATTCCGGAAAGGTACAGCCAGCCAAAGGTCCTCAGTTGGGCAAACAGGGCATCGGCGGCCGATTCCTCGTCAAACAGGTTCCGGGCCGGGGCCTGGTCGCGCCAGTAATAGAACCGGCGTTCACCTTCGGCGTCAGTCTCGATCATGTACAGGCCCGGCAGGCGGTCCGGACAGCGGCGCACCAATTGGCAATCGACGCCTTCCCGACGCCATTGATCGATCATCCAGTCGCTGTAGCTGTCGTCTCCCAGGGCGGTGACAAAACTCACCGGCGTTCCCAGGCGAGCCATGTAAACCGCGGTATTGAGGGTGTCGCCACCAAATAGGAGGTTCATCGCCCGGGCGCCGGAACTCACTGGCCGGTTATCCGCGGAAAGTTCCAGCATGCACTCGCCGATCGTCGCGATCTTGCCGGTCACCGGACTGTCGAAAGCAGATTTTGAAGCAGTCATTTGATCAATCCCCCTAGTCAATCAGGCCAAAGAATCGCGGCAGGCCTTCACTGATGGCCGGCACATAGGTGACCAGCACCAGGGCTGCAAACATGGCCACATACATCGGCAGCAGAGGCCGCACGATATTGTGAATGGTGGTCCGGCCGATGGCGCAGGCCACGAACAGAACCGTACCCACCGGCGGTGTGCAGAGGCCAATCGAGAGATTGAGCACCATCATGATGCCAAAGTGCAGTGGCGACATATCCAGGGCCACCGCCACCGGCAGGAATATCGGAGTAAAGATCAGTACCGCCGGCGTCATATCCATAAAAGCACCCACCATCAGCAACACGATATTGATCAGCAGCAGGATCACCAGCGGGTTGTCACTCAGTTCCAGCAGCCCGGAAGCGACAATCTGGGGAATGTTTTCATAAGCCAGCACCCAGGACATGGCCATGGAGGTGGCGATCAACAACATGACAATGGCGGTAGTTTCAGCCGAACGCAGGAATATGTCGGGCAGACTGGATAACGGCACTTCCCGGTAGATAAATACCGAAAGGCCCAAAGCGTAGAGGACAGCGATAGCGCCAGCCTCGGTGGCGGTAAATATGCCGCCGATGATGCCACCGATGACCAGAATGATCAGAAACAGGCTGGGCAGCGCCGCCAGGGTCTTGCGCATGATTTCCGCCAGCCCCACCCGCTCTCCGGCGGGAAATTTGTAAATCCTGGCATAGACGGCGCTAACCACCATCAAGCCCAGCGCCAGCAGAATCCCGGGCAGGTAGCCCGCGATAAAAAGCGCGGCGATGGACACGCCGCCACTGGCCACCGCGTAGACAATCAGGATATTGCTGGGGGGAATCAGCAGGCCGGTGGTCGCCGAGGTCGCAGTCAAAGCGGCGTTAAATTCCTTGGGATAACCCTCCTTGTTCATGGCCGGCACCATAAAGCTGCCGATGGCCGAGGTGGCGGCCACCGCTGAACCGGATATGGCACCAAACAGGGTACAGGAAATGACATTCACGAATGCCATGCCACCGGGCAACATGCCCACCAGGGCCTTGGCGAATTCGATCAGTCGCCGGGCAATACCGCCCTGCCCCATCAGTTGACCGGACAGGACAAAAAGCGGAATGGCCAGCAGGCTGAAGCTGTCCAGGCCACCGGCCATTCGCTGGGCCACTGTGGTCAGAGCGGGCAGCGTATCGATTGAAAAGAGCATGGTCAGCAGGGTCGAAATACCGATAGCGAAAGCAACCGGTATACCCAGGGCCAGCAGCAGGGCAAAGCTCAGAATAAGAACAATAATTGACATGGGTCAGTCTCCGGAAACTTCGAGTTCGTCGTGATGGCTGGGCAACTCGTCGCCGCCAACCAGGGAATTGACACCGTAAAAAACCATCAACATACCGGTGATGGGAATCACTGAATAGATCCAGGAGACCTTGATGCCGAGGGCCGCCGTGGTTTGGTTCAGTTCGTACGCCAGCTGCATCAGCATGGCGCCGCCGCCGACCAGAACCGTCAATGCAAACAGAATGACAAGTACGTCGGATAACGTTTGCAGGCGCTTGCGGCCAACGCCATCCAGTTTCTGGGCCAGCAGGTCCAGGCCCAGGTGCATGCGGGCGCGGTAAGCCCAGGCACCGCCAAGCAAGCCAATCCAAATCAGCAGGAAGCGGGCCACTTCTTCAGTCCAGTTGCTGGGAGAACCGACCAGGTAGCGGGACAGGACCTGCCAGGTCACGGCTGCCACCATGGCGGCCATCAGCAGGATCATGGCGTTTTTCAGAATTCTATCGAGCATTGTTGCAATCCTGTTCATGGTCATCTCCCAAAATTCTCAATGGCGTTAATAATGTCCCCGACCTCGGTACCGACGTATTGCTGTTTCATTTCCGCCACCGCGTCGATAAACGGCTGCTTGTCGGGTTTAATGATTTGCACCCCGTTGGCCTCCAGTTCACGCAAGGCGTTGGCAGTATCCACCTCCCAGAGCTGCCGCTGGAACGCAATCGAATCATCGACGGCCTGCTGCAGCCATTGCTGTTGCTGGCTGTTCAGGGAATCCCAGATATGCTGGCTCATGAGCAACAGGTCCGGCACTGCCGTGTGTTCGTCGAGCACGTAATACTTGCAGACTTCGTAGTGGCGGGACAGGTAGAAGCTGGGTGGATTGTTCTCGGCGCCGTCGACCACACCCTGTTGCAGGGCAGTGTAAAGCTCGCCCCAGGAAATGGGCGTGGCAGCACCACCGAGGGCGGCAATCATCTGTACCGAGGTCTGGCTTTTTTGCACGCGGATTTTCATGCCCGTCAGATCATCGGGAGAAAGGAAAGGCTTTTTCGTCGAATAAAAGCTGCGGCTGCCGGCGTCATAGTAGCCGAGACCCTTGAGTCGGACTTTCAGTGGCGCATCCAGAAGCGACTTGCCAATATCGGAATTGAGCACGTCCCATAAATGTTCATTGTCGCGAAAAATGAAGGGCACACTGAACACCTTCATTACCGGGACAAAACCCTCCATTGGACTGGTCGATACCTTGGTCATGGCCAGACTGCCGATTTGCAGCAGTTCGATCAGTTCCCGCTCGGAGCCCAACTGGCTGCTGGGATAGATGTCGATTTTCATGGTGCCGCCGGAATAGTCGGCCAGCCGCTCCGCCATGTGGACCATGGCCCGATGCACCACGGAGTTGGTATCCAGGGCGTGCCCGATCTTGAGTTCAATCACGTCCTGTTGCTGCTGGCAACCGGATAGCAGTACAGCCACCGGCAACAACAGCCAGATAAAAAGTCTCAACCTCGATTTCGTTTTCATAATTTTGATTACCCTTTAAAACTGAACTGTTTGCCGTTGACGTTGACATGGCGTGCCAGACCACCATCCAGGTGTTCAATGACGCTGGCTTCAGCCACTTGTTCGAAGCTGGAATTGGTGACTGTCAAACCCTGTACCGGCGACCGCTGGTAGCCGCGAATATAAAAGGCTCGCCGGGCCTGCTGACACCGGATATTGTCCAGGTGAATATTCCGGACCACCGGCAGGAAATCGCCGGCATCCCCTTCCTCATAATAAAAGTTCACCACCACAGCATCCTGGACCTGGCCAATGCGGAGGTCGCGCACATAGAAATTTTCAATCACACCGCCGCGCACTGAGTTGGTCTTGATCCTGATGGCCCGCTCCAGGTGTTCGCTGCTCATCTCGCAATTCTCGACAAAAACATTGCGCACACCGCCGGATATTTCGCTGCCAAGTACCACACCACCGTGCCCATCCGCCATTCTGCAGTTGGCCACGACGATATTTTCGCTGGGCACATTGACCCGCCGGCCATCGGCATTGCGGCCGGACTTGATGGCGATACAGTCGTCGCCGGTGTCAAACAGACAGTCCTCGATCAGCACATTGCGGCAGGACTCCGGGTCACAGCCATCGTTGTTGGGGCCATGGCTGTGGCAGGTGACCCCGCGCACCGTGACGTTCTCACTGAGCACCGGATGCAGCAGCCAGAACGGGGAATTGATCAGCGTTACCCCTTCAATCAGGACGTTTTTACAGGAGTAAAACTGGATAAAGGAAGGCCGCAGCCAGGAGCCTTCGGCATACATTCGTTGCGACGGCGGCAGATTGGCATCGGCGTCGCGTTCCAGGGACCGACGCGCTGCTGCCTGGTCTTCGCCTTCGATCAGCGACCAGTGCCGACTGTTGGCATCGCCTTTCCAGGGCCACCAGGTACCTTCATCAGCGCCACCGTCGAGAATACCCATGCCGGTAACGGCGACGTTTTCGACGCCATGGGCATAGATCAGCGGTGAGTAGCCCATCATTTCCATGCCCTCCCAGCGGGTGAAGACCGCGGGCAGATATTTTTTCGGGTCGGTACTAAAGGCGATACGGGCGCCCTCCTGAACATGCAGTTCGATATTGGCGTCGAGGTGTATGGCGCCGGTGGCATAGACGCCCGCCGGTACCACGACCCTGCCGCCACCCTGGGCGGTGCAGGCCGCAATTGCCTTTCTGAATGCCTCGGTACAGTCGGTCAGGCCATCGCCCATGGCGCCAAAATCGGTGAGGATAAAGTCATTGGGCGGAATCCGGGGCAGACTGATGGCCCGGCGGATATCGGCGGCCATGGACCAGTCAACACCGGACCTCACAGCTGCACCGGAGGGTTTGGCGGCTGTCAGTTCACCTGCTTCAGTTCCCAATCGGCATCCTGTCAGGGCAGACAGGGCCGTGGCACCCAGGCCACCTACCAGGGCCGCTGTAAATTGTCGTCGAGTCAAATTTGCCATGGTGCTATCCCCTTGTTCTTAAAGGTCCTTGAGTTCAGTGGCTCCGGGCCACAAATTGACGGTTACGGGACAACAGGTCACCGGCAGCGACACTGATGTGGCTGTCCGGCTGCGAACTGCGCTCCGAAAAAGTCGCGTCTAAACGGCTCGATGCCGGACGCTCCAGCAGCAAACCGGCAAGATCCAGATTCAGCTCACGTATGCCGTCGACGGCGAGGTCAGCCATCAGGCCGGCGCCCAGGGGTGAGAAATGGGTGTTGTCATCGACGCCATCGGGATAATTCGGATTCTCGCCGGGGGCCAGGATCAGGAACAACGCTTTCGTTTGCTCGGGGCCAAGCCGGCGCAGCAATGCTTCGCTCTTGCGATGCATGTCGATCAGTGCCACGTCCAGGTCCGCTGCCACGGCCCTGGTCAGGTCCGGGTAAATGCCGTGAACGTCGTAAAACTGGCCTTCGTCATCAAAACGGCGGCGCATGACCGGCGTCATTAACACCGGCGTGCCACTCTTGGCGCGGACGTCGGTGACGAATCGCGCCAGATTGGCGCTGAATTGTGCTGGCGGCGTGTAGCGATCGACTTTCTCGGGACTCTCGTCGTTGTGGCCAAACTGGATAAAAACGTAATCCCCGGGCTTTACCTGATCGACCAGCGCCTGCCAGCGGCCCTCCCCGATAAAGGTACGGGTGCTGCGGCCGTTCTGTGCGTGATTTTCAATCCTTACCTTGCCGGGGTCGAACTTCGACTGCAAAAATTCACCCCAACCGGTTTCCGGTCTTTTCTCCGGCAGTTTCTCCGCCATGGTCGAATCACCCGCCAGAAAAACGGTTATCTGGCCATCTTTACTGCCGGTGTCTGCGAACGATGGCGGGGCACTACCGGCCACCAGCACCACAAGAAAACCGGCTGTCAGAGCCGCAAGCCGGTACAAAAGGCGGGTCATATATGAGCAACCCGGTCCGCGCCCGGCCCTGGTTGCCCCTGCTTGCTCGATAACGTCTGCGTGAAAGACTGTCGCGATTGCTGACATTGATTCTTTACCCCTGTAACTGAAGGCCTGTCACTGATGGCCTGTAACTGTTGCCCTGGGACCGCTTTTATTGCCGGTCTCCAGCACTTTTTTATCCGGGCGGGACTGCCCGGTCATCTGTATTCATCGAGATTAGTGCTGCCCGGCTGGAAAAATGTGATAGCCCGGATTTTTTAATTGCCACTGCCGATGAATTGAAGCAAAGTTTAATGCCACCGGTGGCATTATGCAAGGACAATTTCACCCGGGTGCCACAAAATTTCAAAGTGACCTCGATCAGGCCCTACAGTTGGCTGCCATTCTTAACGGGCATATCCGGTTTCACTTCTGCTGCCGTACCCACTGAATCCAGGAGTTTTGGCTACCATGACCGGTAACCCGTAAAAGCTGGTCAATAACAAACCAGTAGGCAGTTCTAATTATTGAACTAATTTTCGAGCATCCGAAGTTTGCAAGCATAAAAGGTTTGCGAGCATTAGGGGATTGCCAGCATCCGAGATTGGCGAGCATAAAGGGTTTGCGAGTTTCAGTGGTTTGCCGGCATCGGACGCAAAACCGGTTGGTAAAAGGTGAACACCGACTTGTTCAAAGACTGACTCCGCCATTTTTCAGGAAATCCTGCTGATACCCTTCAGCTACCCGCGGCGACTTCGGGACCATTTGTGGTGTTTGACCGGGACTCCCCGGCAATAAACCCATTCACCAACTCACCGATGAGTTTTCGGTTTGCAGTCAGGGTTTCAAATTCTTCCTCCATGGCGGCGTAGCGCTCCTCGCCCTGCGGTCCGGGCAGAGGTCCGAATTCAAGTTCACGAACCAGATGGCTCAGTCGCTCGGCAAATTGTGTCACATTCATAATATTCCCCAGTGTGCGTGCAGTTTGTCAGATGTTGTCTCTACGTGGGTACCTCTGAAAATTGGCAAACTGATGTCATTACGTACCCACGGCACTCGTTTCACTCGCGGAGCAGGCTCAGTGTAGCGAATGCCTGCATGGATGCAGGTAGTAGGGCGACGCAGGAAGCCAAAGCCGATGCCTGCATGGATGCAGGTAGTAGGGCGACGCAGGAAGCCAAAGCCGATGCCTGCACGGACGCAGGTAGTAGGGCGACGCAGGAAGCCAAAGCCGAGAAATTCAATTAACTGAATCGCAGATCTTTTTTGGATTGCCACGTCACTTCATTCCTCGCCAGGACAAATTAATCAGAGGTTCCTTGTAGTGGAAGAGAGGTTCCTTAGTATTTAGTGGAAGAATAGACGCAGTTTCCGGCCACGGCCAATGTGAACCTGTTTTCCACATTTTCCACAGCGCGCAACCTTTCCCGCCAGATCGCCCGGAGTTCACCCTTCATACCGATACCTGTCGTTTTTTTCAAGCCTGATTGTTTGAGATTGGCTGTCCAACCCGGCGCAACCAGAGATCGCTGGCGGCACCGCAGCAACGCGGAACAGCCTGTTGAGCCGATCGATGGCTTTCCAATATCAAGTAATCAGATACTGCAATTACTCTCTTTCTCTCCAGCTCTACTTTCTCTCCAGTTCTCTTTCTCCCCTGCTTTCAGACTTCAGGCTATTGTGACTTATCAGGGTTTCCTGTCGCCGACAGGTCTGTCGCCGTATCCCGGCTGTTAGTCACCAGCGATGTTCTAACCGGTGATACACTCACCAGCGAAGTCCTCGCCGGCGAAGTCCTCGCCAGAAAATTCCTCACCAGCAAAGCCTCACCAGCAAAGCCCCCACCAGAAAAGCCCCCAACAGAAAAGTCCTCACCAGTGAACAAATTCCCAAATTGCCTGCATCTAGCCCCGAAACTGTGTCTCCTCGCACCAATTCAAACGCGCCCACTGCGATTTTCTTTGCCCTGATCGATGAATTGGTTTAAAGTTAACTGCTACCGGTGGCATTGGAAAGGGAGAGTTTCACGTCGTTACCTGTAAAGCAGGTGACTGTCAATATGAAGTCGGGTTCCCTGTTGGCTAATGAGTGCCAATAGCAGTGCCGCCATAGGCTTATTCCATAATCTGTAGAGCCAGGATAAATGATTACTGCTATACGTCTATTGGCCACCCTGGTCCTGAATTGCAACCAGATTACCTTGGGCGGCAAAGCGTGGGGGATTCCGGCACTTGCCTTCCCCGGTACTGACGGCTACGGCCATTTCACCTTCGGCGGTTTTGATTATCCAGGCTCAGCACTGTCAATAAACCCGTACCGAGAGGCAATGAATTATGAATCTCTTCATTGGTCCTAGACGGTCAGAAGCCGCCTGTCCACACCGAGCGACTCTAGAATTCCTATTTGCCTCGCCCCTGAAACCGGAAACGTGGTTAAAAAGGTCCAGATGGCTAAAATGACGCCCTTTTTGACAGGACCTGACCTGACAGCACCAGGCGACCAGATAACGGGCAGAGCGATATTCCAGACAACCCCGAAAATGGGCAAAGGAAGCTCGACCATTCCGGGCAATTGGCAGTTAGGAACGAAACCATGAATGAAGTGACAGGCAGTACACCAACCATCAGCGATGTCGCTCGACTTGCCGGCGTATCCAAGCGAACGGTATCTCGAGTCCTCAATGGCTCCGCCAAGGTCAACCCGGAAACCCGCAAGGAAATTCAGCGTATCATCAAGGAATTACATTACGAACCCAGTCCCCAGGCCCGGGGGCTGGCGACCCGGCGCTCCTACCTGATCGGGCTGCTCTACGACGACCCCAATGCCCTGTTTATCCACGCCATCCAGCGAGGCATTCTCAGTGTCTGCCTCGACGCCGGCTACGAACTGGTGGTTCATCCCTGTGACCACCTGAATGAAAAGTTGCCCCAGACCATCAAACGTTTTGTCACCCGGTCAAAGATCGATGGCCTGATTGTCCTGCCGCCCATATCGTCCAACAGAGAACTGCTGCAAACCCTGGCCCGGGAAAACTACAACTACGTATCCATAGCCGCCCAGTTGATCGACGAGCCGGCCCGGGTGGTGATTTCCGAAGACCGTTCGGCCATGCACCAGTTGGCCGATCACCTGGTGTCCCTGGGCCACCGCAATATCGGCTTTATCACCGGACCGAGCCAACGCATGGCCACCATCGAACGCCTGGGTGGTTTCCGCGACAGCCTGTCCAGGCACGGGATAACCCTGGCGGAAGGCAACCTGATACAGGGGGATTTCAGTTTCGAATCCGGCATTCGCTGCGGGCTGGAACTGCTACGCCGCCATCCGGCCCCCACGGCCATCTTTGCCGCCAACGATGAAATGGCAGTCGGCGTCATCCACGCCGCCCACCAACTGGGGATTCGGGTGCCGGAACAGTTGTCGGTGGCCGGGTACGATGACAGCCCGCTGGCATCCAGGTCCCTGCCGCCACTGACCACGTTCCACCGGCACAATGAACGCCTGGCCGTTCTGGCCACCGAAAAATTGCTCAAACTGATCAATGATGGTGGCAGGTTTGCTGATCAGCAGGAAACCGTGCTCCATCCCGAATTGTTTATTCGGCAATCCACTGGTCCCTGTCCAAAGCCATAGCCATAGCCTAAATTGTCAATAGGGTCCGGGCCTGGACCTCACCGGACCAATTGTCGTTCGGCTGGTCTTGCCAATGCCCGGTGTGGCGGCTACCTGATGGCTTTTGCGCCGGTTTCAGACATGACTGCCGATGAGCCCGGTTCCCGGCCGGGCAAATATCGCCTGACTGAGACTGCGCATACTGCCCGCTCCAGACAGCCAAATTAAGGCTATTACCAGCCCTTATTAGGCTTTTTCGTAAATTTGATTCGTGAATTTGAAAAAAAGATGTTGCCACCGGTAGCATTCTGTATTATTGTATTGCTACCGGTGGCAAGCAGAACCATTGAAAAGCACTTACACAGGCGGCCTGCGCATCAGGAGACGGTGATTTCGAACACTGATCTTCAAAATGAAAACACCAATACAGGTAGAGGAACCCGATTTTAAAGTCAGTCGCAGGATCAACGGCAACGATGCTCAATTCTTCCCGGGCGTGACTTACAAGTACTAGCGATCATGTTTAACCCCCTCCAAACTTTGGCGCCTTTCTCCCCCGGGTCAGGCGTTTTTTTTTGGGCCCATTAGTACTATTAACCCGGCAACTAAACAGGCTTCCTGCCTATTTGGTTGCGCGCCCTTAAAATACTGGCGGAACTGTGCGACTTTCTTTTATTTAAGAATTCCTTGTATCTTAAGGGCTTGCATTGGCCTACGGCCAATGGCGGCACGTCCATGTGCCGCATTAACCCTGCATAAAAGCTTGCCGGGTTAATAATATTCACCTTTAGACCGCAGGATGGCACAACAATGACACATCTATTGGCAGTTCAGGCAAAAACGAAAAGTCACCAGGCAAAGCGTCTTTTTTTACTGGCGGCGATACTACCCCTGGCGTTGACGCTGTCCGCAACAACAGCCGCTGATCCGGCCAGGATATTTACCCTGGACAACACGGTTAACAGTTACGACCCGGCCCTGGCTGAGGACACCAGGGCCGGCGAGCAATACTGGTTTGTGGACAAGCAGTATCTCGACGGCCGCACCCTGAAATTGAGCGTGGTCAGGCCCGGGCAGGCGACCCATGCCCCCCATCGCCACGGGGAAGACGAAATCTTCTTTGTCCTTGAAGGCAAGGCGGAATTCTACCTGGACGGAAAAACCCGGGTGGTGGGACCCTACACCAGCCTCTACTGCCCCCCGAATCACGAGCACGGCATTCGCAACGTCGGCGACGGCGATCTGAAATACCTGGTGATCAAGAAATACGACCTGGAAAACTGATCCGGGTCAGGTGCCGGTGGCAGAGACGTTAATACCGGGGGTGAGCGGCTGCCGATGCCGGGGCGACGGATAGCCATCTGACGAGGAAGAGTGGCGATGAAGATACTCAAGAAGCTTTTTAAAACCGAATCCGTTGGAACCGAATCCATTCGAACCGGACCAGTTCGAAATGAAACAGGCCGAAGAGCCCTGATCTTGATCCTGTCCCTGGGGATAGGTCTTCTGCCCGGTGCTGGCCGGGCCGAAGCGGTTGAAGTTCTCAACCTTTACGACGGCCCCATTCCCGGCGCCCGGCCGGGGCCTGACCTGGAGACCATCCGGGACCCGGCCGACCCGAATCTGTTCCTGATGCACATCAGCCGACCGACCCTGAGCCTGTATCTGCCCGATCCCGCGCTGGCAACCGGCGCCGCGGTGATCATCTGCCCCGGTGGCAGTTACCGGGGTGTCTCCATCGCCAAGGAAGGCTACAAAGTGGCCGAGGCCTTCAACGCCATCGGTGTCGCCGCCTTTGTGCTCAAGTACCGGAACCCCGACGACCGCACCATGGAGGACCGCAGCCTCGGACCCCTGCAGGACCTGCAGCAGGCCATCGCCAGGGTACGGGCCGGCGCCGACCAGTGGCAAGTTGACCCGGATCGTCTGGGCGTCATGGGCTTTTCCGCGGGTGGTCACCTGGCGGCCACTGCGGCGACCCGTTTCGACCGTCCAGCAGCGCCGTTTCTGGCCAACAAGCCTTTGCGGCCGGATTTTCTGGTACTGGCCTACCCGGTTATCAGCATGATGGATGGCCTCACTCACCAGCGTTCCCGCAGCAACCTGCTGGGCGATGCCGCCAGCCGGGACACCCTGGAATACTTCTCGGCGGAGCGCCAGGTCAGCCCGGCAACGCCACCGGCCTTTCTGGTTCACGCCGGTGACGACACCGCGGTCAAAGTGCAGAACAGCCTGCGCTTTTACGAGGCCCTGGCGGACAACGGCGTGGCCGCCAGCCTCCACGTTTTCACCACCGGCGGTCACGGCTTTGGCCTGGTTAATAAAACAGTCAGCAGTGAATGGTTCCCGTTGCTGCATCACTGGCTGCTCGATCAGGGCTGGCTGACTTCGAAAATCCCGCCCGGGTCGCCGCAACCGGCAGATCTAACGGCGAGGCAAACCACCAGACTCCAGGACACCCGGCAATGACCATGGACGGCAGAACCCTGCGCAAGGGCACTGTCGCTGCCGGCTTTGGCCTGATGGTCTCCCTGCTTCTTTCCCTGCCGATGGCGACACCCGGATTTGCCACTACACCGGAATCGATCCCGGAACCGGCAAATGCTGTGGCCGTACCCCTGCAGGACCAGGTGCGCAACGTCATGAAACGGGCCAGCCGCTTTATGACCGGGACGGTCAGTTACCAGGGCGGCTACCTGTGGTACTACCTCCCCGATTTTTCCCGTCGCTGGGGCGAAATGGAGGCCACGGCCACCATGGCCTGGGTACAACCCCCGGGCACGGCCTCCATGGGCCACCTCTACCTCGACGCCTTTCACGCCACCGGCGACGGGTTCTACTACCGGGCTGCAGAGCAGGTGGCGGGCGCCCTGATCCGGGGTCAGCACCCCAGTGGCGGCTGGAATTACATGTTCGACCTGGCCGGTGAGGCGTCCCTGAAACACTGGTACGACACCATCGGCCGCAACGGCTGGCGCCTCGAGGAATTTCATCATTATTACGGCAATGCCACCTTCGATGACGGTGGCACCTTTGAAGCGTCGGTGTTCCTGCTACGGCTCTACCTGGAAAAACACGACGACCGGTATCTGCAGCCCCTGCTGCGGGCCGTGGCTTTCGTTCTCGACAGCCAGTACGACATTGGCGGCTGGCCCCAGCGCTATCCCCCGGCGGGCGATTACACCCCCCACGGCCACGACGATTACAGCCGGTACATCACCTTTAACGATGATGTCGCCAGCAAAAATATTCGCTTCCTGTTGATGTGCCATCAGACCCTGGACGATCCGGCCCTGCACCGCCGCCTGCGGGAGGCCATCGAGCGGGGTATGCAGGCCTTCGTCAAACTGCAATTGCCGCCACCGCAGCCGGGTTGGGCACTGCAGTACTCGGCGGATCTGAAACCGGCGGCGGCCCGCAGTTACGAACCGGCATCGGTATCGGTTAGCGCCACCGCCGACAATATCGGCCTGTTGCTGGACTTTTACGAAATGACCGGCGATGGTCGCTATATCGCCCGTCTGGGTGAAGCCCTGGACTGGCTCGATTCGGTGCGGCTGCCCGACGCCCTGATCCATGATGGCCGCACCCATCCGCGCATGGTGGAGCTGGGCAGCAATCGACCCCTCTTTGTCCATCGCCGGGGCTCCAATGCGGTCAACGGCGAGTATTACACCGACTACAACCCGGCCTTCCTGGTGCCCCACTACCCTTCCGCCGGCCGGGTCGATACCGCTACGCTGCGCCGGCGCTATAACGCCCTGAAAGCCCTGCCTGCCGATCAACTGCCGACCCGGCCCTGGCTGAATCAACTGGAACACCAGCCCCTGTCCCGCTATTTCGTCGACGGTGCGCACCTGGCCCGAATCCCCGGCACCGACAACGAACCCCTGACTACCCTGGTCACGGCATCAGAGGTGCGACAACGGTTGGCCGGTCTCAATGAGCAGGGCTACTGGCCCAGCGATTTCCGTTATTACACCAATCCCTACCGAGGGCCCGGCGCCCCAATACCGGCCGAGGGGGATTACCGCACCAGTTGGGTTGGCGATGCCACCGATACCTCCCCCTGGTTTCCAGAGCAACCCACCAGGGGCATCGCCATCCGCACCTTTCTCGGCAACATGGCACGGCTGATGGCCTTTCTCGAACAACAGCGCAGCGGGGAGCAGGACCAATGAGCACCTTCAGTAGACTCCTATCCGCAAGTCTTCTCTCCGAAAGACTCGTCTCAAAAGGATCGAGGGGCCTGGTACTGTTGATTTGCGCCAGCTGCGCCTGGTGCGACGCGTCGGAAACGGAGCCGGTGGACTGGCGCTTCGATCGGCTGGATCTGATCGGCGGTCATGCGGTCCGGATTGAGGGGAATCCGCGAGAAGTGACCACCGAGCGGGGTTCCGCCATCGAATTTGACGGCGACATCGATCGGCTGCAGATAGCGGGCAACCCCTTGGCGACGGCCGCCGAATTCACCCTGGAACTTCTGGTCAAGCCCCTGCCTGCCGGGCCCGGCAACCGGGAGCCGCGTCTGATCCATATCGAGGACCCGGCGGACAGCAGCCACCGAATCACGATAGAGATGCGCCTGACCGGCGACGGCAACTGGTACATGGATGCCTTCCTGCTCGCAAATGACCGGGGCCTGACACTGATCGATCCGACCCTGACTCACCCCCTGGGACAGTGGGCAACCCTGGCTATCAGTTACGGCAACGGCCGTTTTCGCAGTTATGTCAATGGCCGTCCGGAACTGGAGGGCAGCATCGACTTTGTTCCCCTGGGACCCTCGGCACAAACCTCGGTGGGTGCGCGTATGAACCGGGTTCATTATTTTCATGGCCTGGTGTCGCGCCTGCGGGCCGCACCGCGGCTGCTGTCACCGGAGGAGTTGTTACGCCCGGATGAGTCAGCAGTGAATGGCTCCCTGAGCACTCTTTATGCAACAGGTTCTCTTCCGTAGCGCCGGTCGGCGCGTCCCTATGCCGCATTAACCCTACATAAAAGCTTGCTGGGTTAATAATTACTTGAAGCCGAATTTACGAAGCCCGGCACGGCTTATCCTCATGGCGTCCAGGGCTTTCATACCATCGAAGGTCTGGTCCTGCTCCACCATGTAATACTGCATACCCGATAGTTTTTTCTGGGCCAGTATCCTGGCGAAATCGATTGAGCCGTTTCCCACGGGTGCAAACCGGCCCTGGTCATCCATATCTTTTACGTGCCAGATCTTGAAGCGCCCGGGATACTTCTCGAAATAGGCTACCGGATCCGCTCCAGCCTTGGTCACCCAGTACAGGTCCATCTGAAAATTCACCGTAGCAGGATCTGTATGCTCCAGAAGGTAGTCGATGGTGACAACGCCGTCCGCATCTTCTTTAAATTCGAAATCATGGTTGTGATAGAGCAGTTTGAGCCCGGCTTTTTTGCTCTTCTCGCCCAATTCGTTGAGTATGTTGGCCAGGTTTTCCGCCCCACCGGTCATACTCATGGTGCGGGTAGCGGCGTCAAAATTAAAAAGGCCCATTGGCGGCACCGGAATGACAAAATACTTAAAGCCGGCCGCCTTGACGTCAGCCATCATGGCATCCGCATTATCCAGGGTTACTGTTGAATTGTGCGAACTGACTGGCTCAAGGCCCAGTTCTTTCAGCAGATTCCTGAAGTCGGCAGGGGCCATGTTATAGAACTTCCCGTCCTTGTAGCCGGCTGCTTCTATGTACTTATAACCGGCATCAGCCACTGCCTGTAAGGTAGCCTTGGGATCCTGTTCCATGTCATTGCGCACTGTATAGAGGGCAAGACCCCCATAGGTGTCATGAGCCAGAACCGGTACGGCCATAAGGGTGGCCACGAGGAAAAGCATCAGTTTTAATTGTTGAGGAAAACTTTTTATATTCATCAGATTGCCCTTAGAAATTTGTCGCTCTATTGATTCACCCAATGCAGAGGATAGCCTATATACGTCAAGGAGACTCTAATTATTAACCCGGCACCTAAATAGGCTTCCTGCCTATTCAGTTGCACGCCCTTAAAATACTGGCGGAACTATGCGAAGTTCCTTGTATTTTAAGGGCTTGCATTGGCCTACGGCCAATGACGGCACGTCCATGTGCCGCATTAACCCTGCATAAAAGCTTGCCGGGTTAATAATTGGGGCCTGTAAACACTAACCGGGTTATCGCTGCTGGAGGCCATTATTATGCCCGAGTGCAAATTGACGTCCTGCCGTATCCGCAAGCTATATCCAGTGCCAGTGGCGCAGCAGCATCAGTCCGATACTGACCACGGGCAGTGACAAAAGGGTCGACAGGGCGATGATATTGGCGGCCAGTGGGGCATTGCCGCCGGTGGCCCGTACAAAAACATAACTGGCGGCGGCCGTCGGTGTTGACGTCATCAGGAACAGGATGCCCAGGTCCATGCTTCGAAACCCGAACAGGTAGGCCCCCAGGGTCAGCAGGGTCGGCACCAGCAGCAGTTTGCCGCCAGTTGCCAGCAGGGCGTTGCGGGGCTCGCGCCGCATGACCCCCATATCCAGGGAGGCGCCGATGCAAAGCAGCGCCAGGGGCAGGGTCATCTGGGCAAAGTAGTCGCCGGTTTGCAGCAGCACTGCCGGCAGTTGCAGACCGGACCAGGCCACCAGCAGCGCCAGCAGGATGCCGATAATCAGCGGGTTTCTCGGAATGCCAACCAGCACCGGCCCCAGTCGGCGCTTTTGCTCCAGGCTGCGATTCAGGGTTATGACCGAGAGAATATTCACCAGAATGGTGAGGACACCCAGGTAAAGGGATGACGCCGCCAGGCCCCTGTCGCCAAAGGCATTGACGCAGTAAGCCAGGCCGATGATGCCCATATTGGAACGGAACGCGCCCTGGACGACGACACCCCGGTCCCGGGGCGGCTGCACCAGATGGCCGGCCAGGTATTCCAGCAGCAGGTAACAAAGTATCGTGGCCGCCACCGTGTACTGGATCAGGGGCAGGTTAGCGGCTTCCTCGAAGCCGTTCCTGACAATGCTGATAAACAGCAACGCCGGCAGGGTGACGTTAAACACCAGTCGACTGCCGACATTGATAAAGGCGTCATCGAGCAAGCCGATCCGGCGCAGAAAGATGCCCAGCCCGAGCATCAGGAAAATCGGCCCGGTCACTGACAGGGAAAACGTCAGCGTCGCCAGCAGTTCGGACATCAACCCTCCGGGTGCAATTCAGGATTCGACAAGGCGGCCATTGTAGCAATGGTTTTATCGAACCAGGACAGAATCCGCCGGACCCTGTGGGAAAGTTGTCTGTGCTGAAGGTCGTTCAGAAAAATCCTGACGGCTCGATCCGGCGAGCCGCTGATCCGGTCCCGCCGGCACCGTCAGCAACGCCCTGATGCCAGGCGGCATCAGAATTGTGAGGGCTGAATCCGGTCTCAGGAATTCATCATGGGGGCGCCGCGCCGGCACAACTGGATCGAAAAACCCCAGGGGTCCTTGAGCATCACCAGGTGGGAGCCGTCCCGGAGCCTGACCTCGTCGACCACACGGGCACCGGCGGACACCAGCAACCGGCTGTCCGCTTCCGGGTCCCGGGAGACAAAGGCCAGGTGCAGCAACAACGGGTCCATATCCGGGTACGGCGGCACCTGGTCCGCCGGGTTATTGTAGATTTCGATCATCACCGCACCACTGCTGTCCGCCAGGAAATGGGTGCGGGCAGCGTGGTCGATCCGGCGCCGGACTTCCATGCCCAGGTGCCGGCAATACCAGTCGGCGATGGCTTCCGGCTCGGCAACGTTAAAGGCAAAGTGCTCAATTTTCATCGGTTGTCCTTTTTGGGTCAGCGTTTGACCGGGAGTCTCCCGGACTAGAGCCGGTAGGCCTTTTTCACCAGGTTGTAGGTCAGGTCGACCGCCACCTCGTGGGCTTCATCCTCGTTCAGGCGGTGATCTGCCACCAGTTCCGCCAGGTGCCCGCAATCCATTCTGCGCGCCACATCGTGCCGTGCCGGGATGGACAGAAAGGCCCGGGTGTCGTCATTGAAGCCGACGGTGTTGTAGTAGCCCCCGGTCTCTGTGACCTGCTGGCGAAATCGGCGCATACCTTCAGGGCTGTCGTGGAACCACCAGGACGGGCCCAGTTTCAGGATCGGGTAGTGCCCGGCCAGGGGCGCCAGTTCCCGGCTGTACACGGTTTCATCGAGGGTGAACAGGATGACACTCAGGTTCGGCTCGTTGCCGTATTTGTCCAGCAGCGGTTTCAGCGCCTGCACATACTCGGTGCGGCTGGGAATATCGGCGCCCTTGTCCCGGCCAAAGCGCTTGAACACCTTCTGGTTGTGGTTGCGGAAGCTGCCCGGGTGAATCTGCATTACCAGATCATCCTCCAAGCTCATACCCGCCATTTCTGTGAGCATCTGGCCACGGAAAGTTTCCGCGTCGGCAGCACTGAAATCGCCACTGCAGACCCGGGCGAACAGTTTTTCCGCCGCCTGGGGCGACAGGTCACTGGTGGTCGCCGTCGGATGACCATGGTCTGTGGAGGTCGCCCCCAGGGACTTGAAAAACTGCCGGCGGGCCCGATGGGCATCCAGGTAACCCTGGTAGGTGCTGGTATCAATGCCGGTGATTTCCCCCATACGTGCGATGTTTTTGGCAAATCCCTCGAAATCGGGATCGACCACCGGGTCGGGGCGATAGGCGGTTACCACCCGGCCCTGCCAGCCGCTGTCGCGGATCGCCTGGTGGTGACGCAGGTCATCCAGCGGCGATTCCGTGGTGGCGATCAGTTCGATGTTATAGCGTTCAAACAGGGCCCGGGGCCGGAATTCCGGCGTTGCCAGGGCTTCGTTGATGCGATCGTAATAGAGATCAGCCGTTTCCTCGTCCAGGCGCACATCGATGCCGAAGACAACACTGAATACATAGTCGAGCCACATCCGGGAGGGTGTGCCGCGAAACAGGTGGTAGTTGGCGGCCAACAGGTGCCAGATGGCCCTGCTGTTGGTCTCCACTGGCGTGCCGTCCTTGCTGCGCACACCCAGGGATTCAAGGGAAATACCCTGGCTGTAGAGCATACGGAACACATAGTGGTCCGGCTTGATCAGCAGGTCAGCGGCATCCTTGAACGGCTCGTTGTTGGCAAACCAGGACGGGTCGGTATGACCATGGGGGCTGATGATGGGAAGATCTTTGACCTCGGCGTACAGCCGCCGGGCAATGGCTCGGGTTGATTCCTGGGCCGGAAACAGTCTGTCGGGGTGAAGTACCAGTGGTTTTGTCATGATTATCATCCGTATGTTAAAATTTTGTGCTACCGGTGGCATTCTATGCAATAATGCTCCCGGTCGCAAGCCTTCTGCATCGACAAAGTCAAGTTTTTTTCTATCAGTGTGCACAACACTGAGAAGTGTCCACAACCCCGAGAAGTGTCGACGATCCGGTAAAGGGTCGACAACCCGCAGAGGCTTTAGATGAATGACCGAAAACAATCAATCAACTGTCCGGAGGACTCTTGTGAGCAAAGGTATGAAAACAGGGCTCGCCGTCATGGTGGCGGCACTGGCGCTCGGCGCCGGTATTTTTCAGTTGGCAGCGATTGCCGACCAGACCGACAAACCGGGCAACGACAATTCCGGTAACGATAAAACAGGTATGGCTGGCCCGGTCGCTGAGGATGGCATCTGGCAGGCGGACCTGGGTAACGGCTTTTACCGCAACCCGATTTTGCACGCGGACTATTCCGATCCGGACGTTGTCGCCGTCGGCGACGATTTCTACATGACCGCCTCCAGCTTCAATGCCGCACCGGGACTGCCCATTCTCCACTCCACCGACCTGGTCAACTGGCGACTGATCAACTATGCCCTGCCGCAACAGGTTCCCCTGGACAACTTCGCCGTGCCGCAGCACGGCAACGGTGTCTGGGCACCCAACATTCGCTATCACGACAACAGATTCTGGATCTTCTATCCGGACCCGGACTACGGCATTTACGTCACCCAGGCCGAGGACCCGGCGGGCATCTGGTCGGCACCCAGACTGATTCTGCCCGGCAAGGGCATTATCGATCCCACTCCCCTCTGGGATGACGACGGCAGGGCCTGGCTACTCCACGCCTGGGCCAGAAGCCGGTCCGGCATCAACAATATTCTCAGTCTCAGGGAAATGGCGCCGGATGCCTCCTGGGTATCTGACCAGGCAACAGTGGTGGTCGATGGCAACAAGCTGCCCGGGTATCGCACTCTGGAAGGCCCCAAGTTCTATAAGAAGAACGGCCTGTATTATATTTTCGCACCGGCCGGTGGTGTCGATGTCGGCTGGCAGTCGGTGTTCCGGTCGGAAAAAATCGAGGGTCCCTACCAGGATCGCATCGTCATGGATCAGGGCAACACCACCATCAACGGTCCCCACCAGGGCGCCTGGGTGTCAACGTCCACCGGTGAAGACTGGTTTGTCCACTTCCAGGGCAAAAAGGCCTACGGCAGGATCGTGCACCTGCAGCCCATGTCCTGGCGCAATGGCTGGCCTGTCATCGGCACCGATCCCGACGGTGACGGCATCGGTCAGCCGGTGCTGACTTACCGCAAGCCCGCAGTGGCAAAACCCGCCACCGTCGAGGGACTGGCCGTCAGCGATGATTTCAACGGCCGGCAACTGGCACTCCAGTGGCAATGGAACGCCAATTACCGCGACGACTGGTACTCCCTGAGTGAAAACCCCGGCTTTCTGCGACTCTACCCCCAGGCCAAACCCCGGGATACCGGGGACAATCTCTGGATGACCCCGTCCCTGCTGCTGCAGAAAATTCCCGCCGAACAGTTCGAGCTGAGAACGCGGATCCAGCTCCCGGACAGTCCTCAGGATTTAGACGCCGGGCTGATTCTGTTCGGCGAGGATTACGCCTGGATTGGCATAAAAGCCAGGGAACAGGGGGAACCACAGATCGTCTATGTCCAGTGTCATGGCGCCAGAACCGGGTGCGACGAGAGCGTCCTGGACGGCGCTCCGCTGACCGGTGACGAACTGGAACTGCGACTGGTGATGCAGCCGGGCGCCGCTGCCATCTTCAGCTACCGGCAGTACAGTGCCCATGGCGGGGATGAAGCGCAGGATCCGGGCCGATTCCGGGTCATCGGCGAACACTTCCAGGCCATTCGCGGCCGCTGGGTCGGCGCCAGGGTTGGTTTGTTTGCCGTCACCGACAACCCGGAAAATGCCGGTTTTATTGATGTCGACAGTTTCCGCTTTAATGCCTTCGAATAGCGCACTGCCTCAGGGCGTATCACAGCCAGGTCGATAGGGTTCGTCCGGTAGGTACCGGGCCCACTCCGCCGGGGTCAGCTGTCGCGGCAGGCGCCGGCAGGCCTCGGCAATCCGGTCTTCCGTCAGACGCGGGAACAACAGCAGTTCGGTGTCGCTGGTCTCGACCCGCCAGCGCCGGCTCTGACCTGGGGGGATCGCGGCCTTTGCCTTTTCCACCCGGGGCCAGTCATCACAGTGTTCCGCCAGGGCGATGTCGCCGGCGCCGTATTCCCGGGTCGACTTGCCCTGATAGGCCTGGAGTCCCACCGAGCCCAGCTCAAGGCCCGAGTCTGCCTGCCAGGCGAAATCGATGGGCGGGTGAAAGCCGCGGCGACCGGGGAGCCGGGTGCAAATCGTGGCGCCATCCGGGCTTCCGGCCAGAAGGTCACCCTGCACCGTTGCCAGCGGCGTCCAGCCCGGCTGGCGCCAGAGCCGGGTCTGGTCGCCGACCCGGACCGAAAGCCAGTGGCCGTCGCTGCTGAATTCGGGAGCACCGACGGATTGTCCCGGCTCGGACTCGAGTTCGCGCCAGCCCATTGAGGCCAGATCGAGGACACTGATGGCCCGACGTCGGGCCAGAACCAGGAACCGGGAATCCGGCGAAAACGCAACTTGCGCCCGATCACCGCTGGAATCCAGTTCAGCCCGGGTTTCCAGGGTGCCGGCGTCGAGCAAGGTCAGGGTCTTGCCGGCGGCGGCGAGCCAGCGGCCATCGGCGCTGGTGACCACTGTGGATCCGCGGCCGGGATCCAGGGTCAGCCGTTGCGCCGCGCTGTCCGGCTCGAAACTGTCCTTCTCAAAACTGTCCGGCTCAAAAAAGCTCAGCAGCCCGGAACCCGTTCTCGACACCAGCCAGCGCCCGTCACCGACAAAGAAAGCGCGGTCAATCTTGCTGCCGAGATCGACCCGGTACGCCTCCGGACCACTGGGCAGGCGCCAGGCCCGAAAGCGGTCGCTGATGGTCAGCAGGTGCCTGCCCTCGTCATCGAACCCCACCGCCCTCACCGGTGCCGCCTCGACCATGCGGTTGACCTCGGCGCCGTTTTTGGCCGTGCGCAGGAGAAGGCCAGTGACAGCACCCGATCGTCGGCGGCCACCAGCCGGTCGGCGGGCACCAGCAGCGGCTCGCCGTCGTCCCCCTGCTCCAGGTCCCAGACCCGCACTGCCAGGTCCGACGACGCCAGTTCATGACCCTCCCGGGAGAAAGCCAGGGCGTCCACCTCCTCCCGCCGGGCATCGGCCACCGGCTGGCCGAGCCCGGTGGCCAGATCAAACAGGGTCAGGCCAAAGCCGCCCGCCACCAGCAGGTCCCGCAGGGGATGGACTGCCAGCCGAAACGCCCTGGACTCGGGAGTCGGCAGGGGCTCGAGTCGGCGCCATGTATCGGCCGCGATCACTTCAACACCGTAGCCCTCGGCGGCCAGGTAGAGACGGCTGCCGTCCCGTGCGAAGGCCAACGAGCGGATATTGCCGAAGGTATCCAGGTGCGTGCCGTCCCGGTCGAAGGCGGCAAGCCGGTTGCCGGTGGCGATCTCCCAGACCGTCGCCTGCTCCTGCCCGCCTGCCGCCAGCCAGCGGGAGTCCGGGCTGAACGCCAGCGACAGCACCGCAGTGTCGAGAGCCGGCCACCGGGTCGAGACCGAGCCGTCGGCGACCTTCCCCAGACTGATGGCGCCACTGGCATCGCCGGCCGCCCAGAAGCGTCCATCGCCGCTGAAGGTCCCCGCCGTTACCTCCCCCAGCGGCTCGCTCTCGATCAATGGCGGTGGCGGCAACAGGCGCAGGTCCCGCTCCCAGGCTGCCTCGCCCTCGGCAGTGGCCACCCTCCGCAGCGACTCCACCGCCAGCAGGGTGCTGGTGACCAGGCCGTTGCCGGTCTGGTCCAGCGCCAGTTCCGAACTGGTAGCCAGTGACCGGGCCACCGCCAGGTCCCGCTGGCGGTCGGCCTCTTCCCGGGCGACGATGGCCCGGTCCCGTTGCAGCCAGGCGACGACACCCAGGGTAATCGACACCACCAGGGCGATGGCCACGCCCACCAGCAGGCGCCGCTGGCGGCGGGTCTCCCGGCGACGACTCTCCACCACAAACCGGGTCTGGTCCGCGGTCGGGGCCGGCTCCCGACCGACGCTCTGCCGCAGCCAGGCCTCGGCGGTCTCGAGTTCCCTGCCCCTGAGCAGCGCACTGGCATCCTCGTCGCCGCGGGTCCAGCGGCGGCAGCGCACCAGCAGCCAGGTGTGGACTTTTAGGTGGTCCAGGTCGGTGTCCAGGGCCGCCATCAGCCTTTCAAAGGCGGCGTCGAAGTCGTCGTCCGGACGAAAAAACAGCCAGTTGAGCCGGGCCAGCTCGTCCGGGGTCCGGGCCGGCTCGACGTCCCGGGCCACCAGCGGCACCAGGCGCTTGCCCTGGGCTTCGGCGTAGGCCACCTCGGCCCGGCAGATCTCGGAGCTCGCCGAGGCCGGGCTCAGCACCGCGACAAAGGTATCGGCGGCCTCGATTGCCTCGTGAATCTCCTGCATCCACTCGGCGGTGGGCGGGATACCCTCCCAGTCGACCCAGCTGTCGCGACCCGCCGCCTTCAGCGCTTCGTGCAGGCGGCGAACGAAGTCGCTGTCCTGGCGGGAATAGGAAATAAAGACGTCTGTCATTGAGGTTCGTGGATTGGCAACAGGTTTTGTAATGGGGACAGTATAGGGTCTAAACCCGGGACGAGCTCCGGCCGACAAGGTTGCAGCCTTTTCCGGCTTTTGAATTTAAAGGTGCTGAAACCCTCGCCACTGCCGGAGCACCGGCCAGGAAAAATTCGCGCAGCGCCCCGCGCGCCTTTCACCACTGGGCCACTGGCGCCGCGTACAGTGACCAGCGGCCACCAATCAGTGCTCTACCAGCATGGGAGCGGCACACTACACGGAAGTCAATGTTAAGGTCGCGAGAGAAGAAAACGGTTTTATTTTTTACACTTTTCTCAACATGGTGACAGTCCCCTTTTTCCGATGCTGCGCCAGAGCCTGGTTGACATCCTGGCCAACGATCATCATCCTGACTGGTCTCCGCTTCCACTCACCATAACGAAAAATGAAAAGCTACGACCTGATTGTCATCGGATCCGGCCCGGCCGGACAGAGGGCCGCGATTCAGGGAGCCAAACTGGGTAAAAGCGTGGCTCTCATCGAAAAAAAGGAAGTCCTTGGCGG
>QJWQ01000076.1 GCA_003235325.1 Gammaproteobacteria bacterium | reverse complement strand
GTCCCCAGGGAATTGAATGCCTGGGCGAGATTCAGTCGGCTCGATGCGGTTCGCGCCGGCCCCAGCACCGTGACATAGGGATTGGCCGAAACCTGGAGAATGGTGATTCCGGATGCCAGTATGAACAGCGCCCCCAGAAAGAGGACATACACCTGCAGGGAGGCTGCCGGATAAAACAGCAGACAGCCCAGCCCGGCGATGAGCAACCCGAGCACAATCCCCCGCTTGTAGCCGATTCGATGCACCAGGGCGCCTGCGGGCATGGACATGACGAAATAGGCGCCGAAAAAGCAGAACTGGATCAGCATCGCCTGGGTGTAGTTAAGGGAAAACACACTCTTCAGATGGGGTATCAGAATATCGTTTAGGCAGGTTATAAAGCCCCAGATAAAAAACAGGCTGGTGAGCGTTGTGAAGGCAAAGCGGTAACTGGATGCGCCGCTGCCTTCCACCATCATTTGATTGTCGGCAACTGCCGTTGGAACTGTAGCCATCAATTTGTCTCCCAATATGCGATTAAGCTGTGGCCAGCTTCAATTCAGGTTTTAGCGAGCCGACCGCACCATACAGAAACGTCTGTGGGACCGAGTGACAGGGCGAGAGTGGTCGCTAGCGTTTTGTGCTCGATTTCGTTTGCCTGGCTTCATGCGTTTATTGTCTGCCAATTCCGATCTCATCCCGACAATGGGGGGAAACCGGAGCAAGGCGCCAGGTTGTGCACATGTTAAGTGGTCAGCACAGGGGGGGCGGTAGGCATTGACTGCTCAATACTTGTTTATTCCTGTCGTATCTGGTGCAAAAAAGCCGGAATCGGCATTCCGACGGCCTCGGGTCGAGGATACGGGATACGCCGTGTTCCTGCTGACTGAGGGCCTAAATAGCCGTCCAGCCACCATCCACTTCCAGAAGGCTGCCGGTGGAAAAGGACGAGAGATCCGACGCCAGGTACATCACCCCGTTGGCCACCTCATGCAGTTGTCCCATACGCTTCATCGCATGGCGTTCGTAGAGGACTGACAAATCTTTCACCATCGAGCGCACCAGGGGTGTCTCCACATTGCCGGGACAGATGGCATTGATGCGAATATTTCGGGTGGCATATTCGACCGCCACATTGCGGGTCATGCCCGCTACGGCGAATTTGCTGGTCACGTAAGGTGAGGCCTGGGGATAGGTGTTGAGACTGGTAGCCGAGGCCATATTGACAATAACGCCGCCACCCTGCTGCAGCATCTGCCGGATTTCAGCCTGCATGCACAGCCAGACTCCCTTGACATTGACCGCCATCACCCTATCGAACTCGGTCTCGGCTATGTTGTGAAAATCCGCCAGAGGCGTGGAAATGCCGGCGTTATTGACGGCGATGTCGAGGCGTCCGTAGCGATCGACGATTTCGGCCACCAGCGCGTTGACCTGATCGGATTTGCTGGCGTCATTGACTATGCCATGGACAGCACCATCTGCGCCTGCAAGCTCTTCGACAGCCTTGACGAGGCTGTCTGAAGAAATATCGGTAATCACCACCTGCGCCGCAGCAGCGACGAAGCTACGGGCGATGGCCAGGCCAAGACCTGCTCCTCCACCGGTAACCAGAACCACCTTGTCTTTAAAATCGAAATTCATCTTTTCCTCCCAACCTCAAAGCTACTCGGCATTCACTGCTGGCGCCGACACCCGGAGGATTATCCGTCGGTAGCGTGTCAGTGAAGGTTCGCCGCGATCGGTCACCGCCAGAATGACATGCGCGACCCCTTGTTCCGGGCATTTGACAATATCAGGCAGCCAATAGGGCCGGCAGGCCGTGGTCGCCGTGATCTCCGTTTTTGCCTGGTCGGGTTTTTCGATTTCGACATCGGCCAAAGCCTGGTCAGGAAGAAATCCGGCCTCCGGGTAGTGAAACCACCGGTATTGCAGCTCGTCGCCGTCCGGGTCGCTGCTGCCGCTGGCATCCAGTACGATTTTTTGGCCAACGGCGGCGTCGATCACCAGGGGCTCCAGCCCGGGGGCGTCGTTGACTTCGGGCTGCGGTGGATGGTTGGCCTCGTCGAAGGATTTCATCGTCCAGTCCATACGGGCGGCAAAATCGTGCTGAAAGGCCTCGCGCCAGCGCCAGATGGTGGCCTGATCCGATATGTACTTACGTCCGTCGACTCCGGTTACCTCGTCCTGGGAGGTCACCCGGCGGAACAGGTCACCGCCCTGTGTCCAGATATTACGGGTCTCTCCGTAGGGCTGGCGGTAGATATAGCGACCGCCCCAACCGCCCCAACCGGGATTGCGATAGCTGTTGAGGCCATTGGCCAGAAGATTCAGATACGCTGGCGTGTCGCCCTCCATGATAAACAGATATTCCGGGTAGAACTTGCCGAAGCTGCCCTTGTTGCGAATGTTGCGCTCCAGCCAGGCATTGGTAATCAGCTCGCTGTCAGCGCCGGCACCATTGCGGTAGTAAAGGTCGCCGGCAATGCCGGTCCAGGTGGTGTAGACATAGTCGCCGCCATCGGGCGAGGTGGGGGAGACGATATAAAATAAATCCGGAAACTCCCGACGAATCCAGGGCCCGGCATCATCCTGATCGGAAATCGAGTAGACCCGCAACCGGGCGACGAATCGGGACAATTCCTCGGCGGTACGGGTGTCGCGGACCTGCTGGAGCGCCTGTGCCAGAGTGTTGGCGCCACCCCAGACCGATATCCACAGGGGGCGTTTATCTTCACGATCGGCGGCGCGAATGATGGCCTCGGCCCCGGGGGACATCTTGCCTTTGCCCACCGCGTTCATGCCATAGCCGGGTTGGCCGGAACTGACGCGTTGCAACAGGTCCCCGGCCTCAGGCCAGCCACTGGCGTGCTGCAACAGATTGGGGCGGACCTGGTCGTAACCCTCGATGATTTTACGCAGCGTCTCGGGGTGCTGTTGATCTTTTAGCCAGGTTGAAGTCGCCGCCACCAGGCCCTCGATATCCAGTTCGTTGGCGTAGAGAAGAAACCGCACGAAGGACATCTGGTCGTCAGGCTCGTTGCCCATATCGGTCAGCACCAGCACCCTTGGCTTGCCGGAGAAATAGTCTACCTGCCCGGGCGGTAGCGGTTCAGCAGCCGACACCCACGAACAGATCAGAAGCACTGCCGGTGCAAAAACAAACAAGGCACGTCTATGAGAAAAAAGCATTTTATTTCTCCGTCTGATTATGTGGCTCCATCCAACAGCCACGGGATTATCAACACCTGGCGATCAGGCGCGGTTCCATGAGCCGCGCCTGATCGAGCCGGAAGCCAAAGCTAATTCGATCCGGCCTCTGCAATTATCTTCACACCCCAGGGTGCCATTTCCATTGCCGCGTCGGTCTTCACCCCGCCGCCGGACAGCAGTTCTGTTCCGGGATTGTGCGGGTAAGTGACTGTTTTCGACTCCGGGGAATAGTTGAAATAATAGTGCAGGGTATTGCCGCTCTGGTTTATGCCCGATTTGACGACAAGGGGAAAACGCAATTGCTGATCGGGTCCCAGCAGATTGGCCCGATCCAGTGCACCCTCGAGAATTTTTTCCAGCAACCGGTCGCCTGGCATAAAACCGATGTAGGTCACGCTGCCCTTGCCGTAATCGTTGCGGGTTACCGCTGCATACTCTCCCCAGACGGGGTGGTCATAGCGGGCCAGAACCTGGGCTTTATCCGCCCTGATCAGTTCCATCCAGTACTTCACCAGATTCCCGGATGCTCCGACACCAAAGGGATCGCCCAGCAGTCTCACATCTTCCGGCAGCACAAACTGACTGTAGCTGATACCGGCCGCCTCGCCGATGATGCCCGGCTGCACGGAGGTGCGAACCTTGTTGTGTTCATTGGCGAAACCGCTCTTGAAGCTGTAGACAATATGTCCGCCATTTTTCACATAGTGATTGAGGCGGTGCAGCAATTGATCCGGGGCGGCATACAGGGCGGGCACCACCAGCAGGTCGTAGTCGGTGAGGCCCGGACTGGACGGGTCGACGAAATCCACGCCCACGTTCAGTCGATAGAGGGCGTCATAAAACGGGCGCAGCACATCGTTGTAGTTTTCCGTGGCGCCCCAGCCAAAGCTGAAGGCATTGAAGGCGGTGAGGGCCTCGTTGCTGAACAGCACCGCTACCCGGTTGTGCTTGCGCAGATTGACCAGATGATCACTCAGGCGCTTGAAGTCGGCTCCGATGGTGCGGGCCTCGTCATAGGTGGGGTTGGCGGCAAAGTCATGGCTCAACAGGCCTTTCCAGTAGGTTTCGACGGCATTGTGGATGGAGTGCCAGGGCCAGTAGGCCACCATGTTGGCGCCGGAAGCGAGATGGCTGAAGGCCTGCAGCCGCAACTGGCCCGGATAGGGCAGCCACTGGGGGAATCCCTGCGCCTCGGTTTCCATCACCAGATAGTTCTGGCCGCCCTTCATGGAGCGGGCCATATCACCGCCAAAGGAAATTTCCGTGCCGGTCAGGTGGCTCTGGCTGGGGTGGTAGATATCAACACCGGCAATGTCCATGCTCTGCGCGGCAGCGAAGTGATCCACCTCGGGTTGGATACCGAAGGAAAAATTACGCCATTCAAAATCGAAATTCTGCGTGACGAACTGGTCGGGGCGCTTGTATTCGTTCACCAGGCCCACCTGCCAGGCCAGGTAGTCGGTGACCAGTTGCCGCTGAAAGCGGGCATACTCCCCGGCAAGGCTGGCATTGATGGTGCCGTTGACCGAGGGGAAATCCTGCCACCGGTTGATGCGATTGCTCCAGTAATCCAGCCCCAGCTCGGCATTGAGGGCGTCCAGCGACGGGAAGCGCTCGCGCAGCCATGACACAAACTGTTTCTGGACATTGTCACCCGATGTCCCGTAATGCTTGGTCTCATTGTCCACCTGATAGCCCATCACCGCCGGGTGACCGGCTACGTGTTCGATCAGTCTGCGAATGACGCGCTCGGCGTGTCGGCGAAAGTCCGGATTGGTAATGTCCATGTTCTGGCGGCGTCCATAGGGAATTTTCCCCTGGGGCGTGACTACCAGAATGTCCGGATACTTGCGAGCCAGCCAGGTGGGGATGGCATAGGTGGGTGTGCCGACGATGACCCGGATGCCGGCGGCGTGCATTTTGTCGAGCACCCTGTCGATATGGGAAAAATCGAATTTACCGTCCTGTGGCTCCAGCGTACCCCAGGTGGATTCGGCGATACGCACCACCGTGATACCCGCCGCCTGCATCATGGCAACGTCCTTGTCCAGCCGCTCCTCGGGCATGTATTCATCGTAATAGGCGACACCGTAGTGCAACTGATCCATCACATAGCCGCCCGTGGTTTCGGCCCGGGCAGTCACGGCCGTCGTGACCAGGATCAGCAGACAGCAGAGCCGGCTGGCCGGTGCGGTCATAATCAGCGCCAGGAGAAGAGTGAGGTACCTTTGAAGTCGGGTCATTTCAGATCTCATTAGTAATTATAATTTTTTGTGGAGACTGCCATTAGGCATCAGTGACAATGCCGCGGTCTTGAACTGCAGATCCGGCTCCGTCCGTTGGAGCCGGGACCCGGTTCAGTCAGTATCCCCCGGCAAGCCGGGGGATACTGATACCGCCAAAACTAGTATGAGTATAGTGTGCCGCTGAATACAGCGGCTCAGGGGTGTATATCTTCCAGAGCGCGCTGAGGCTGCAGCACCGGGTTGACGGTGGCCACGACGGTCCGCCCGGGCAACGTGAAGCTGGCCTGGCTGCGCCCGTCCGCCGAGGATGCCGCGGCAATCACCTGGTAGCTGCCGGCGTCGGCCACCCAGGCATGGCTGGCCTGGTCGAAGGAGGCGAGATCCCGGGCGTTGAGGCGGAATGTCAGTGTCTCGGTCTTGCCCGGCTGCAGCAGAGCGGTCTTGGCATAGCCCTTCAGTTCCTTGCGCGGCTTGTCCAGGTTGCCGGCGGGGGCGCTGACATAGAGCTGCACCACTTCCTTGCCGGCGACCTTGCCGCTGTTGGTGACGTCCACTTCCACCTGCAGTTCATTGTCAAAGGTCACACTGCTCAAACGCACAGGACCGTAGTCAAACTCGGTGTAGGAGAGACCGAAGCCGAAGGGATAGGAGGGCTTGACGTCAAAGGTATCGAAGTAGCGGTAGCCCACATAGATACCTTCCTCGTATTCCACTTCCGAGGCATAGCCGGTGAGCAGGCCATCGAGGACCGATATCGGCTGGTCGGAGACCGTGCGACCCGGGAAATTGGCCGCCGTCGACACATCCTGGTAGTGAACCGGAAAGGTGGACGCCAGCTTGCCGGAGGGATTGACCTTGCCGCTCAGGACATCGACCAGGGCGTTGCCCGCTTCCTGGCCGCCCTGCCAGGGCACGACGATGGCGTCCACCTGGTCGCGCCAGCTGGCAGTCTCGATGGCATTGCCGACATTGAGGATCACCACCACCTTCTTGCCGGCGGCGTGATAGGCCTCGGCGGTCGTGCGTATCAGCTCCTGTTCCCCGGCCGTCAGGTTGAAGCCACCGTCGATTTTCACATCGGCCATCTCGCCGGGACGCCGGCCCAGGGTGATCAGGGCGATAGCCGTCTCCTGTGCCAGCCGTTTCAGTTCGCCGGCCGCAGGCACCAGTTCCGGAATCGGGGTGTCCGGCATCAGGAAGTGAGCCTTGGGCGGCAGTTTGGCCCTCTCGGCGGGGATGTAAGCCTCGTATTGCTGCTTTAAGGCGCTGTCGATGCTGAAGCCGGCGTTATCGAGGCCATCCAGCAGGGAGACAGTATAGGCCTCGTTGACATCACCGCTGCCGGTACCGCCGGAGATAAATTCGTAGGAACTCTTGCCGAACACAGCCACCTTGCCGCTGGCCGCCGACAGTGGCAGGGTGCCGCCGGCGTTTTTCAGCAGGACAATGCCCTCGGCGGCAGCCTGACGCGCCACCACCGCATGGCCTTTCAGGTCCGGTTCATTGGAAAACTTGTAACCCTTGACGCTGGGAGCCCGCAGGGCGACGTCGAGAATGTATTTGACGTTGTCGTCCAGATCCTGCTCGGTGAGGGAGCCGTTGGCCAGGCCGTCCTTCAGGGCCTGGGTGGTTTCGGGCACGCCCGGCATGATCAGGTTATTACCGGCCTTGATCTGGGCCACAGCGTCGTCGCCG
>QJWQ01000035.1 GCA_003235325.1 Gammaproteobacteria bacterium | reverse complement strand
CGTCCGGCATGAGGGTGACAAGTATCGCGATTCCCATCGACATTACAGCGATGGCAACAGGAACCAGTTCAGGAATAACCACCGGGATCAATCCAGGGACTCCTACAGACATTCCCTCCGGGATAACCGGGGAGATGACCACCGGGATAGGCGCAATGTGGTTCACCGGGATGAGCCGCGACGGGTCTACCACCAGGCGCCCCGAACCTACAGCTACAACCACAGCAGTCATCACCATTATGCACCGGGATACCACCTGCGCGAACTGCCCCACAACCACACCCGCATCTGGTACCGGGACCGGGATTACTATTACTACGGTGGTGCATTCTTTCTCCATTACGACGATGGCTACCGGGTGGTACATGCGCCGATTGGCGCCAGGATACGGGTCCTGCCCCATGGTTATCTGAGCTTTTACCTGGGGCCGTATCACTATTTTTACTACGACTACACCTACTATCGCTGGCTGCCTGACACTCGGGAATACGTGGTGGTGGAAGCCCCCGAGGGCTCCCGGGAGGCCATAGTCTCTGCGGCAGAATCTGAACTCGGGGAACTCTATGTCTACCCCAGGAATGGCCAGGATGCCGAAACCCAGGACCGGGATCGCTTTGAATGTCACCTCTGGGCCGTGGAGCAAACTGATTATGATCCCGGTGCCGAGGACCAGGACCCGGAAATGGCCGGGGATTTCCGGCGAGCCCTGACGGCTTGCCTCGAAGGCAGGGGGTATACCGTCAAATGAACAGTTACATTGTCAGATCATTCTTGTCGGGGGTCCTGATCTGGTCGGCCCTGGGTGTTGCCGCAGTCGCCGCCTCCGATCGGCTGTATGTCCATCCCTCCGCAGGGCAGTCGGAGCAGCAACTGGCCGACGACCGCTATGCCTGCCATCGCTGGGCGGTGGAGCAGACAGGCTACGATCCCACCCGGGAAACCGGCTACGAACCCGGGCCGGAGACCGTGCGGGTGCCGGTGGGTGAAAATCCCAAGGAAGGCGCCACCGGCAAGGGCATGCTGGCGGGGGCCGCCGCCGGGGCAGTTATCGGTGCCATCGATGATCATCCCGGGCGCGGAGCCGCCATTGGCGCCGTGGTCGGCGCCATTGCCGGCTCCGAAGTGGAGCGCACCGGCGAGGAGGCGGCCCGGTCCGAAGCAGAGGCGAAGGCCCGGGTCCAGGCCGAGGCAATTGGCGAGCGTCGTGATGCCCGAATACAGCAGCGGCAGGATTACAACCGTGCCAATGCCGCCTGCCTCGAGGGTCGGGGTTACACGGTGCGCTGAGTCTGTGCCCCTGGGCGATCGACGCCCGCAAGTTCATCGGTATTCGTATTGTTCAGCCGGTAGGGCAGGAGTTGTCTCGCCTCCTCCATATAACGCCGAACCTGGAGCCGCTCCCGGGCCAGGTAGTCGCCTATGGCCTCGGCAAACACCGGGTGGGCAATCCAGTGCAGGGAGTGGGTGAGCACCGGCTCAAAGCCCCGAAGAATCTTGTGTTCACCCTGGGCGCCGGCGTCAAAACACCGCAGGCCGCTGTCGATGGCGTAGTCGATGCCCCGGTAATAACAGAGCTCAAAATGCAGGCAGTCCAGATCCTGCAGACAACCCCAGTAGCGCCCGTAAAGGCGGGTGTCATCCCGGAAAAACAGCGCGCAGGCCACCGGTTCCTTCCCGGTTAATGCTACCGCCATCAGCACCTGATCTCCCAGCCTGCGACTGATCAATTGAAAGAATGAACGGGTCAGATAACCCCCGGAGCCGCTGCGCTTGAGGTAGGTGCGCTGGTAGAGACGATAGAAAAAATCCCAGAGATCCGGGCTGATGTCCTGGCCCTGCAGCATGACCGTGGCAATACCCTGTGCCGCGACCCGGCGGCGTTCCCGTCGTATCATCTTGCGTTTGCGGGCGGACAGAGTATCGAGAAAGTCATCGAAACAGCCGTAGTTGCGATTGAACCAGTGAAACTGGCTGCCGTGGCGGTGCAGCAGCCGTGGATCGTCAAACAGGGCCAGTTGTTCCGAGTCGGGAAACAACAGGTGCCAGCTTGAGGCACCGGCTTCTCCCGCCTGATCCATTACCCGATCCACCAGTTCGGTACAGGTGACGCGGGACCCGGCGCCGGAGGAAAACTGTACCCTGGGACCGGTGGCGGGAGTGAACGGAATCGCGGTCACCAGTTTGGGGTAGTAGGCCAGTCCGTGTTGCCCGTAGGCTTCAGCCCAACTCCAGTCAAAAACATATTCGCCCCAGGAATGGGCTTTTTGATACAGGGGCATCGTCGCCTGTAGCCGGCCTTCGGACTCCAGGCGCAGATGACAGGGCAGCCAGCCGCTGCCGGGACCGACACTGCCGCTGTCTTCAAGTGCCTCGAGAAAAGCCGATGTCAGAAATGGGTAGTCCAAGGGAGTACGGTGCGAAGTGCCCGGTTGCCATCAGCCCTGAGTATCCCCGATTGGCCGGCGAAAGCAAGCCGTCCCTTAACAGCAACCGTGTTTTTCATTATCTCCAGCTCTGCCTGATAAGAGCTGCGGGTTCGAAAAATGGCAATGATTTTGCCAGGGTTGAAAAAGTCAGGTAGACCTTTTCAACCCCCCTTTAGAGAACCTCAGTTATTGTTCGCGATGACGGGCTGCTGCGGCTGATCGAAAAGGCAGGTGAAGATGGAACCCTTGCCCAGGGTGCTGCGGATTTCCAGATGGCCCCGGTGGCGAATCAGCACGTGCTTGACGATGGCGAGCCCCAGGCCGGTGCCGCCGGAGGAGGTTGCCCGGCTGCTGTCGACCCGGTAAAAGCGCTCGGTCAGCCGGGGCAGGTGCCGGGGGTCAATGCCAGTGCCGTTGTCGGCAAAGCGAATGGCCAGGCCACGGGAACCGGTCTTGGCCTGGATGGTGATATCGCATCCCTCGGGATTGTGCTTGATGGCATTGAATACCAGATTGGAAAAGGCGCTGTACAGTTCCTTGGCCTCTCCGGGGATGGCCAGATCCGGTTCGCACTCCAGGGATATCCGGTGGGTCTCCTCGCAGAGCAGGGCGGCGCCCTCGACGATATCGCCCAGCAGGTTGCCGATATCCACCAGGGATTTACCGGCGGGGGCCGGTGTCGATTCCAGCCGTGACAACAACACCAGGTCTTCCGCCAGGTTATTCATGCGGTCGGTCTGCTGCTGCATATGCTCCAGGGCCCTGCGCCAGCCGGGCGGTACCGGTGCCGGGTCGTCATTGAGGGTTTCGATATAGCCCATCAGTACCGTCAGCGGTGTGCGCAATTCATGGGAGATATTGCCGACAAAATCCTTGCGCATTTGCTCCAGGTGGCGCAGGCGGGTGATGTCCCGGACCACCAGCACCAGTTCGTTGTCGCCGAAGGTGCCGGCGGAAAACTGCAGTATGCGAGACGTTTCAAAGGGCGACGGCAGTTCCAGGGTGCTGTCAAATTTTTCGGCCTGCATAAAGCGCACAAAACGCGGGTCCCGAAACAGATTGGTGATGTGCTGGCCGCGGTCGGCGACACGAAATTTCAGCATGTTGGCGGCAGCGGGGTTCCAGCGGTCCAGCGCCTGCTCCGGGGTCAACAGTATCAGGCCGTCGTCCAGGGCTGTGGTGATCTTGCGAATCCGGTCGAGAAGCTCATCCAGGTTGGATTCGACCCGGTCATTTTTGCGCCGCATCTTGTAAATGTATTCTGTGATATCACCCCAGACGCCGCGGGAATCCGGCGGCAGGTCCCGGGCGTCATCACTCAGCCATTTGTAGATTCTGATGATCTTATTGAGAGTGAAAGCGAGATAAGCACCCGCGCCGATCAGGAGTGCCGATACCGGGTATCCCAGGAACAGGCCCACCACCAGCAACAGACTTGAAAGGAGGATGATTCGCCGGATTTCGTTTCGTAATCCTTCCCGCTGCAAGGCTGCCTCTTCTTATTCTTGACCAAACAGGGGGTGATTGTGGCGTCACGGTTATCGTCTGTCGAGCCGGAATTGCAGGTCGTTGTCAGCTTTCGAGGCCCAGGCGTTCGGAAAATCGGTAACCACTGCCGCGAACGGTCTGAATAAAGCGGTCGTGGTCCCCCGGTGCCAGGGCCTTGCGCAACCGGCGAATGTGCACATCCACCGTGCGTTCGTCCATGTAGACATTGCCACCCCAGACATGATCCAGAATCTGGTCACGAGAATAGACCCGGTCCGGATTGGTGAGAAAAAATCCCAGCAGACGAAATTCTGTCGGCCCCATGGCGACCGGATTACCGCTGATAGTGACCTGGTGGCTGACGGGATCGTAAACCAGTTCGTCGACGCTGATGACCTTGTCCGGCAGTGATGGCTGTCTTCGACGCAATATGGCCTTGATGCGAGCCACCAGCTCCCGGGGCGAGAAAGGCTTGGTGATGTAGTCATCGGCGCCGATGTTGAGTCCCTGGATCAGGTTGTCCTCTTCCGCCTTGGCGGTGAGCATGACCACCGCCAGTTTGGCGGTGATTTCGTCCCGGCGCAGACGCCGCAGCAGCTCCAGGCCACTGGTGACCGGCATCATCCAGTCCAGCAACACCAGGTCCGGGCTCTCATCAATGATCAGGGCATGGGCATCCCGGGCATTGCCGGCCTCAAGACAACGAAAGCCCGCGACTTCCAGGGCAACGCTGATCATGCCTCGAATGGCCGGCTCGTCATCGACTATCAATACGGTTTGTTCTTTCATACACCCCTGTCCCCAAGCGATGCCACACAGTTAATTATGGCAGACCATTAGACAGGGTCGATATGACAAATTTATGACAGGTGGTCTCATAACCCCGAAAGCTGTACCGCTACTTCAAGTACAGTGTCTCCAGGGGCAGGTGGTAGTCCAGAATCAGGCCGAGAAACAGGGTGAGTCCCACCCACTTGTTGCTGAGAAAGGCCCTGAAACAGGCATCGCGATCCCGGTGGCGGGCGATATACAGTTGCGATAGAAACTGCAGTCCCACCAGCAGCACAGACAGGTAGTACCAGCCTCCCCGGCCAAAATTCTGGCCGTTGAGCAGAAACGCAAATACCGTCAGCAACTGCAGCACGCCGATCATGGCCAGGTCCTGCTCGCCGAACAGGATGGCGGTGGATTTGATGCCGATCCGAAGGTCATCGTCCCGGTCGACCATGGCGTAGAAAGTATCGAACACCAGGGTCCAGGTGACGACCCCGGCCACCAGGGTCCAGATTGGTGTTGGCAGGCTGTTGGTCTGGGCGGCAAAGGCCATGGGGATGCTCCAGGCCCAGGCGATGCCCAGCACCACCTGGGGCAGGTGGGTGTAGCGTTTCATGAACGGGTACAGGGTGATGATAAAAATACCGACCACCGCCAGTTCCACGGTGAGGCGGTTGGTCAACAGCACGAGGCCAAAGGCCACCAGGCTCAGAACCACGAAAACCAGCAGGGCCTCTGTCGGGGAAATTCTGCCGTTGGCGACAGGACGGTAACTGGTGCGCTTGACCTGGCCGTCAAATTTGCGGTCGGCAAAATCATTGATGACACAACCCGCTGCACGAATGACAAAGGTGCCCAGTATGAAAATCACCAGCACCTTGAAATCAGGCACGCCATCCGCTGCCAGCCACAGTGCCCAGAGAGCCGGCCAGAGCAGCAGGATGGTGCCAACGGGCTTGTGCAGGCGGGTGAGCTGAATGAAGTCGGGCAGTCGAGCGCGGATACTGGTCATCGGATTCGGTGCAATCGGAGGTCGGGGCTGGGGTCCGGGCCATTGTAAGGGCTGAAGGCCGTAGGGTCGAAACAAGGTAGAAAAATTTCGCTGACCAGCACCGGCTTTTGGTCCAGCCGGAAAATCGAGCGCCTGCCCCAGAGGGGTTGGTTCACAGGGCCGGCTTCGGGGGGAAATTCACAGTTGCCGGGGGTCAGACAGGCGATCTGAAAGGGACCCCGGACCATGGTTGGATCGTTGAACAGCAATTGCCCCAACGGCCGGTTATCCAGTCGTCTCAGGCTGCGCAGACGACCGGTCAGGGTGCTCAGGGGCAGGATACTGCGGGCGTAGACCCAGGGCCGGTGGTTGCCGTGAAGAATCACTTCCCGCACCAGGGCCAGGCGTCTAACCGGCAGCGCCAGGTCGCGGCATTCCGAAAGGCGGGGTCGCTCCAGTTGTTGTTTCAACAGCTGCACCCGCAACTGCCCCCGGCTTTTGACCAGCAGGCGTTCCGTCAACGAGCCGCGATCCAGCAACCAGTGGCGCCAGTTGTGAGGCACATGGGTGGAGGGCACTCGGCGCAGGGCCTGCCAGGCGGGTTCGCGATGAAATTTGTGACTGGAAAATCGGGAACTGGGCACAATCAGGATAGTGGTATCAATTCGAGGCGGACATTCTACTCGCAAATGTGCACCCCGGTGGGCCCTGGCCGGCATTCAGGCAAGGGATGCCGATGGCTACCAGGAGTAGGACAGGCTCAGGGAACCGTATTCATGGCTCGACGGCTGCTCTCTGAACTCCCGCGTGCGAAACACCTGGGCGTAGGACAGTTTCCAGTGCCGGACCAGGAAGCTGAAACCCAGCGCCAGATTTGCCACGGCCGGTTCCTTGTCGACACGGTGGCTGTTCTTCCAGGTATTGCCATCGAGGAAGATATCCCTTGCCACCAGGCGGCCGTCAACCGCCAGAAACAGGTGAAATCCGTAGATCAGGGCGCTGCCCGCCTGCAGGCGCGGATCACCACGGCCGGGGGCACTGTTGTCGCCGGCTGGCCTGACCGCCGAGGTGCCGAAGTCATTGGGCAAATCCCGGCCGATTCGGTATTCGCCGCCGAGATTGACATAGGTGCTGACGGTACCGAGCGCCAGGCCGGCGTGGCCGATGAAATCGTGCTCGACTGTACCCCACAACGGGTTTCTGAAGCTGACCAGCTTGTGCTCGTAAACCAGGTTCAGAGTCGGTTCATCCCGTAACTGGTTGTCCCAACCCTGAAACTTGTCAAAACCCCGCAAGTCGTGAATGAAGTCCTGGGCATCCTGGCCCAGTGCCGAGGGGCCGACCATGCCCAGGTGGATTTCCAGGGAGTCCAGCCGGGATTGGCTGCGGCTATGGTAGCCGATTCCGGTATACAGGTAGCCGGCGTAGGGCCGCTCGTCCACCAGCAGTTCGCTGGTGTTGATGGTCTCCGGGGTGTAGATCAACTGGCCGACTGTCAGCACCAGGTTGCGCTGCAGTCCCTGATGCAAATTGTGGAAAAAATGCAGTTGATCGTTGAGCCGGTTAATCCAGGTCGGCAGCGCCGGACTGGACTCAAAAGAGTCAAGATCCGGTGATACCCAGGAAATGCGGATGCCGTTGGTATAGTTCTGGTCGGTTTCGCCGAACAGGTCGTTTTCGAAATAGAAATTCAGGGTCCAGGGTTGCTGATCCGGTGATGCTGTGGCCAATGACCGGGTCGGGTCCTCGCAAAGCCCGGGCGCCGGCAACATAACTGCCCCCGTCAGGGCGATGCTAAAAAAGGCGGTCCGGAGTTGACGGGCCGGGTTGAATGCACGTCGTCTGTCCATTGGTTCAGTCAGGTAAGTTCCCGGGAAGATCGGACCATAATCTTTTAGTGTCCGGACAAGGTTAACACGAACGCAATTCCTCCTGCTTTATGCCGACCGGTGCTATGCCCCGGGCCAAAGCTTTGCTAGAGTCCGGTGCAACCCGGTGGTCAGAGCCCGCGAATGCCCAACCAGTCCAGCGAAAGCCAGTTTCACCTGTTGCACACCCGGCGATTTCTGCCGCTGTTCACCACGCTGTTTCTCGGCGCCTTTAACGACAACCTGTTCAAGAATGCCCTGCTGGTGCTGCTGGTGACGGCTGGGGCCGCCGGTAAAGTTCAGGATACCAACGCCATGGTGAATCTGGCAGCAGCGCTGTTTATCCTGCCCTTCTTCCTGTTTTCACCCCTGGCCGGGCAAATGGCGGACAAGTTCGAAAAATCCGCCATCATCCGCGCGGTGAAGCTGGCAGAAATCCTGATCATGGGCCTGGGCGTGGTGGCGTTGGCGACAGAACAGCTCTGGCTGTTGCTGCTGGTGCTGTTTGCCATGGGCAGCCAGTCGGCGTTTTTCGGACCCATCAAATACTCGATTCTGCCCCAGCATCTGCACACCCATGAACTTATCGGCGGTAATGCCCAGGCGGAAATGGGCACATTCGTCGCCATTCTGCTGGGCACGCTGCTGGGCACGCTGCTTGCCGGCATGGACAACTATCTGCCACTGGTGGCCACCGCCGTGCTGTCGGTGGCGGTGGCCGGATGGCTGGCCAGCCGATCAATCCCTCTGGCGGAACCCCATGCGCAGGGACTGAAGCTTGACTGGAATCCCCTGTCGGAAATGCTGCAGCTGGTCCGGCTGGCCCGGGAGAAGCCGGCGGTCTGGAACGCCATTCTCGGTATTTCCTGGTTCTGGTTGCTGGGCGCCGCCTACCTGACCCAGACGCCCAATTTTGCCGTCGCCGTGCTCCATGGCGGTGTTGGCCTGATTGCCCTGTTGCTGTGCAGTTTCACTCTGGGTATCGGTACCGGCTCCCTGCTCTGCGACCGCATGAGCGGCCACAAGGTGGAAATCGGCCTGGTGCCCTTTGGCGCCATCGGACTCAGCGTTTTTGGCCTGGATCTCGCCTACACCGCCAGTCACTACGATCTGGACAATGCCGCCAGCCTCGGGGCATTTCTCGCCTATGGCCCGGGGCTGAGAATTCTAGCGGACATGGTGTTGATCGGCGTTTTCGGTGGCTTCTATATCGTCCCCCTGAATACCCTGGTCCAGGCGCGAACGCCGGTGGCGAAGCGGGCCCGGGTGATTGCCTGCAACAACATACTCAATGCCCTGTTCATGGTGGCCGCCAGTGTACTCGGTATCCTGTTCCTGGGTGTGGCGTCCTTCAGTATCCCCCATTTCTATCTGATCCTGGCGATGTTGAACATCCTGGTCGCCCTCTACATCTTTCGCCAGGTGCCTGAATTCAGCATGCGTTTCCTGGTCTGGTTGTTCAGCCACAGCATATACCGGGTGCGCCATCAGGGCCTTGAACATGTGCCGGACCGGGGCGCGGCGATCCTGGTCTGCAACCACGTCAGCTACTTCGACGCCCTGTTGCTGGCGGGCGCCATTCGCCGGCCAATCCGCTTCATCATGTACAAACCGATCTACGAGATACCGGTGCTCAATTTTATTTTCAGGACCGGCAGGGCCATACCCATCTGCTCACCTCGTGAGGATGCGACCGCCTACCAGCAGGCCATGGACAGTATTGCCGGGGCCCTGGAGCAGGGCGACCTGCTCTGTATCTTTCCCGAGGGCCAGTTAACCCGGGACGGAGACATGCAGGAATTCCGGTCCGGCATTGAAAAGATCGTCCAGCGCACACCGGTGCCGGTGGTGCCGCTGGCGTTGCGGGGCCTCTGGGGGACGTTTTTCAGCCACGAGGGCGCCGGTGCTTTCAGAAAACTGCCGCTGCGGCTCTGGAGCCGAATCGATGTTGTCGCAGAACCTGCCCTGGCCCCGGAGGCGGTGAGTGCCGGCGATCTGCAGCAAAGGGTTCTGAAAATGCGTGGTGACCGCAAGTGACGGAATACAGGCCGCCAGCCCCCTGCAACCCATTGGATATCAAGGACTCAGCATGAAATTATCGACAAAGATTCTCCTGGGCATGGTCGGCGGCCTGTTGCTGGGCACCCTGCTCAACCTGTTATCCGGCGCCGAGGGCAGCTTTGTCGCCCAGCTTTCCGCCTGGCTGGTGAACTCGGTGTTCGACGTCGTCGGCCAGATATTTGTCGCGTCCCTCAAGTTGCTGGTGGTGCCCCTGGTGTTTGTCTCCCTGGTCTGCGGCAGCAGCGCCATGGGCGTCAATTCCCGCATGGGCAAGATGGCGGGGATCACATTGCTGTTGTACATGGTGACCACGGCCATTGCCATCACCCTGGCGCTGTTACTGGCCAACCTGATCGACCCGGGTATCGGTATCGGCCTCGAGACCCTGGCCGATTTCGAGCCCGGCGCCGCCCCCTCGGTGAAAGAGGTCCTGATCAATATTTTTCCCACCAATCCGATTCAGGCGATGGCCGAAGGCAACATGCTGCAGATCATTGTCTTTTCGATCCTGATGGGGGTGGCGGTTACCCACAGTGGCGAACCGGGACAAAAGGCCCTGGCCCTGTTTCAGAGTTTCAATGAGGTGATCATGACCATGACCACCTTTCTGATGCACCTGGCGCCCTACGGTGTCTTCTGCCTGCTGGCCAAGCTGTTCAGTGAGCTGGGCCTTGGCGCCATCGTCGATCTGGCCCAGTACTTCCTCACCGTGGTGCTGGTACTGGGCTTGCACTGCTTTGGCACGTACATGCTGATGCTGAAGGCCCTGACCGGCCTTAACCCTCTGACTTTTCTCAAGAATGCACGACCGGCCATGCTCTTTGGCTTCAGTACCGCCTCCAGTAATGCCACCATGCCGGTGACCATGAACGTGGCGGAAAAGCGCATGGGCATTGATATCGGTATTGCCTCCTTTACCGTGCCCCTGGGGGCGACGATCAACATGGACGGCACGGCGATCATGCAGGGTGTGGCGACCGTTTTCATCGCCCAGGCCTATGGCATTGATATCTCTCTCGGGGGCTACCTGGCGGTGATCGCCACCGCCACCCTGGCCTCCATCGGCACCGCCGGGGTTCCCGGCGTCGGACTCATCACCCTGTCCATGGTGCTCCAGCAGGTGGGCCTGCCGGTGGAAGGCATCGCCCTGATTATCGGCGTCGACCGCCTGCTGGACATGCTGCGCACAGCAGTCAATGTCACCGGCGACACCATGGTGTCGACCGTGGTGGCCCGGTGGGAAGGAATGCTGGATCTGGCGGTTTACCAGGAAGTGTCCGATCGGGACACCTATGAAAAGGAACTTGTGCCAGAAAATCCGGAGGAAGGTTAAGCCATGGCGGCGGAGGGTGGTTGCCGGTCGGGTTTGTCCGGGAATGCTAGCCTCTGCAGCCAGGCAGCCCCTGCCATCTGAACATCGCCTTAATCTTGGTGTTCGCAGCCCGCGGTTCTTGCCGGAGATCAGGCTCGCGTCCCGAGCAGTTATCTGCATGACAGGCGCAGCCGCCTCCGGGCCAGCCGGTGCAGTTTCAAAATCAAGGCAGGTATCAACATCTCTGTCACCCGTTTTCGGTTTTTGGTAGAGAGGTCAGTGTCGCGGCAAAAATCCTATAGTAAAAATGTATTTTGGATATTAATACAATAGATTGAGGTTATGGATTGCCGGGAGAGACCGGGTCGCCCAGGGGGCTGTCAGGACCCAGGTAAAATGGCTATTCAAACAGCTTGCGCAGTGCGTGGAAGAACAGGATCGACAGCAGTGCCCCGGCGGGTAGCGTCACCACCCAGGAGGTCACGATGCTGCCCACCAGGCGCAGGTTCATGGTACTGATGCCCCGGGCGCAGCCGATGCCAAGCACTGCTCCCACCAGCGTATGGGTGGTGGAAACCGGGATGCCCGTGGCCGACGCCAGGACCACGGTGGTGGCGGCGGCCAACTCGGCGGCGAAGCCGCGGCTCGGCGTCAGGTGGGTGATGTTTTTGCCAATGGTGGCCATGACCCGGTAACCGTAGGTGGCGAGACCGATGACGATGCCGATGGCACCCAGCAGCAGTATCCAGCCAGGCATCATGGTTTTGACGGCAATGGCGCCGGACTGGACCACTCCGACCACCGCCGCCAGGGGGCCAACAGCATTGGCGACATCGTTGGAGCCGTGGGCGAAGGCCATGCTGCAGGCGGTAAATACCATCAGGATGGCAAATATCTTTTCCACCGTTGCGGCCTGGTTTTCGGGGTCGGGGCTTGACGACCGGTGCACCCGGTGCAACAGGCTGCGACCGAAAAACGCAATGATCAGGCCAATGACACCGGCCCAGAGCGAACATTCGGCAAAACCCAGGTTCAGATCATTGTCAGAGAGAACATACTTCAGGCCCTTGACCAGGGTGACCATCGAAATCAGAAAGCCGACGGCAAACATGTAAAACGGAATCCAGGTCTGAGCCCGGTCAAAGGGATCCGGGCTATCCAGAATCAGTTTCCTGACGCTCTTGTAAAGCATGTAGGAAATCAGCCCGGCCAGCAGCGGTGAAATGACCCAACTGGCGAATATCTGCCAGACCTTCGACCACTTGACCGCATCCGGCCCGATGCCGGCCACGGCGAAACCGATAATGGCGCCGACAATGGTGTGGGTGGTGGACACCGGCCAGCCCATGACGCTGGCAATCAACAGCCAGATGCCGGCCGCCAGCAATGAGGCCAACATGCCGTAGGCCAGCAACTGGGGGCTGTCGCTCAAGATGGCGGGATCGATGATGCCCTTGCGAATCGTCGATGTGACCTCGCCCCCCGCCAGATAGGCTCCCAGGAATTCAAAAATCATGGCAATGAGGATTGCCTGCTTCATGGTCAGGGCCTTTGCCCCGACCGAGGTGCCCATGGCATTGGCGACATCGTTGGCGCCCACCCCCCAGGCCATGAAAAACCCGAAAATGCAGGCAAGGACGATCAGCAGGTGACCCTGTTCAGCCAGTACTTCCATTGAGGGAACTCCGAGAAATCAGCGGCAATCGGTGCGGGGGAGATCGGCCAAACGGGGTAGCGGCGGCTGCCGCAGAAGCCTTGCCAGTGCCGTGAACAACAAAATTCCCCCTGAAAATGCCTGGTTTTCTTATTTCAGGGCGCAGAGTATAGAGAGCGCGGCCTTGCCTGTCATGCAACTGTCATATTTCAGGCCTGGGCGAAGCGCTCGTTGTCTCCCAGCCAGCGCTGAATCAGGGCATCAGCCCGGGCCGGCTGGTGGTCGAGAAGGGCATTGGCCGCCGTTCGGATCCTGGTCAGCAGGTGCGCGTCCCGCTGCAGGTCGGCGATACGCAACTGCATTTCGCCGGTCTGCCGGGTGCCCAGAACCTCGCCGGGGCCCCGCAGGGCAAGGTCCTTTTCGGCGATGATAAATCCGTTGCCGGTCTCACGCATGATGGCGATGCGTTCCCTGGCCTGACGGGACAGGGGCGTACCGTACATGAGCAGGCAGTGACTCTCGGTGCTGCCACGGCCCACCCGCCCCCGCAGCTGGTGCAGTTGCGCCAGGCCCAGTCGCTCCGGATTCTCGATCACCATCAGGCTGGCATTGGCGACATCGACGCCGACCTCGATGACGGTGGTCGCCACCAGCAGATCCAGCTCACCGGCCTTGAAGGCCGTCATCACCCGCTCCTTCTCGGCGGGCTTGAGACGCCCGTGCACCAGGCCGATACGCAGGTCCGGCAGCGACAGGCTCAATTCCCTGGCCGTGGCCTCGGCGGCCTGGGCTTCCAGGGATTCGGACTCCTCGATCAGGGTGCAGACCCAGTAGGCCTGACGTCCGGCATGGCAGGCGGTTCGAACCCGGGCCACCACCTCGTTGCGGCGGCTGTCGGCAATGGCCAGGGTGTTGACCGGCTGTCGCCCGGGGGGCAGTTCATCGATCACCGAGCAGTCCAGGTCGGCGTAGGCGCTCATGGCCAGGGTCCGGGGGATTGGCGTTGCGGTCATGATCAACTGGTGGGGTATGGCCCGGTCACTGCCCTTTTGCCGGAGTGCCAGCCGCTGGTGGACGCCAAACCGGTGCTGCTCATCGATGATGGTCAGGCCCAGGCGGCAAAATTGCACGGTGTCCTGAAACAGCGCGTGGGTGCCGATGATCACCTGGGCGCGTCCCTCGGCAATGGCCGCCAGCTGTACTTCCCGGGCCTTGCCCTTGAGTTTGCCGGTGAGCCAGGCGAGTTGTATGTCCAGGGGCCTGAACCAGTCTTCAAAACTGGCGCGATGCTGTTCCGCCAGGATTTCCGTGGGTGCCATCACCACCGCCTGGTAACCGTGGGCGATAGCATTCAGTGCCGCCAATGCCGCCACCAGGGTCTTACCCGAACCCACATCTCCCTGCAACAGCCGCAGCATGGGTACGGGTGCAGCCATGTCCCGGGCAATTTCGGCGGCAACCCGGCGCTGGGCGCCGGTGGGCGTAAACGGCAGTGCCGCCAGTAATTGCTGTTCGAGCGCCGGTTGTCTGGGTAGCCGCGGCGCCCGTTGCCGCTGCAGCCTCCGGCGCAACCGCAGCAGGCTCAGGTGATGGGCCAGCAGTTCCTCAAAGGCCAGGCGCTGTTGGGCCGGGTGACTGCCCGCTGCCAGCAGCGCTATCGGCGCATCGGCCGGGGGGTGGTGCAGGTAGCTGAGGGCCGCTTCCAGGGATCGGGGTGCGTCGGAATTGCCGCCACTGACGCCAGCGTTGCCGGGCTGACCGGGGGCATTGCTCCATGACGGCGTTCCAGACAGGGCTTCCGGCAGCAATTCCTGAATTCGGCCTTCTTCGAGCATCGCCAGCGCCTGGTTGACGATGGCCCGCAACCGCTGCTGACTGAGGCCTTCGGTTGCCGGGTAGACCGGGGTCAAGCCCTGCTCCAGGGGCTCCGGCCTGGTGCTGTCGACGAACTGGTATTCCGGGTGGTACAGCTCCAGTCCGGAACTGCCGAGACGGACTTCACCGTAGCAACGCAGGCGACTGCCCGGCGCCAGGTTGAGCTTCTGGGCGTTGGAAAAATGAAAAAAGCGCAGGGTAACAGTGCCGGTATTGTCCTGCAGCCGGCAAACCAGGCTGCGTCGGCGGCCGTAGACCACGTCCGTGCCCCGGACCTCCCCCTCGATGACCACCTCGGTCTGGGGTTGCAGGCCGCCGATAGGCGCGATCCGCGTACGATCCATGTAGCGGACTGGCAGGTGAAACAACAGGTCCTGAACCGTCCGGATACCAAGCCGGGCCAGCTTGTCCTGCAACTGGCTGCCGACACCCCGAAGCCGGATCACGGCGACGCCGCCCAGGTCGGGTGCTGACATTGGCAGATCGGTAGTTGCCATGGCGGTTCGGGACTTTACTTCAACCCGGGGAAGCGGCTGCCGTGAATCGCCTGTCGCAACACATCCACCGCCTTGTGCCGGGGAAAGCTCGCCCGCCAGGCCAGGGCGACGGTGCGGCAGGGGGCTGGATCGGCAAAGGGGCGATAGACCAGGTTTTGCAGGCTGTTGGAGGGGCCGAGCACCGCTGACAGGGGCAGAATGGTGATGCCCATGCCGGTGGCTACCATGTGGCGCATGGTTTCCAGGGAACTGCCCTCACTCTCGGTGCGGATGGGACCGAAACTGTCCTCGCCGTGGCGCTTGTTGATGTTTGGCAGCGCCTCCAGTACCTGTTCCCGAAAGCAGTGGCCTTCACCCAGCATCAGAATGTTTTCCCCGTCCAGGTTTTTCGCCGAGATTTCGCTTTTGGCGGCCAGGGGGTGGTCGTCCGGCATAAGGACCACAAAGGGTTCGGAGTACAGGGCCTGGGTGACCACATCCGGCTCCGTAAACGGCAGGGCGACAATGATCACGTCCAGATCGCCATTGCGCAGTCGCCGGCGCAGGGTGGCGGTGAAACTTTCCTCCACCACCAGGGGCATATTTGCGGCCAGTGTTCGCAGCTTTGGTATGAAGCGCGGGAACAGGTAGGGGCCGATGGTGAAAATGGCGCCGACCCGAAGCGGGCTGTTGAGCTGGTCCTTGCCGGCGGAGGCGATATCCTGGATGCGGGAAGCCTCTTCCAGCACGCGCTGGGCCTGGGTCACCACCTGCTCACCGGTGGGGGTGGCGGAAACCCTGTTCTTTGACCGCTCAAACAGGTCCACTCCCAGTTCCTGCTCGAGTTTTTTTACCGCGATACTGAGGGTGGGCTGGCTGACATGGCAGCGTTCTGCCGCCTGGCCAAAGTGCTGCTCCTGGGCCAGGGTGACGATGTATCGGAGTTCAGTCAGGGTCATAATGGCCTTCTGCAAGGAAACCTGTGGATTGATTCAAACCGCTATGGCGACGGTATTATATTAGCCCGGCAACTAAATAGGCTTCCTGCCTATTTAGTTGCGCGCCCTTAAAATACTGGCGTTACTGTACGAAGTTCCTTGCATTTTAAGGGCTTGCATTGGCATACGGCCAATGGCGGCACGTCCATGTGCCGCATTAACCCTGCATAAAAGCTTGCCGGGTTAATAATAGACAAATCCAATTATCAAGGGCAACACAATTGAAAGTATTGTTGATAGGCTACGGCGACCTTGCACAGCGGCTGACACCTAAAATTGTGGCGGACGGCTGGCAGGTGACCGGCTTGCGACGCCGGGTCGCTGGCGGCCAGTGGCCGTCCGCCGCCATGATCGCCGCTGACAGCCGCGACCCGGTGTCGCTGCAACAGGCCCTTGGCGGCGTCGACGTCGCGATCGTCACCCTGACTCCGGATGCCTTTACCGAGGCCGCCTATCGGGCCACCTATATGGACTCTGCCCGCACCCTGGCGACAGCGATTGCCGCACTGGCAGAAAAACCGCGCTACCTGATCTGGGCATCCAGCACCGGCGTCTACGGCCAGGACAGCGGCGAGTGGGTGGATGAAAGCTCGGCCACCGAGCCCACAGGGTTCTCGGGCCGCTGCCTGCTGGCCGCCGAGACCATTATCGGCGCTCTGCCGGTGCCAGCCACTATCGTCCGCTTCAGTGGCATTTACGGGCCGGGCCGCAACCGCCTGCTGGACAGGGTTCGCCAGCACGGGGCTGCCGCGGCGGTGCCGGAAATCTGGACCAACCGGATTCACAGCGAGGACTGTGCCGGTGTGCTGCGGCACCTGCTGACGCGATTCAACCGGGGAATTGCCAATCCCGACCTGGTGCTGGCGACGGACTGTTGTCCCGCCACTCGCCACCAGGTACAGACCTGGCTGGCACGGCGAATGGGTGTCAGTGCCGACAGCCAACGGCAACAAATCCCGGCACGCGGCAACCGGCGCTGCAGCAACCGGCGCCTGCTGGCGACGGGATACCAGTTTGTCTTCCCGGACTACAGGAGCGGCTATGGCGACCTGTTGGCAATGAATGCCGATTCACAGGCACCGAATCCAGCCGGGTGATGGCTGGCGGGGAATTTATTCTCAATTCCCATGCGATCCGCACCCTGAAGGTGCATAATAGCCGGGCATTTTTTTAACCCCTCTCTGCAAAACTTCATTTCGAGGCGATCAACGTGTCACTTAACCTGTCTGCCCTTGTCCGGCATCGCGGGGATATTTTTGGCGGCGCCACCGCGGCTATTGTCGCCCTGCCACTGGCGCTGGCGTTTGGTGTGTCATCGGGAGCCGGCGCCCTGGCCGGCCTCTACGGCGCAATTCTGGCGGGATTCTTTGCCGCGACTTTTGGCGGCACCCGAACCCAGGTCACGGGTCCCACCGGGCCCATGACCGTGGTCATGGCCCTGGTGGTCAGCCATTTTGCCCCCAACCTCACCGCCGCCTTCATGGCGGTGGTCCTGGCGGGGGCGATACAGATCGCTTTTGGCAAGCTCGGGCTCGGTCGTTTTATCAATCTCATGCCCCAGCCGGTGGTATCCGGCTTCATGAGCGGCATCGGCATGATTATCATCATCCTGCAGATTGGCCCGCTGCTGGGTCAGCCGGTGCCCGAGGGCACGGTGCTGCACAAACTTGCCGGGGTGCCGATGATGCTGGCCCACGCGGATCTACAGGCCCTGCTGCTGGGGGCGATCAGCCTCGGCATCATGCTGTTGACGCCCTCAGCCGTCGCCAGGATCATGCCGGCACCATTGCTGGCCATCGTCGCCGGTACCCTGGTCGCTGTTTTACTCACGCCTGCGGTGCCGGTGATCGGCGCCATTCCATCGGGTCTGCCCAGTCTGCAACTGTCGTGGATTTCCCTGGAGGAGGTGCCCTATGTCATCCGCTTCGCCTTGGTACTGGCGCTGCTGGGCGCGATCGATTCCCTGCTGACATCACTGGTGGCGGACAGTATTACCCGCACCTCCCACGACTCCAACCGGGAACTGGTGGGCCAGGGTCTGGGCAACATGGCCTCCGGCATACTGGGGGGGCTGCCCTGCGCCGGTGCTACCATGCGCACGATGGTCAATATTCGCGCCGGTGGCAGCACCCGGCTCAGTGGCGCCCTGCATTCCGTCATATTGCTGGCCATTGTCATCGGCTTCAGCGGCGCCGCCAGCCGAATCCCCCTGGCGGTGCTGGGGGGGATTCTGGTCAAGGTCGGCATCGATATCATCGACTGGCGCTTTTTAAGGCGGATTCGCCGGGCCACCGGCGCCGGCGTGGTGATCATGCTGACCACCCTGCTGCTGACGGTGCTGGTGGACCTGATGACAGCGGTGGCAGTGGGCTTTGTCATGGCCTCGGTACTGTTTGTCTCACGTATGGCGGAAGCCCAGATTCACAGCGCCCGGTTTTCCTTTGGCGCCGAGCGGATCAGCGACCTGTCGCCGGAAGAGGAGGCGATCATGACGGCGGCCGGTGGCCGGATCGTCCTGTTTCACGTGGAAGGACCCTTGAGTTTCGGCTCCGCCCGGGCCATTGCCAAGCTGATCCAGGCGGATATCGACAAGGACGTGCTGGCCATCGATATGTCCGATATTCCCTTCGTCGATGGTTCGGCGGTGTCGGTACTGGAAGAGGTCATACAACGATTGCAGGAGATTGGCGACGCCGTGTTGCTGTTTGGCGCCCGGCCGCCAGTGGTGAACCTGCTGGAAAAGGCCGGGGTCGTCCAGTTACTGGGAGAAAAACACCTGTTAAAAACCCGGATCGAGGCTCTGCGTCTGGCCCGGGAAATTATGTCTTCTCCTGCCGCCGAGACCGGTTGAGGCGTCAGCGGTTGCCTCCATGACAGACGTCGGTGTGTTCGACCCTGAAACGGGTCGGCCACCGGCAGACAAACTGACCCAGGTCGTCGATGCAACCGGCGCAATGAATACGAATTCATGGACCGAAATAGCCCGATTCGGGAAATGGACAGACGGAAGTTGAACTGTCATCCTGAGTGAATAATCGGCGTAGGCGTCGACAGCGCATCAGGGGGCCGCAAAGCCAAAATATATACTATGGAATATCAAGCGATTATCTTCGATATGGACGGCCTGCTGCTGGATTCCGAACGACTCGGGCAGCAGTCCTACATGGCCGCTTGCGAGCAAATGGGCGTGGCGGTCAATATACCCCTGTATTTGAAATGCATCGGCACCAACGCCGTGCGCACCCGGGAACTGATGCTGGAAGGTTACGCCAATGCCAGTCTGGTGGATGAACTGCGGGATATCTGGGTGGAGGAGTATGCTGCCCGGGCCTTTTCCAGGCCGGTGCCCCTCAAACCGGGCGTCGAGTCCATCCTGGGTTGGCTCGACGCCACAAAACTACCTCTTGCTGTCGCCACGTCAACGGCCCACGACCACGCCCAGCAAAAACTTACCAACGCCGGCATTCGCGATTATTTTCGCTTTGTGGTCGGCGGCGACCAGGTCAACCGGGGCAAGCCCGATCCGGAAATATACCTGAAGGCCGCCAGCCGGCTGGGTACCGATCCCGGGACCTGCCTGGCCCTGGAGGATTCCACCAACGGTGTGCTCGCCGCCCACGCCGCCGGCATGACCGTGATCCAGGTGCCGGACCTGGTACCACCCGATGACGAATTAAAGGCCTTGAATCACCCGATTTTCAGCTCCCTGGAGGATGTGGAAGTCTACCTTCGCGGCATGATTACACCCGGCTGAAAACCGGGATTTCCCTATCGGGCTCGTGCCCTGGTGACCGGCATTACTGGATTTTGCCCGGCCTGCAAACTGCCTGAGTCAAACTGCCTGGGTTGTGTACCTGCCCGATAAAAAATAGATGGAGGGCGGTATTTCGGGGCGCAGGCGCCGATGATCACCCCACCCGGTTCCCATTCGAACTGACACCGGCTATTTTCTGTCCCGGGAGCGTTTCCGGTCTCGCACCTGATGGACCATGCCGTCCTTTTTCATTTCAAACAGGTCTATGGCGGCAAACAGGTCGCTCAGCTTTTTGCAGCCGTAGTTGCGCGGGTCGAAGGAGGTCTGGTTTGAAATATGGGCGCCTACCCGGCTGAGGTTGGCCCAGCCGTCTTCCTCCTCTTCCGCTTCGATGGCGTTGCGCAGCAGGGTAATCAGCCTCGCGTCCCGTTTCAGGTTGCCGGAGGGTTTTGCTGAACTCTTGACATCATTATCCGCAGCCGGGGCCTCGTCCAGGTATAGAAACCGGGAACAACTGTTGACGAATGGCGCCGGTGTCTTGCGCTGGCCGAAGCCGATCACCGACTTGCCGTCCGCCAGCACCCGGGTTACCAGCGGCGTGAAATCGCAGTCGGACGACACCAGACTGAGGATGTCGATATTGCGGGTATAGAGGATATCCATGACATCGATGGCCAGCGCCATGTCGGTGGCATTCTTGCCCTTGATCAGGTCGAATTGCTGGATCGGCTGAATGGCATTGTCGTGCAGTACCTCTTCCCAGCTTTTCAGGTTGGGGCTCTTCCAGTTGCCATAGGCGCGGCGGATATTGACGACACCGTAGCGTGCCAGCTCCGACAATACGAAGTCGATGCGGGCGGCCGGGGCGTTATCGGCATCGATGAACAGTGCGATTTTTTCCTTGGACGGTTCCAATGGATATTCTCCGGTCAGATAACCATGATGCCGTCGATTTCGACTGCGGCGCCCATGGGCAGGGCCCTGACACCAATGGCGGCACGGGCGGGATAGGGTTCGTCGAAGTGGCGGGCCATGGCCTGATTTACCAGGGGGAAATGCCCCAGGTCGGTGAGGTAGACCGTGAGTTTCACCAGATCCCTGAGGGAGCCGCCCGATGCTGCGCAGACCGCCGAAAGGTTGGCTAGAACCTGCTCGATCTGGGCTTCAATATTGCCATCCTGCAGTTTCATGGTGTCGGGGTCCAGGGCAATCTGACCGGACAGATAAACCGTATTGCTGACCTTGACTGCCTGGGAATAGGTGCCAATGGCCTGGGGTGCCCTGTCGGTATGGATCACTGCTTTGTTGGTCATGATCGTTCTCCTTGTGAGCTGATTTTGAAAGTTGATACGGCGAGCATACAAGAAAAGCCCCTGATCAGAGCGCTCCTGCCGGTTTGCTGCCAGACCCTAACTCCGGACCCGGTGCACCCGTTGTACCGATTTCAGGCTGCGAATCCGGCGCATGATTTCGGCCAGGTGGCTGCGATGGTGAACCTTGAGTACCAGGCTGACGATGCTGGTGTGGGCGTCACGCTCGCTGACCGCGATGTGGTCGATATTGGCATCCTGGTCGGTGATACGGTTGGCCAGCATGGCGATAATGCCCCGCTCCTCGGCAATTTCCACCTTGAGTTCCACCGGAAAGTCATCCTTGATGGCCTGGGACCAGTGCAGCGAGATACATTTTTCCGGATTGCCGCGAATTTCGGTGATGTTCTTGCAGGTGGCACGATGCACGACCAGGCCCCGGCCCGGGCTCAGGTGGCCATTGATGGGATCACCGGGAATCGGGTGGCAACACCGGGCATAGCGAATGACCAGGCCGTCGTAGGAATCGATCAGGATCGGCGAATCGACGGCGGCGGTATTGGCTGGCTTGCGTTTGTCCTCCGGGACCAGGAGGTTGGCGACGGCGTAGGCCATGCGGCTGCCGAGGCCAATCTGTTGCAGAACGGTTTCAAAATCGTCGGTACCGGTTTCCTTGAGCATTTTCTTGATCTGGGATTTGCTGATCTCCCTGTAACTGGAACCGAAACTGGCCAGTGCCCGGTCCAGCAGGCGCTTGCCCAGGTCCACCGATTCCTCGTGCTGCTGGTGCTTGAGAAAGTGGCGAACAGCACTGCGGGCCTTGGCGGTGGTGATGAAATTGAGCCAGGCGGGGTTGGGCTGGGCACCGGGGGCGGTGATGATGCGGATTTTGTCGCCGCTGTGGAGCACCTGGGACAGGGATGCCAGGCGGCCGTTGATCTGGCAGGCGACGCAGGTGTCGCCCACCTTGGTGTGCACCGCGTAGGCAAAATCGACGGCAGTGGCCTCCGCCGGCAATTCGACGATCTGACCTTTGGGGGTAAAGACATAGATCTCGTCAGGAAACAGGTCAGTCTTGACGTGGTCGATGAATTCCAGGGAATTGCCCGCCTGTTGCTGAAGATCCAGCAGGCCCTTGATCCAGCGGTTGGCACGGCCGTGGCTGCCCTCGGCCTCGGTTTTGCCGGACTTGTATAGCCAGTGGGCGGCGATGCCGTAGTTGGCCATGGCATCCATCTCCTCGGTGCGGATCTGGACTTCTATGGGCACACCGTGCATGCCCAGCAGCACCGTGTGCAGCGACTGGTAACCGTTCACCTTCGGAATGGCGATATAGTCCTTGAATTCTCCGGGCACCGGCTTGTACAGGTTGTGGATGATGCCGAGAGCCCGGTAACAGCTGTCAACGCGGTCGACGACGATGCGAAAGGCAAAGACGTCCATGATCTGCTTGAACGACCGCCGCTTGGTTTTCATCTTCTGGTAGATGCTCCAGAGATGCTTTTCCCGGCCGGTGACGGTCACCTTCAGGCCTTCCTTCTTCAGGCGGGTCTCGATGGTGTGCTGGATTTCCGCCACCAGTTCCTTGCGGTGGCCGCGAATTGCCTTGATCGCCTCCCGCACCCGCCGGTAGCGAATCGGGTACAGGGTGGCGAAACCCAGTTCCTCGAACTCGACCCGCATATCATTCATGCCCAGGCGCTGGGCGATGGGAGCATAGATTTCAAGGGTCTCGCGAGCAATGCGCCGACGCTTTTCCGGCCCCAGCACACCCAGTGTGCGCATGTTGTGCAGGCGGTCGGCGAGCTTGACGATGACCACCCGGATGTCCCGGGCCATGGCCAGGGTCATCTTCTGGAAATTCTCCGCCTGCTGCTCAGCCTTCGAGGTGAATTCGATTTCGGTGAGCTTGCTGACGCCATCGACCATGCTGGCGACGGTGGTGCCGAAACGCCAGCTCAGTTGCAGCTTGGTGGCGCCGGTATCCTCGATGACGTCGTGGAGCAGGGCCGCCATCAGGCTCTCGTGGTCCATGTACATATCCGCGAGGATATGGGCCACGGCCAGCGGGTGGGTTATGTAGGGCTCGCCGCTCTGGCGTTCCTGGCCTTCGTGGCAACGCTCGGCAAATTCATAGGCCCGGGTAACTTTGCGGACTTGCGATGGCGTGAGGTAGGAGGACAGCTTGTGACGGAGCGCATCAATGGCTTGCAAAACTGTCCTCCCGAGTCACTTTCAATCTTCGGCGGGAGGCGACAGTTCCTGGTCGATCACGGGGTCCACATTGTTTTCCAGGGCATCGAGGTCAAGAAAGTCGTCGGTGTCCGGCTTTTCGTCGAGAATGCTGGCGTCAATCAGGCCCTTTTCAATTTCCCGCAAGGCGACGACAGTGGGTTTGTCGTTTTCCCAGGAAACAAAGGGCTGCTTGCCGCCGATGGAGAGCTGCCGGGCGCGCTTGGAACTGACCATCACCAGTTCGAAACGGTTATCCACATGATTGAGACAGTCTTCTACTGTAATTCGAGCCATAGCTTTTTAGTTCCAGCGATCAAAAGAGTTCATTTAAAGCAAAATCGGAAATTGGAATTTCTGAATGCTACGTGCCGGCAACGGGGTCGAC
>QJWQ01000023.1 GCA_003235325.1 Gammaproteobacteria bacterium | reverse complement strand
TGGCTGTTCGCCATTTAAAGTGGTACGCGAGCTGGGTTTAGAACGTCGTGAGACAGTTCGGTCCCTATCTGCCGTGGGCGTTGGAGAATTGAGGGAAGCTGCTCCTAGTACGAGAGGACCGGAGTGGACGAACCTCTGGTGTTCGGGTTGTCACGCCAGTGGCATTGCCCGGTAGCTATGTTCGGACAGGATAACCGCTGAAAGCATCTAAGCGGGAAGCCCCCTTCAAGATTAGATCTCCCTGGGACCTTGAGTCCCCTAAAGAGCCGTTCAAGACCAGGACGTTGATAGGCTGGGTGTGGAAGCACTGTGAAGTGTTGAGCTAACCAGTACTAATTGCTCGTGAGGCTTGACCATATAACAGAAACGATTGTGTTATCAGTTACCATTCCCGGACAGCTGTGATCTGAACATAATTTGTCTTTGTTGCTCTTTTTAAATAGCAAATGGCTTCAACATTTTCACCATCCTATTTGAAACGGGAAATCCGACACCCTGGTGCATAAGAGTAAAGCCCGTTCAAGCCAGTTTGCCTGGCGACCATAGAGACGTGGAACCACCTGATCCCTTCCCGAACTCAGTAGTGAAACGCGTCATCGCCGATGGTAGTGTGGGGTTTCCCCATGTGAGAGTAGGTCATCGCCAGGCTTTTAATAAAAAACCCCGGTACGCTGTAGCGCCGGGGTTTTTATTTTAGGGGTGTAAAAGTTTTGGACCTGGAGCCGTCAAATGGATTCGAAACTCGCCTCCTGGAGTGATTTTACCATTCCGTAGAATATTTCATTGACAGCATCCCAGTTATTGAGAGATTTCATCTTCCCGAGCCAGCGGCTAATGTTGGCATAGGGAGAGAAGTCGCATTTTATGGTCTCACCGAGTGAGATCATTGGGGCGCCAAAAAAATCAGCGATGGTGATTTCATTACCGCAAAGATAATTGTTCTCCGGGCCAATAATATGCTGGTCGAGAACCTCAAGCCAGATCCTGCTTTTGCCCCTGGCCCAGTCGATGCAGCCTGCCTGTATCTCTTCAGTTGGCCGCTTGTGGTGCGGGAACAATTGTGGATAAATCAATCCATAGCCCCAGTCCTTGTACAAATTCGAGTTGAGCCAGTCCATGACCTGATTCACCCGCGCGCGCTTTTTCAGGTCTTTGGGGTAGGTCGGTGAATCAAACTTGTCTGCCAGGTATTTCAAAATCGCTGAACTCTCGGTGAGACGGAAATCGCCATCCTCAAGAACAGGTACCTGACGGTTGGGATTGATCGCTGCGTAGTCTTCGCCCATGTGCTCGCCGGTGGTCAGGTCCACAAGCTGATATTTCAGATCGATGCCATTTTCCCGGGCAAACAACATGATTGGGCGGGATGTGGTCGAAACGGGGTGGTAGTACAGTTTCATGTCGATTTCCTGGAAATTGAATTTTCATTTAGGTGTTCAAGGTGGCAGAAGTGGAGATACCGGGCTTCGACTCATTCCGGGTCCGTGGTCTTATGTGGATTGGATGCCCGGACCAGAATCCATAGTTACCGAAACTCATCTGCAGCGACTCCTTCCAGCATAGATACTTTTTCTGACAGAAGTCCAGTGCCGTCTAATCGGCGTTGTTTCCCGGCAATTTTTCTCGCCTGCGGGGGAGAATTTCGGACCGCTTCTGCAATATATAGTTTCGGGCCGCTTCAGCAATATATAGAGTGGCATATTATCGTGCGGCTTTTTTATGAAGTGGCTTTGAGCACCAGTAGACTGGTATCAGGACCCTTGATAGAAAAGCCATTTGGCTTCCGGTCTGTGATGCGGCCCCTGATACTCTAATCCGGGTGGGTTAAAAAAATTCGTCTGGTCTGAGTCGAGTGCTGGCCGCCGCAAATTTGGCTTCAACCTGTCACTCATAACGCAGGCGAGGCATAATTCGCCCGATTTTTGACAGGATTGCTATGGCCTCCTTGTTGGTTTACATGTTACTGGGTGTGCTGGCGGGTTTCGCGGGCGGCTTATTCGGTATCGGTGGCGGCGTGATTGTCGTGCCGTTGCTTCTCTACCTGTTTCCCGCATTGGGTATTTCCGACGACGTTGCCATGCATATGGCTTTGGCGACATCCCTGGGTGCCATGGTGATTACCTCGGCAAGCTCGGGGTGGACGCACATGAAACATGGCAGTGTCCTGATGCCGGTTTTCCTTCGTTTGACAGTCGGTGTTCTGGTTGGAGCTATTGTTGGAGTCCATACAGTGTCATTGATGCCAGGGCGGTACCTGCAACTGTTTTTCTCGGCATTTTTGTTCTATGTGGCTGTGCGGATGCTTGTTGGTTTTTCCGTGCGGCCTTCTCGACCCCTTCCCGGAAATGCCGGATTGGTTGCAGCCGGTGGCGTTATCGGTGCCTTTTCGGTCTTTGTCGGCATTGGAGGCGGCACCCTGACTGTGCCCTACCTCAACTGGTGCGGGGTCGATGCCCACAGAGCGGTGGGAACATCCGCGGCCCTAGGTTTCCCTATCGCCCTCTGGGGTGCCTTGATGTATGTTGTCACCGGTTATGGCTTGCCTGATTTGCCGGCGGGGTCCCTCGGCTTCCTGTATTTGCCGGCCTTTTTCGGCATTACCCTCACCAGCGCAATATTTGCCAGAATGGGCGCCTTCCTTTCCTACAGAATATCAGCAAATTGGTTGCGACGTTTATTTGCCGTACTGCTGTTCCTGGTATCAAGCAATCTTTTCTGGCGCAACCTCTGGAGTTGACCATGATAAGACGTGTTCTGGAATTGCTGGGTGATGGTGAAATACACTCCGGTGAAAAATTGGGTGATGCCCTGGGGATTTCGAGAGCAGCGGTCTGGAAGCAGCTTCAAAAACTGGGAGAGCTCGGTATTGATCTGCGATCGGTGAAAGGGATTGGTTACAGAATACCTGGTGGATTGGAACTGCTGCGCCGGGAGGCTATTCTGGAGGCATCTACTATTCCGGACCTGCTCCGCCACGATCACGTCATTATTCTCGATTCAGTAGATTCCACTAACAATTACCTCAAGAAAAATTTTGAAGGGCGCTATGCCAACGGCATTGTGTGCCTTGCTGAACAACAGACAAATGGCCGTGGCCGCCGCGGTCGCACCTGGATAAGTCCGTTTGGCAGAAATTTGTATTTTTCAACTCTCTGGACTTTTAATGGTGGCGCCAGTGCCCTTGATGGTCTAAGTCTGGCGGTGGCCGTCGCCGTGCGCCGAGCCCTTTGCCAGTTACTGGGAACTGAGGACATATTGCTTAAATGGCCCAACGACCTGTTGCTGGGCAGGCGCAAGGTAGGCGGCATTCTATTGGAAATGCTCGGTGACCCTGCCGATTTCTGCCAGGTAGTCGTGGGCGTCGGTATCAATGCGGGCATGGCTGCGGAAGCGGCAACAGCGGATACCTTGGACCGGATTGATCAGCCCTGGGCAGATATCTGTGAAATTGGTCCGATTTCACGTAATTGCATGGCTGCGGCGTTGGTCAACCATTTGCTGCCACTATTAAATACCTATCAGCTTACCGGTTTTTCACCTTACAAACAGGAGTGGGCTAAAGCTGATGCCTTCAACGGCGCCATGATACGTCTGCTGACACCGGCGGAAACAATAGTCGGCCGCTCTCTGGGTGTCGCCGATAATGGTGCACTTCGAGTTGATGTCGGTGGCCGGGAGCAGAGTTTTTTCGGTGGCGAAATTTCCCTGAGGCCGAATGAATGATTCTCGATCTGGATGTGGGTAATACAAGAATAAAATGGCGTCTGCTGGGCGGTAGCGGCGGTGACCGCAGCGGAGCCATCGGCACGGGACTGGATCTGTCTGCCCTGGTCCCCGACGTCGAACGGGTCGACCGCATACGTGTAGCCAACGTAGCCGGGGGCGCAGTGCAGGCAGCCATTGATAGCTGGGCTGCAAAGCGTTGGCAACTGGTCCCGGAGTATGCGCGCGTTGCCGCCCAGTCCGGCGGAGTACTATGCGGCTACCAAAATCCGGCGCAACTGGGTGTCGACCGTTGGTTGGCGCTGCTTGCTGCCTGGCAGGAGTGTCATCATGCTTGCCTGATCGTTGATGCCGGCAGCGCCATAACCCTGGATTTTGTCACGAATAGGGGCCAGCATCTCGGTGGCTACATCGTGCCCGGCCTGAATATGATGCAGCAATCCCTGTTCGCCGGGACATCTGGCGCCCGGGTTCGGGCGGTAACCGTCGATACCTCGTGCATGCATCTGTCGCCGGGACAGGACACAGATGCCGCGGTACGCAATGGCTGCCTGGCAATGGCAGCCGGTTTTATTCATAACTCCCTGGTGAGCTTTGAGAGCGATGCTGTCCTGTTTGTTACCGGCGGCGACGCCGACCTGCTGGCGCCATACACGGAAACGGACACTCTGGCCCGCATCAGGCCAGGCCTGGTTCTGGATGGCCTGGCGCTGGTCCTGGGTTGACTGTGGTAGTAATGCCTGGAATAGGGACTTAAATATGATTCGTTGGCTCGTCATTTTACTGGTTCTGGCTAATGTCGGTGCCTGGTACTGGTTGTCAGCCAGACAGCAACAACGGCTGCAAGAGGAACAAACGGGATTGCAGCCCGAAATTATAGTGGGAGGGCAAGGTGCTGAAAGACCGGCAGCTGATCGAATACTGTTGTTATCCGAGGTGGATGCCAAACGGTTACAGGCTCCGGCGGAAAAGAAACCGATACCGGCTGCCCGGAGTGGCAAGGCCGAGTCACTAGCGGTTGCAAAAAGTGCGAGCCCGAAACCACTCCAGGTCTCAAGGGGTTGTATGGTTTTGGGTCCTCTGGCCGACGAAGTGGAAGTGACTAGTCTGCAGGAGATGCTCGACGGTGCCGGTATCAAGGCCAAAAGCAGCAGCCGAGAAGTTGAAGGGGGCGCGGATTTCTGGGTTTATCTGCCGCCACTGGCTTCCGCCAGGGAGGCTGCCCGGGTGCTGGAGGAACTGCAGAAAAAGGATATTGACAGTTTTATTTTCCCTGCGGGAGAGTTTGAGAATGGTATTTCGCTGGGAATATTTTCCGACCGGACCGAGGCCCTGCGCCACCGGGACGTTATCAGCGATCGCGGTTATGAGGCCAGAATCCACGAAGTTAAACGCAAAGTAACGGCATATTGGCTGTTATTTGCTTCGGCTGGCGCAACCAATATTGAGGTTATAGACCGCCTCGGTATAGTCGGAGACCATCCGCCGTCCCGATATCTTGAAAAGCCCTGTGAAACGGTTGCGTCCGAAGGCCAGTTCCAATAGAATCCCGCCTCCATTTTAGTGGCATCGATGCTGGCGTAGCTCAGTTGGTAGAGCAGCTGACTTGTAATCAGCCGGTCGGGGGTTCGACTCCTCTCGCCAGCTCCATTTTCAATTTGCTGACCCGGGAAGATCAAAGTTGACATCGCCCCTTCGAGCAAGGAAAATGTGCGCCCTTTTCTGGAGGGGTTCCCGAGTGGCCAAAGGGATCAGACTGTAAATCTGACGCGCGAGCTTCGGTGGTTCGAATCCACCCCCCTCCACCAGTATTAACAGGAATCCGGTCGTGAAAGCAATCTGGACTTCTGAAGGTCCTGAAAACAGCAGGTGTCGCCAGCGGAATTACCTGCCGCGAGCGTCTCATGCGGTTCAGGTTGAAGAGCCCCTTGCAGATCTGCTGGAGCGATCTGTGCGGGAGGTGTGGTAGAGAGTGGTGCAGGATATGGCCTCCGGACGGGGGCGGCATAGTTCCTGAGAGCAGGTAGGGCGGGTATGGTTCAATGGTAGAACCTCAGCCTTCCAAGCTGATGATGCGGGTTCGATTCCCGCTACCCGCTCCAGGTTCTGCCGTAACTGATTTTTAGCTCATATAGCTCAGTCGGTAGAGCACTTCCTTGGTAAGGAAGAGGTCACCGGTTCAAATCCGGTTATGAGCTCCAGAATCCCTCTGGGTGCCGCCAGCGATGGTGGGTTCCCGCGGTTTTTATTAGAAGACAGGTCCCAGTTAGGAGACGCTCACAATGGCTAAAGAGAAGTTTCAACGCAAGAAGCCCCACGTGAATGTGGGCACGATTGGTCACGTTGACCATGGCAAGACGACGCTGACTGCGGCTCTGACCCGGGTCTGTGCGGAGGTGTGGGGAGGCACGGCGGTAGCCTTTGACGGCATCGACAATGCCCCGGAAGAGCGCGAGCGCGGTATTACCATCGCGACCTCCCACGTTGAATACGATTCACCGAATCGTCACTATGCCCACGTCGATTGTCCGGGGCACGCCGACTATGTGAAGAACATGATTACCGGCGCTGCGCAAATGGATGGAGCCATTCTGGTCTGTTCCGCCGCGGACGGTCCGATGCCGCAAACCCGGGAGCACATTCTGCTGTCCCGTCAGGTGGGCGTCCCCTACATTGTCGTGTTCCTGAACAAGGCCGACATGGTGGACGACGAGGAACTGCTGGAACTGGTGGAAATGGAAGTCCGGGAGTTGCTGGACCAGTATGAATTCCCCGGCGACGACACCCCGATCATTATCGGTTCGGCGCTGATGGCCCTGAATGGTGAAGATGAAAACGGTCTGGGTACCACTGCGGTGAGAAAGCTGGTGGAGACCCTGGACGAGTATATACCGGAGCCGGAGCGGGCGGTGGATCAGCCGTTCCTGATGCCGATCGAGGACGTGTTCTCCATCTCCGGTCGCGGCACCGTGGTCACCGGCCGGGTAGAGCGCGGCGTGATCAAGGTGGGGGAGGAAATCGAGATTGTCGGTATCCGCAACTCCAGCAAGACCACCTGTACCGGTGTCGAGATGTTCCGCAAGCTGCTGGACGAAGGTCGTGCCGGTGAGAATGTCGGTGTGCTGCTGCGTGGCACCAAGCGGGATGATGTCGAGCGTGGCCAGGTGCTGGCCAAGCCGGGCACGATCAAGCCCCACACCAAGTTCCAGGCAGAGGTTTATGTGCTGTCCAAGGAAGAAGGTGGTCGACACACGCCGTTCTTCAAGGGCTACCGGCCGCAGTTTTACTTTCGGACCACGGACGTCACCGGCGCCTGCGAATTGCCGGAAGGCGTGGAAATGGTGATGCCGGGAGACAATGTGCAGATGACGGTTACCCTGATTGCGCCGATCGCCATGGAAGACGGACTGCGTTTCGCCATCCGTGAGGGCGGCCGAACAGTCGGCGCCGGCGTGGTCGCCAAGATCGTCGA
>QJWQ01000168.1 GCA_003235325.1 Gammaproteobacteria bacterium | reverse complement strand
TCGAGGCGCCGTCTGATTTTCAGGGCATCGCGCAGCAACATATTGTCGAATCCTTGTCGGGAACAGGCTCTGGCCTGAAATTTCACTTCACAACAGGGACGGTTCAACTGAAAAATCCTGACGACGGCAGCAGCGGAGGTCGAGTCCGCCTGACAGTCAACATTGGTTATCTGTAATCGCAGGTCAGCCGCCAGTGGAAAAATAAAATTGTCAAAGCGGACTTCGATGCTGTTGAACGCAAATTTCAGCTCGGTCAACGGTTTTGCAAGCTCCGGTACCAGGTCTTGAGACCGGACACAGGCCATAAACATCTGCCGGGCTGCCTCTACCAGCAAACTGCCGTGCAGGTGATCAACCCTGCCCTGTTCCCGCATCTCGGCACAGTCCTCATCGATCGCCAGGTGACTGCGAAAGCAAACAGGGCTTTCCGCCTCCGGAGTGGTGATCAATACGTCCCTGCCATGCGCTTTCTGCACCAGTTCGCTGGTCACCTTTTGCCGGATTCGCTCCACAATTTCTATAGTTCGCGACCCGGATTTTGCCCGCAACAAATCGTCGAGATAGCGCATCTTCTCGGCACCAACACCCTGACAGAACGCCACGCGCCTGGCAATTCTGGCGATGATATCCAGGTTTTCAATCGCTTCACTGTATGCGAGTACGATATTGTTATCGGAAAAATTTCTGAATTTGTCACCGACAATATAGAACACCGTGCCCAGTTCCAGTCTCCCGTCCACAGGCGGGGTGTCGAGCACGAGATCTTTCAACAGCACATCGGTTACTTCGCCACTGTTGAATCTGTCAAACTGCTCTATCCTGGCTGCAAAGTTCATGTCTCCCTCCTACGGTTTTTGCTTTGAACCCGAACCTACTCTATGTCAATCGCGTCATGGCGTCCGTAAAGAAATCCGCTGCCATTTTGTGACATTTTCACCCTCAGCCGGACCAGTCGCCGCAGGCAAAAAATCGACCTTTTACTTCGGTATTTTTTCACTTTTTCCCTGTTGCATTCTCAACTTATTTATATCGCCGATTGCGTTAGTCTGAAGGTGACAAAAAGGCTTCCCAGACATTGTCATTTTGGCGAAGGAGACTTCAACATGGACATTCGTGACAAGTACCTCGACAGGCACATGCAAAAACGCATGACTTTTGCCAGGGCCCTGCCGGCTGAGAAGCAGCGATACTGGGCGGAAAAATGCATCTGTATCGCCGGCAGGCAGCACCGCACAACCTTCTATTTGATGTCCCGGCTCTGGCTTTCCCACTTGCATTGACGACCTTTTCGAAACCTGAATCCTGGTCACCGGGCGAGGCGGCGCTCCCGGCCCATACGGGCCGGGGACTCGGTTTACCGGGGCAATGACGGCCGGCCCGGATGCCCCTGAAGCAGAAATTCAGCCCCGCTTCTCTCACTGAGTGTGGGGCAGTTTAATAATGTACATTCTGCCGCCATTAACGATCAGGGCGACATGGGAGCCGCGATATTGCACGTAGGACAACGCCTCGATTTTCTCTATGGATGTCGCCGGTATCGGAAAAGCGGCCTCTCGGGGTGGCACCGGTTTTCCCTCCGCATCGACCACCACCATATTGCCTTTCTGATCAAATTTAATGGAAAAAGGCAGGTACTCGCTGTCCATGCCGCCGGGATCCCTGGGCGGGTATTCTGCGCATGCGCTCAGGGCAAAAGCACACAGGATCGACATGAAAACCGTTTTGGTTGGCATTTTTTTTAGGTTCATAAGGTTACTCTCCAGGTTGAATAATGACTGTTAAAAATGCAGTTGCACCCGCGCGTAGACAAACTGCCCTGGATAAAACCGTAACAGCTCCGCCGATTCATCCAGTATTTCCACGTTACGATCAAACAGATTTTTCACCCCCAACTCGACAACGCCCAGGCGTTCGGGCAGCCTGGCCTCCAGCGTTAAGTCAAACAACCAGGCTTCTTCTTTTTTTTCAGCAACGTAGGGTTTTAATGTTGCAAAATCCAGCAGCGTCAGCGTATTGGTTTGACTCACATAGCGAGAAGTAAAACTCAGAGAAAAATACCGGTTCAGAAATTGTCGTAATGTCAAGGGTACAGTGTGCGTTTTGGAACGGACGATCTCAAAGGTAGGTCCACCTCCCAGATCCAACTTATAGTCAAAGTCATTGTCATTGTATTCGTAGGAGAGCCTCAGGGAAGCCCGCGGAGTGATCAGCGCAGCAAGGTAGATATTGCCGAATTCCTGGAAATAGTCCAGTTGCCTTGTCTCTCCGGTGTCGCTATCAAATGACGGAAATTTCACATCCCGATGTAAAAATTCCAGACCGGTGTGAATTGCCCGGGATGGCAAAAAATCAACTGCCAGGGCGTAATTTTTACTGTCCGCGGCATTCAGGTCGGAGTAAATCTGGTTAAAACCGGCGACATAGGTTTTTTCGATGGTCTGGCTGGCGGCCAGGTCCCGTTTGAAACTTCTGAAGGCCATGGCGCGCAAACGCCAGTTGTCATCTTTCCAGGCCAGGCCGATTTTCGGTGACCACTGGGACGCATCCGTATCCGCCGATTGTTCCAGGTCATCGTAGGCCAGACCCGCTTCCAGATGCAGTTGGGTACTGACCGCGGCATCCAGGTATAGGTAGTAATTCCGGTGTGTCTTTCTTTGTTCAAATGGGGGGAGTATGTTTGTTACAGGTTCAAACTCGGGACTAATGGTAATGGCGAGTTGCTGCTTTTCCCTGGCTGAATACTGTCCGGCCCCCAGTTGCCATTGCAGCCGCTCAGATTTGCCCAGGTATTTCAGCTCGACAATCCAGGGATCCTCATCGTTAGTGGAAGTGATGGCCGCACCAGGAAACAACGTCTGCTCCCTATCTTCCCGTTCCTGGGAAATGGCCGACACAACCAGGCCATGATTCGCGGAGAATTGCAGATAGCTGCCCAGTCGATAGGTCTTCAGGGTTTGCGAGCGCTCGATAGCCTGGGAGATAACGCTGAGGCCGAGATCACCCCGGTCCAGGGTCAAATCCCGTACCTCCAACTCGAATTTGGCCATCGGCGTCGCCTGCCACTGCAGCAGGGCATTGTAGATATCCTGCTCCTGGTAGGCGGATTCGCGAAAGCCGTCGGTTTCATAATGATACTGGCCAAGACTCAGGGATACCGGGCCACGAAGACCGGACAGGACAATCTCGTCCGCCAGGGTGCCGTCGCCACCGGCCAGGCCGCCAACCAGCAGATTCAATCCATCCTGGTTAAACAGCGCGTGGTATTCATTCAGTCCCGGTCGGGAGGGTCCAAGGCCTTCGATGATGGCCAGGTTGGATTGCGTTAGCAGTGGCTGTAGCGGGTAGGCGGACAGGGGCTGCAGCAGTTGCGCCTGTTGCAATTCCGATATCCGCGCCGCTTCCAGGCGGTTATTCCCCAGGTAGGTGTCCGCCAACAGGCGATGGCCCTCGGCATTGGCGGGGTCCTGTTTCAGGGCATCCCAGGCGGCAAGCAGTACGCTCTCGTCGAAGCCCACCTCGGTGTACGCCCTGGCCAGGGTGGCGCTGCGGCTGGCGGCGTCACTCTGCAGCAGGGTTTCTGCCCGGTAGAGTTGCCGCTCGTCATTGAGCCGGCGCGACACCTGCAGTTCCTCGATGGCGCCCACCGGGTCGTTGATAAAGAGTTTACGCACTCCCTGGTAAAACCAGGGGGTCGGGTCCTGAGGATCGAATTCCTTGGCCAGTTGCCACTGCACGGCGGCCTCGGTGTCGCGTTTTTCCTCGAAATAGGCGCGGCCGAGATAACTCCTGAGGACACTGCGGGCCGGATCGAGGCTGGTGGCAATTTCCAGCTGGCGGCGGCCCTTCGCCAGTTCACCTTGGCGCAATAATGCCAGTCCAAGAGCCAGGTGTGCCTGGGGATTTTCGGAATCCAGTCGAATAGCCCTGTGCAACTGCTCTTCCGCGGCGGCAAATTTCAGACTGAACAGATTCAGAAACGCCAGTTGGGTCATTGCCCGGGGGTCGGTGGCGTCCAGTTCAACAGCCCGCGTGGCGGAAGACCGGGCCTGGCGAAGGTCACCCAGCGCCAGTTGCAGTTCGCTGACCCGGCTCCAGGCCAGAGCGCTATTCGGCTGCACGGATTTGGCCTGCAATGCTGCAGCCAGCGCCGCGCGCAAATCCAGCCGGGTCTGGTGGGCATAGGACAGTGCGAGTAGCGCGGCATGCGACCGGGAATCGACCGCCAGTGCCTGCCGGGCCGCAGCCAGTGCCTCCTCACCCCGGTTGCTGGCACTGTAGATGATGCTTTGCAGGGCCAGGGCGGTGGCGGATTGAAGCCCCTGCAACAACGCCTCCGCCCTTTGTACCTGCCCCACGGACAACAGTACCGCGGCGCTGGCTGCCCGCACGGCGGCATTGCCCTGATCCGCTTTACCCAGTTCGGCCAGTGCCAGATCGGGGCGAGAGCGCTGTAACTGGGCCGCCGCTGCATCGAGCCAGCGCTGTTGGCCTTTGTCCTCGAGCTGTCCCAGCGTAAACAGCGGCGGGTAGTAAATAGCCCAATCCACGGTTTGGCTTTTGTCTATCGAAATAACGCGATAAGGCGACTGCCTGTCTTCGGCAATCAGTTTTTGCCCCGCCGTTACCGTTTCGGTTAACGACGACCTGGGGCCGGTAGCTGTTACCTGGCCTTCGATGACACTGATACTGGCGCCGGTGGTATTGGCCGTTACCAGGAATTCCGTGCCTTCAACGGCGGCGTTGACAAACGACGTTTCAATCTCAAAGCGACGGGTAATACGACTGATAAAATGACTGACGCCCTGCTGCAGGTTAATCCAGAAACTGTCGGATCGGGTCTGCTCGGGCAATATCAGGATAGAGTTCTGATCCAGTCGCAGAAACGAATTGTTGCTCAGGTAGAGCGCAGCGCGACTGTTGGCGCCGGTCATGACCCTCTGGCCGGGGCAGATGATGGTGTCGACTGTGACCGGCTGGCGGGCGTCAGACGGGCTGGTAGGATCCTGTCCGGTGGCATTGGGCGCTTGCGAGCCACCGGCAGCTTGCATCACCACCAGACCGTTGACGGCAACCACCCTGGCGGCCCAGGGATCACAGGCCAGCAACTGGGAGTGATGGAGCGCACAGCAGAGCAAAAAACCTGTTATCGGCAGACGCACAATGGCCTCCTTGCAATGACAGCGCCGGGCAGATCCCGTATTGTCCCGCTGCCATTCCAAAAATATTTTCTGCTCAAGACCGGGAAATCGAACCTGATCAATCCCTGCAGACGGTTAAATGGGAGGCTCTCTTCGAGCTTGTTTTATTAACTCGGCAACTAAACAGGCTTCCTGCCTATTTACTTGCGCGCCCTTAAAATACTGGCGGAACTGTGCGAAGTTCCTTGTATTTTAAGGGCTTGCACTGACCTACGGCCAATGGCGGCACTCCATGTACCGCATTAACCCTGCATAAAAGCTTGCCGGGTAAATAGTAGTAAAACTTTCAACTATCAGCGCCAGTGTACTGAATTGGTTGCAGTTTTAAAACTGTTGTGCTCGTGAAAAATGCACTCGTTCGCTGTGAAAATCTGCTTGATTTTCCTGTAAATCCGGGCCTGAGCAGTTATTGGCGCAGATATCAGCTTTTACCCAATGCAACAACATAGTCCGCGCCGGCCCGTTGATGCCGAAGCGGGGCTCCAGCCGCACTGTGGTGCAGATAAAATTCGCAGACCGGATCGCCGGTATCCTGCAGCAGCGCCGTCAGTATATCCGTCGCCGCTGCCCGCTGACCGGCGCCGAGTTGTTGCAACGCCGTCCGGAACCGGTTTTCCCTTTGCCTGTCCCAGGGAGGCTCGAGAGGGCTGAACAGGGTGATGGGGCGCCGTTTCCCCTGCAGTAAAAATTTACCCAGGCAGCGCAGCCGGTCATTCCCGGCGGTGACACAGACTTCGCTCAACAGGGCTCTGACCCCCAATGATTTATTGGCGTTTTCAATTCTCGACGTGGTGTTGACCAGGTCGCCAATGGCGCGATATTCAAAATGGTCAGAGGCGCCAAAATGTCCCATCACCACATCGCCGGCGTGGACGCCCACCCGCGTTGGCAGAGGATTTTCCGGGTGTCCGCGATTAAACCCCTCTACCGACGCCTGCAGTGCCTGCAACGCCGGACTGATGGTTGCCCAGACCCTGTTCGGCGCCACATGGGGCCAGATGGCGATGACGCCATCGCCGGCGACGTCGGAAATGATGCCTCCATGGCGGCGAATGGGCGTGATCACGGCGGCATAGTATTGCTCCATGACCTGACTCAGCCGCTGCGGTCCCAGTTTTTCCGAGATAGAGGTGTAGCCTTCCGCATCGGTGACCAGGCAGACGCCAAACAGGGTTTCACGCTGGGCAAAGCGCTCCGGATGACTGGCCAGTCGACGGATCTCGGCTGCGGGCAAATAGCGGCCAAAGGCCTTTTCGAGACGCTGCTTCTGCTCACCCACCAGGATGACATGGCGCCAGGCACTGATCAGGGCAACCAAGGGTGTCAACACCAGCAACGGGGTCACCAGCGGCAACCAGTAAAAGGCCCTGGCAAAAAGCAGGTAGGCGGTCAGACCATAGGCCAGCGCCAACGCCAGAATCGCTGCCAGACCCAAGCCCTGTGGCAGGCGCAGGCCCGCCAGCAATATCAGGACACCGTAGAACAGTTGAACCACCAGCCACAGGAACGGATCGTAATTGATCACCGAACGCTCCAACAGGTTGGCGTACCCGGTCGCCGCCAGTTCAACGCCACTGATATCGAGGCCGGACGGTTCAGTAAAGGGTGTGTAAAAGCCGTCTTTCTGGCCAGGCTGATGGTGAGGCGAATAACCGATAAAGACCACCGCATCGGCGAGCTGCCGCCGGAATTGCTGCGGCTCGCGCAGCAGATCCTCCAGCGGCAGTGTGGCAATGCTGTGCGGTGGGCCGTAATAGTTATAAACCTGAACGTCTGCCAGAGCGGCCAGTTCGGCCCCGATCTCGGCGGACCGACCAGACTGCTGCAGTAACGCCGCGGCGGGCAGGGTCCAGCGCGGCGGATAGCCGGCCCAGCGAATCCAGAAACGGGTAACCTTGGAAAACACCTTGGGCAGCATGAAGGGTGCCGTTGACACGGCCGACTGTTGCAACAGGGGCAGTGGTTCTGCAATCCGGTCCACCATTATTTGCCCGGTGTCAAAGGCAGTAATCTTGCGCCTGGTAAAGGCAAATAAAATGACATTTTGCGCTTGCCGCAATGCATTGGCGAAGGCCTGATCCGCCTGCGGGTCGCCCTGCTCCTTGAAAAAAATATCGAATACGATCACCCGGACTTGCAGGGCGCTGAGTTCCCGCACCAGTTGCGCATAAACCGTGCGCGGCCAGTCCACCATCGACTCTGGCAAGCCCAGCTTCTCAGCGGTATTTTCGGTGATGGCGACCACGGCCAAGCTCCGGGGCGCAGCCCGTTCACCGCGCAGATGAAACAGCACATCGAGACCCGTCCCCTCCTCCAGAGACTGACCCCAGGGCGTAATCAGCCAGAGCGTGAGACCGGACAGGGTAACAAGGGATAGCAGCCAGACCAGGAGATTCCGACGCCGGGTGCTTATCTTGGCCACAAGTTTCTACTTTACATCCGCAAAAATGATGGACTACTGTTAACCGCTCCGCAGCTTTATTGACGGCAGGACACTGATCGGGGCAGCACACTGGCTGCCCCCGCAAAGGTCCTCAACAGCGCCCCAACCAGACAATGAAACGGGAATACCACGATGAGTTACCTGGCCAAGCTTCCACTTTTCTCGGACCTTGATCCCGAGCAACTACAGGCTCTGGAAAAGCACACTCTGTTGCGCAGCTTTCCAAAAAACAGCGTCATCATCACCGAGGGGGATATCAGCGATTCACTTTATATCATTGTCTCGGGGCACGTAAGGGTATTTTGCAGCGATGAAGAGGGTCACGAAATCACCCTCAATGATCTGAAGGCCGGTGACCACTTTGGCGAACTGGCCCTGTTCGATGACCAGCAGCGATCGGCTTCGGTCATTACCACCGAGGCCTGCCGCCTGCTGATATTGAACAAAAATTCACTGCTCGATGCCTTTCGGGCCTGTCCGGATCTTGCCTACCAGATGTTCGTTCATCTTGCGGAACGGGTGCGGGCCCTGACCAATAACGTCAAGAGTCTGGCCTTGATGGACGTCTATGGCCGGGTTGCCAACACCCTGCTGGAATTATCTGAAACCAGAGACGGTCAAAGGGTCACCAGAATCCCTCTGACCCAGCAAGATATCGCCAACCGGGTGGGGGCGAGCCGGGAAATGGTCTCGCGGATCATGAAAGATCTGGTCATCGGTGGTTATATCACGGTGGAAAAGAAGAAAATTGTCATCAATGACAATCTGCCCGCGCGTTACTGACAGGCAGTTGAAACCGTCAATCTGTTTGAGCGGCATGGCTATCCGCCCGCAATTACCCAAAGACGTCGGGAAAATCCTGCGGGCTTATTCTTTGGCGGCTTTATCTGAGTCCTTCACGCCAGTTCCCACGCATTCGGTGCTTTCACCCATGTGAAAACCGATCCCGGTTGTGACCTGTGACCGCCAGCTATTTCCGGGATGCTCACCAGCGGGCAGCCAACCAACCTTTTCCCGACCTGTTGCCACCGGAGCGAGGCTCTTTGCTCGATCAGTTTTAGCGACTTTGAGTTCTGGCTAAAGCGCTCGCAACAGACTTGGCAATCCCGGGCATTGCCACCGGTAGCACTTTCGCTTAAACTGGGCGGCACGTTCAGGAACCCGGGTCCGCTTTCAGCCATGAACAAGCCATTATCACTAACCGAATGAGCGATCTCACCATGCCAATAAAAGTAATGCTCGGCAGCCTGATGCTGCTGCTGATCTCAGGAAGTATCGCCTCAACCCCGACGCCGCCGTTCGATGCCAGGGTTGATCCCAACGATCCCGCCGCCTTCGCCAGCATAGCGTCCGCCATCGACGCCGCGCCGGACCACTCCCGGACACCCTATCGAATCTCCATCGCCGCCGGTGACTACGACGAAAAGCTGGTGGTCGAGAAGCCCAATGTGCAACTGATCGGTGCCGGCCAGGCGCTTACCCGTATTTACCATGATACCTATGCCGGTCTGCGCAAACCCGGGACCGATGAAAACTGGGGCACCTCCGGTTCAGGCACTATGATCATCCGGGCGACGGATTTCGTCGCCCGCGATCTGCACATCGAAAACAGTTTTGATTTCCCGACCAATGAACGACTGCCACAAGGAGACCCGAACAAACAATCCGGCACCCAGGCAGTCGCGGTAAAGATCGACACCGGCAGCGACCGGACATTGTTTGACCGCGTTACCCTGAGCGGTTATCAGGACACGCTGTACGCGGCTTCCGGTCGCAGCCTGTTCCGCCAGAGCACCATCAAGGGTCACGTGGATTTTATTTTTGGCGCTGGCACCGCGGTATTCGTCGATTCGGACATTGTCACCCGGGCCCGCAATCAGTCCATGTCCACCATTGGCTATATCAGCGCACCGAGCACAAAGATTGGCACTCCTTTTGGACTGGTGTTTATCAATTCCAGATTGCTGCGGGAAGCGGGTGTTAAAGATAACAGCATGGGCCTGGGACGACCCTGGCACCCCACCACCACGTTCGCCGACGGCCACTACGCCGATCCCGATGCCATCGGTCAGGCGGTGTATATCAACTGCTGGATGGATGCGCATATCCAGCATCAGCCCTGGCATTCAATGGGGGGCACGGGGAAAGACGGTTCCAAAATCCAGTTCCAGCCTGAGGATGCCCGCTTCTATGAATTTGCCAATCGTGGCCCCGGGGCAGAGTCTCACCCCGGTCGCCGGCAGTTGAGTATCACAGAGGCACAGCAGTTTACCCAGGAGAATGTGCTCGGTGACTGGAAGCCGCCGCCGGTGTCCGATTCGCGGCTACTGGTCAAGAAATTCGATGACGAAATGGCGGATTTCAGTATTGCCCGCGCATTCAGCGATCTGCACCAGGACTATCCCGATATCAAACCGATTGCGGATTCCGACTCCGGCAACATCAAGACCCACAGGAATCTGGTTTACCGTCGTCTGGACACTCGCGAGCTACATCTGGACCTGTTTCAACCCAAGACGGTGGCCAAACCCGCCCCTGCCGTCGTACTGATTCATGGCGGCGGCTGGCGAACCGGTGATCGAAGTCACCAGGTGCCCATGGCCCAGGCTCTGGCTGAGGCCGGTTACGTGGGTGTGGCCGTGGAATACCGGCTGTCGCGGGAAGCACTCTATCCCGCCGGCCTGCACGATATTCAGGCGGCCATTCGCTGGTTGCGTCGCCACAGCGACCGCTACGGCATCGATCCTGATCGCATTGCTATTCTGGGGGCCTCCTCCGGGGCCCATATGGCAACCCTGATCGGCAGCGTCGGCCACCTGCCCCAATTTGCCGGGGAGCCGAACACGCAGGATGGCACCAGCAGTCGGGTTCAGGCCATCATCAACCTGGACGGCGTCGTGGACCTTGAGTCAGCCGCTGCACGCACTTTTGAAGACAAACCCCTAAAGGTGTCCTATATGGCACTGTGGCTGGGCGGTCGCTACCATGAACTCCCTAACCTCTGGCAAGAGGTGTCGTCCCTGCAGTACGCCGGTGAGTACACACCACCCACACTATTCATTAACAGCTCGCATGACCGATTTCACGTGGGCCGCGATGAGTATGTCAGCAAGTTGAAGCATTTCGGCACATACACTGAAATTCATACGATTCCGGATACGCCTCATCCGTTTTGGCTGTTTCATCCGTGGTTTGATACAACTCGCGACCTGGTCATCGGCTTTCTCAATCGCACCTTCCGCGATCAACCGGTAAACTGAACTAATCAAATCAGTATCTCCGAACCGGAAGCGAAAATCAGGTTACTTTGACCCTCAACCAAAACTTCACAGGTTGCTATGAAAACGACTTTACTGATCCTGTTCCTGGCTCTGTCCGGCATCGCATCTGGACAGGACTATCCCACGGAAATGACGGTTGCCCTGGACGGCTCAGGCGACTTTACCAGTATTCAGGCAGCGATTGATGCCACCAAGTGTTATCCGTACCAGCGAATCACCATCCATGTGAAAGATGGCGTCTACAAGGAAAAAGTGGACGTCTATTCCTGGAATACGCAACTGTCATTGATCGGAGAGAGCCGCGACGGCACGGTCATCACCTTCGACGATTATTTCGACAAGATCAACAGGGGGCGCAACAGTACCTTTCACACCTATACCCTTCGTGTCGGGGGCAATGACTTCCACGCCGAAAATCTGACCATTATCAATTCCTCGGGTCCGGTGGGACAGGCGGTGGCCCTGCATGTGGAAGCCGACCGGGTATCCATAGTCAATACCACCATCAAGGGCTATCAGGACACCCTGTATCTGGCCGGTGAGGGTTTCAGATCCTATTTCAGGGATTGCTATATCGAGGGATCCATCGACTTTATTTTCGGTGAAGGCACGGCACTGTTTGAGGACTGCGAAATCAAATCCCTTGTCAACGGTTATGTCACCGCCGCTTCAACGCCAAAGAGTGAAGCGTTTGGCCTGGTATTCAAAAATGCCCGGCTTACCGCGGCCTCTGGTGTCGACAAGGTGTACCTGGGCCGCCCCTGGCGCCAGTACGCCAGAACGGCATTTTTGAATTCAGCGCTGGGTGAGCACATACTCCCCGAGGGATGGCATAACTGGGACAGTACTGCCAATGAGACAACTGCATTTTATGCCGAGTCTGGCAACACTGGCCCGGGTTCAAAATTGGACCATCGGGTTCCCTGGGCCCGGCAGTTATCCGCAGAAAATGCTCAGAAATACACATTGGACAACATTTTCAGGGGCTGGAAGCCGACTCAATAATAAAGCAGGCAACGGGCAACCATTGGTCGACAGCTAATCTCTTCCCCGCCAAATGGCAGCTCTGTTGTACCGGGAGGTAATATTTGAAACAGGGCAAGCTTCTTCTGAGAGCCTCGATCGTCGGGGTACTGTTGTCGCCGTGGACACTGTCTGCCTCGGAGTTACAGCCCTTCTGGATTGGAGCCAATCAGGGTGGTATCTACGCTGGCGAACTGGATACAGAGAACGGCGAGATTCATCATTTCCGCTCTGTGTTCACGGGAATTGATGCCTACTACCTGGTCAAACACCCCGACAAGCCCATCCTGTATGCGGCGATCCGCACCGAAGGAGCCAGCAGGCTCGCTTCATTTTACCTGGACCCCGAAGGCAATCTGAGTCTGCAGAGTGAGCTCGATGGTCGCCCCCACGGAATCTCCCACGTCAATATCAGTCCGGACGGACGATTTCTCGGCGCCGCTTACTACCGCACCGGTTTTGCCGGCGTCTACCGACTGGACGCTGAGGGTAAGATTGATTCCGTACTGGCCGAGGCGCAACACACCGGCAAAGGCGTTGACACCGAGCGCCAGGAAGCGCCCCATCCTCACTGGGCGGGCTTCAGCAAAAATTCCCGCTACCTGTATGTGCCGGACCTGGGCACGGATCAGATCTGGGTGTACCGGCTGGAAGAAGATTTATCCGGACTCAAACTGATCCAGAAGGCAGACGCGCCACCAGGCTCGGGGCCACGCCACATGGCGATTCACCCCGACCTTGATGTCGCCTACGTCAGCGATGAATTATCAGCCAGGGTAAGTCGATATGAACTCGACCGGGAGACCGGGAAACTCCGCTATCTCGACAGCATGGAACCGGCTGAGGAAGCGAAAGGAGAGATCGAGCACACTGTTTCAGATATTCGAATCCACCCTTCAGGTCGTTTCCTGTACCTGGTGAATCGCACTTTTGACCGTGTCTCTGTGTTCGCTATCGCTGATAACACCGGCAAATTGGTACCGGTGGAGCGCGAACCGGTGCGTGGCACCATCGCTCGCAACATGGCCATCGATGCCAGCGGCCGCTGGGCTCTTGTCGCCGGTCGGGACAGCAATACATTGGCCCTGTTTGAGGTCAATACCGACTCCGGAGAGCTGAGGTATTCCGGCCACATCCAATATGTCCCGACGCCGATGGCCATCGTTTTCGGCCAGAGTGGCGCGAGATAGCGAACAAAAAAAAGGAGGCCATTCGGCCTCCTTGATCAAAGTTTTTTATGCGGATTTACCCGTGAGATCTATCCTGTGGGGAAATCCCTGTCCATATTACAGGGAGTAACGAACACCCAGGAAAAGCTGTCTACCCGTATGGCTGTATTCCCTGGTCAGATCCAGAGTATTGTCATCACCGGTACCGTAGATACGCTCCTCTTCGTCTGTCAGGTTTATCGCCTCAAGAGAGAAGGTCAGATTGTCGTTGAAATGCCAGAACGATGAAAAGTCAACGTGGGTTGGTCCGTATTTCCGCTCCTCCGCGTTGCCATTACCACCCGGCATTCCCAACAGGTAATCGTCTCTGGTGTTCATGGAGATACGACCACCAAATTTTTCCTGTTCGTAGTACAGCGTCAGGTTATAGGAGTCTGGCGACAGTCCCCTCGAATCCTCGGCAGTGACATGGGTATAGTTTGCGGTCACACCGAAACCGGATGCCCAGCCTGACAGGAATGTAAACGGCTGCTGGTAGGTGAGTTCGTACCCCTTTACCGTGAAGCCTTCGGTACTGTTGGTAGGAATGAAATGGGTGTAGGGAACCAGGGCCGGATCAGCCTGATACGACTCGTCATATTCCGGATCGGCGTAAATGGCAGGCCAGAATTCCGAATCGACGAATTTCTCTACGGTCTCCGTCGTCAGCGACACCACTATGTCCTTGTGAAACCAGGCTGCCGCCAGCAACCCCTCTTCACCGAAGTACCACTCGACACCCAGATCGAGGTCGTTGGACTCATAGGGATCCAGCTCGGGGTTACCCAGATTGCTCACCGTGCGGGTTGTATAGCCGAAATCCGGACCCGCGATATTTAACGAGCTGAGGCCCGGGCGGGTCATACTGCGCCCGTAGGAGAACCGGGTTATGACATCTTCAGTCACTTCCAGTGACAGATTCATCGACGGCAGATAATTATCGTAGCCGCGCTCGATTTCAACGGGAGTACCACCCACAAGGGCTTCCGAGGTCACGGTGGTGTCGACCCAGCGAAGACCGAAGTTACTACGCAGGACCATCGTTCCGATATCGATGCTGTTGTTGAACTCGATATACGCAGCCAGTGTTTCCTCAGTTACCGTCCACCCCTCACCGAGGGATTCAGTAAACCCCGGTTCGAGTAGACCATCTCTGGCAATGGCGTCGAAATCCGCAACCAGGAAGGGCACCAGGTCAGGACCGTCCAGGCCGCTGCCAAAATCAGAATAGGGAAACGGCATGGTGTAGTTGACGGGATCAAAAGTGCCGTTATCGCCTCGCCCTGTGGAGTATTGCACTTCACGATCGTTGTAGTGCAGACCGGATTTAATCTGGAAATTTTCTACTTCAAAGGTCAGGTCGAGCTTTGAAGTCAGGTTCTCTTTCCTGACATTGTGGTTGCGATTGTTGGCATTAACGACATCGACAAAGTTCGTCGGGTCGGTCATATCGTAATCACCATAGTCAACTGCCGCCACGTTGCCGTTACTGTAGTCATAGGAGTACATATGGGGAACGGAGCGATAGTAAAACCGAAGTTCTTCGCGGTCTGCGTCATTCTTTGCCGAACCGATCATGGCGTCGAGTGACAGTTGATCAGTGAACTGGAATTCGCCCGACAAGACATACTGGTCAAATTTGGAATCCGAGGTCTGCTTGCGGCTTTCATACCATGAGGTAACATCGTCGAAAGCCCCTGCAACGATGTACTTGCCTCTGGGGTCCAGGGTAAATTCCAGGGGTGTTTGCCCGGTAAAATTCCCCGGTTCGCCGTGGGTGAGCAACCACTCCATGGAGTTGTAGTTTTTCCGGTCGTTATCGAGCTCGGAATGCAGTACATCCAGGGTAAACAGGGCATTGTCCGATGGACGAAACTGGAATGCGGCAGTCAGGCCCAAACGCTCCTGATTGTTGCCAAAGAAGTCAGCGCGGGGCAGACGTGGAGCGTACAGGCAGTCCAGAGGCTCCTCTGCCGGGCAGTCAGCTGCCGGCGTGCCATTGACCACAATATTCTCCGGCTCGAACCATGAATCCCCGTTGGCATAAGGCGAAGTCCAGCGAACACTGCCGAAACCTTCCTGGCGTACCGTTCTCTCCGAGTACGCAACAGACGCCAAAGCGCCCAATTTACCGTCCGCGAAGGTGTTGCTGACCATTAATGCGACGCGGGGGTCGTGTTCTTCCGTCAGCCCGTTGTAGCCATCCTGAAGAGAAACCAGTGCCTGCAGACCTTCGGAGTCAAATGGCTTGGCCGAATACAGGTCGACGGTACCGGCGATGCCCCCTTCCTCCATCGAGGCAGTCGTGGTTTTTTGAATATCGATGCGGTTGAACAGTTCTGACGCGAATACGTGGAAGTCGAATGCGCGTCCGCTATTGACGGTAATGCCACCGGAATCCAGGCCGTCGCTACCGGCGGGTACCTGCATGCCATTCAGAGTGGTCTGGGTAAACTCCGGAGCAAATCCGCGCAGAGTAATATTGCGGCCCTCACCACCTTCTCTTGAAATCGCAACACCCGGAACCCGTTGAATCGATTCGGCAATATTCAGGTCGGGAAACTTACCAATATCCTCCGCCATGATCGACTCACGGACATTGAAGGCGTCCCGTTTCTGATCGATCGCCTTGGCCAGTGAGCTCCTGAATCCGGTCACGACGATTTCCTGCAATGGTTCTGTTTCAGTTTCAGCGGCAGATAGCTGACCGGCCATGATGCATGTAATTGCGGCTATGCTTTTGTTGAGCAAATGTTTTTTGAAAAGCATGATTGCTTCCTCCCAGGGAATGTCTTTGTAAGAAAATAAGAAGTAGCCATTACATTGATGGCCACCGGTGGCGAAAAGATTATGTAACGCTCTGCTACCGGTGGCAACCGGTTTTTTCAATTTTTTTCGCAATCGTCTTCCAGCTTATGCAAAAAATGGCATTCGGTGGCCACTGTCCAGCTACTTTACAGGCCGGGTACCTATAGGGTTCCGTTGCGCAATACCGGAGTTTAAGCCCTCAAGCAGCCCCTTCTACCTGTCCCCTTGAGTCGTCCCTTTGAATAGAGCTCCGGACCTTTTCGGCAAGGGATTCCAGCCCTCGGCAATCCATGCTTCAATACCCCTCGTGTCTGGAAGCCGTTTTTACTGGCAACCGGGCCAAACGCATTAAACTGGTCCGCCGACTGGCCACGGGAGATTTATCGGTCATGGGAAAAACACTTTTTCAGCGCCCGGATGATGCCTCCGGGGTTGCCAGGGAAGCGACGCCATCGCTTGTCGAGGAGTTGCTGGTTGAGTTGGTTGAAAGCCAGGTGATTGATATCGACGAATTTACCGCCGTCATTTTCGAGACCGTATCCCCGAGCGAGGAGACCATCAGCGGCAGGTATATCTCGGTGATGCTGGCCCTGCTGGACAGGGCCATTGATGCCGAACGGAAAGCCGGGGAAATGGCCCTTGCCATCCAATTGATAGAGGAAATCGAAAGCAGCCAGGTTCGTGAACGCCTTACGGCGATCGTTGAACGGGGGCGGTAAACTGTGCTGTCACAATGGCGTCAAAAATTCCCATCGATCCGACCTGAAGAATCACACAAACCACCTGCAGGCACTCACCGCCGGTCGAATGCCGAGATCAATCAGACTAACAGGGACCTGGTGACGCGTTTAATCGCACCTGGAATTGCCCGGGTCCGGACGAGATCAGCAGGGATCGGCCATAATCGACGCGCCCCGGCCAATCCCCGTTATGAATACCGGAAACAATACCTTCGGGTTTAAAGCTCCTCGTCAAACAGGGCTTCGAAGAACGAAACCGCATTTGCCCTTGACTGAAAGGCTTTTCCGGGATTTGGCACTATATCAACTTCACCACCCGCGCTCAGGTGACTGAAGGGATCATTTATTGTCAGCGCCTGCTGCAGTCGGTCCCAGGCATGATGGGCTTCGGGATAGACTGTAACCGAGACATTTTCGAAGGGTGCTGCCAGCGAGTAGCAGGGACCGGGGCCTTCGTCGTAATCATCAAGCTCGCCGATCTGGATCAGCACCGGGTTGCCGGTAAGGACATCAAAGATGATTCCGGGGATACCGACGTTGTAGGCCCAGCACACCGGGTAATGGGCTATGTGACCGGCGAAGGCAAGACCTTCCCCGTACTGATCAGTGTAGGCCTGGTTTGCCGCCAGCAGGGAAACCACGCCACCCCAGGAAAAGCCGATCACGCCGATGCGATCCGGGTCTATTACCGGATTCGCCGCCAGGTATTTCAGGGCACTGAACGCATCAGGGACTGTCAGCGTCGGCAGTGCCGGGCGGTCTCCACCACCGGCCAGGCCGCGAGCCCCCCACATATCGATTTCGAGAGTGGCGAACCCGGCCTCATTCAGGGCCTCGGCATAGAAGCTGCCACGACTGTCAATTCCGGAAGACCCGTGCAGGATAACAACCGCAGGGATTCCCGGGGACAGTTCATCAGAATCGCTTCCGGACGGCATCCGCAATTGTCCTGAAATGGTGAAGGGTTCATCTGGAGCCTGGATATTGGGGGACTCAAAACTGATGTAAGAAATGGCAGGCAGGTCAGCGTCGATAACACCAGCCCGGGTTGTTATTACAAAGATCAGAGCCGCGATGGTGAGAATTGAATTGCGTATGACAGTCATGGGTATCGTCCTGATTGATATGGTTGAAGAGTTAGAATTAAGTTGATGTCCTTGAAGCAAAGCCACGGGCGTCTGGAGCAGAACGACACCCTATCACAGTCGATGGTTCGCGGCTAAGTGATAGCTGTGGACATTGTCCCTGGCTTCGGTCAGTTTCGGAAATCGGGCCCGGTGCAACCTTGGGTTTTTGGTGCGATTACATGCCAAACCCTGGCATTCAGTAAAGCTGGTAACTCCTTGACCGCCACTTCTCGAAGATACTGTCCTGGGGATTATTCGAACAGTCCTTTCAGAGTCTGGTGTTCAGGGTCTGGCATTGGTCTCGACGGCAGTACCTGTTTGCCCACTCGCAAACAGAATACCCATTCACTTTGGCTTGACCGTTCTGACCCGCTCTGACCTGCGAAAGTTAGAGCCAGAGAGCGGAGCACCATGCCAGCTTCGGTGGCTGAGGGTGACAGTTGTCAGTGGATGCCTGCAGCAGTGGACATATCTGAAAGCGCCTTTTATCCTGCGGACACCATTTACTGGCAAGATTACTGGCAAGGTTTCCGGAATACCGATGCCTGTGGTCCGGGCCAATGCCCGGACCACAGGTCCGACAGCCCCCGTAACAATAGCCATGACAACCATTACCACTGAGATAATAACGAGAACCAAACCGTGCCACTGAATCTGTCTGCCAAAGAATGCCGCGTTATCGGCTGCCTGATGGAGAAATCCATTGTCACCCCGGAACAGTATCCCCTGACTCTCAACGCCCTGACCAATGCCTGCAATCAAAAGTCGAGCCGCAATCCTGTCATGTCCCTGGCGCCAGGGGACGTACAACGCACCACACGCGAGCTGGAGGCCAGGCACCTGGTGCGAATCGAGGAAGGTTTCAGGAGCGGCGTGGAGAAATACAGCCACCGCTTCTGCAACACGTCCTTTGGTGACCTGCAACTGGATTCAGCCCAGTTTGCCATTGTCTGCCTGTTATTGTTGCGTGGCGCCCAGACGCCGGGGGAACTCCGGGCCAATAGTGGCCGTCTCCACGATTTCGCCGACAATACAGCTGTCGTCGCCGCCATTGCCAGCCTGCCTCACCGGGACGGCGACCCCATGGTGGTGAAACTGCCCCGGAGTCCCGGACGCAAGGATTCCGAGTACATGCACCTGTTTTCCGGTCCGGTTGACGCCGGGGAGCCGGTAAGGGAGGCCCCGGTCGTGGCGCCAGCCCCTGTGGCCGGGGACGCCCTCAGCCTGTCGCAGTTGGCACAGCGGCTCAGCGACCTGGAACAGGAAGTTGCCAGGTTGAAGAGGGCCCTTGGCGAATCAGACTAAATCCGGGACCGGCAACTACGGAAGCCGAGATCCAGCACTCAGGCTTTCTATTGACCTAATGAGGTATAACAATGCTATTTGCGGTAAACGGCACTCTGATGCGCGGACTGGAACTCAATCCCAACATGATTGCAGCGGGCGCAACCTTCGTGCGTGAAGAATGGACAGCGCCTGTCTACCGACTGTGGTCCATTAACAACAACCATCCGGGCATGGTGCGCGTTGCCGATGGCGGCGCCGCCATTGCCCTGGAGCTCTGGGAAGTCGAAGCGCCGGGACTGGTCAGAATCCTCGAAGCTGAACCGGCGGGCCTGAGTATCGGTCGGGTGTTCCTCGCCGACGGCACATTGGTCCTGGGCGTACTGGCGGAACCGATCCTGACTCAGGGTCAGCGGGAGATAACGGCGTTCGGTGGCTGGCGAGCCTATATTGCCCAAAGGCAGACAATGGCAGATCAAGCCTGAACCCTGTCAATACCGAGGGCCAGCCCCTTTGTCAATCGACAAAGGGGGTGCGCGACCCTGTTTTTATCGCGCCTCACTGTCCGGAAACCTGCCGTACAGGGTCATGATAATTTTTGTGCATCTGCTGGAACCTGACAGGCTTCAGTGGTAGTGTGTGCGCCGGGATTGACCCTGACCGGGATGCCCTGGTGTCGAAATTTAAAACTGCAAGTTATGGATTATTAAGGAGAGTTCAATGAAGCCCATTTTTAAAGTATTACCCTTGGCGGCGGTCATCTTTGCCGCTGGTTGCGTCAGCACGTCCCAGGTTGAGGAAGTCGACGCAAAGGCCATGCGTGCCCAGCAGACCGCTGATCAGGCCCTGGCCGCTGCAGCCAAAGCCCAGAGCACTGCAGACCAGGCGCTGAGAGCCGCAAATGCCGCACAAGCTTCTGCGGATCAAGCCAATGAGAAAGTTGATCGCGCCTTCAAGAAAGCAATGGAAAAGTAAAATTTTCTACACTTTCAAAATCCGGCGTCCTCTTCGAGGCCGCCGGATTTTTTTTGGCCACACCAGCCCTGTACAGGCTAATCCTTGAACAAAATAGTCCTAAACCCGAACCCGAGAAGAGTTCAGCCGTTACCAACCGTTCCCGTTTTTCAGTGACATCCTGACGCCTTCAACGGCTATCCTGCGCCAAATCCTGCATGTCGGTGACAACAACATCGTCAGGCAGCTGCCCAACCTTTTGCGGAATGCCCGTGGCCTCTGCGGCTATGGCTTCGGCCAGGTCCCAGTCAATACGGGTTTCAGGGTGCTCGTGAGTGGCCGCCACCAGGGCCTTGACCACGTCGTTGGGATTGATCTGCGCAATTTTCCCGTTTTGCTCCAGGGGCGGGTGCACTTCCAGGTAGAGTTCGTCGCCTTGCCATCCGGTTTTAATGGTCTGGTTGATGATGGTTACCGGGGTATTGTTGGGCACCTGCTTCGCCAACTGTTCGATATCCTGGGAATACATGCGAATGCAGCCATGGGTGACCTGCATGCCGATACCAAATTTTTTGTTGGTACCATGAATAAAATAGCTGGGAATGTCCAGAATCAGCAGGTATTGCCCCAGGGGGTTATCGGGTCCCGCCGGCACCTGTCTGGGCAGAACGTCGCCCCGGGCCGCGTGCTCCGCCCGTATGGTGGCCGGGGGGTACCAGGTGGGGTCCTTGGCTCGACCGACGACGCGGGTCTTTGTGACCGGTGTATTCCACTCGCCGCGACCGACGCTGATGGAATTGATGCTGACGGCACCGCCCTGCCCGCTTTTGTCCGCGGTGTAATAGTACAGGCGCATTTCCGGCACATTGATGACGATGCCCCGGCGGGGCGCGTTGGGCAGGATAGTGCGCAGGGGTAACAACACCTGAGTGCCGTCCCCGGGCATCCAGGCATCGACATCGGGGTTGGCAGAGCGGATCAGGTTGTAGCCGATAAGATGGCGAGCAGCAAGATCAATCAGCGTATCCTCGGCGCGAGTTGCCACCGTGCTGTCCTCGCCCACCAGATCGTAGCCGGTGGAGGGCAGGGAATACCGCCGCTCTATGACTGCAACTGCCGGTTCTGAATCCGGTTTCGGTTCAGTTACCCTAACCTCTGGGTTCGCAAGACCAGGCTCCGCTTCGACAGGGTCGACCTGAGCGGGTGCCGCCGGGGTGGCAGCTTCCGCCAAACCGGATTCCTCCCTATGGGCTTCAGACCAGCCCGGACTGCTGTTCAGGCCGAGCACAAGGCACAGGGGAAGCAGGAGCGATAAGGTCGACAGGATGCGAGACCGGCCCGGTCTTTTAACACTAGAAAACATGGTATTACCGAAAAGTTGGATTAGGCTCAGGGCAGGATATCAATGGGTGTTCCCGGCTCGACAGCAAGCCAGATCTGATCCATTTCGTAGTTGGTAACCGCAATGCAACCATCTGTCCAGTTGTACTGCTGGACCAGTGAAGACGGCAGTGTCGACTTGTTCGGCAGCCCGTGAATCATGATCATCCCGCCCGGGTCGACACCATTGGCCGCCGCGCGTTGCAGATCCTGGGCATTGGGATAGGAAATCCGTATGGATTTATAAAAATCGCTGTCCTTGTTTTTGAAATCAAGGACATACCTGCCTTCCGGCGTGCGTTCGTCCCCGGCCATTTGCTTGGGGCCACGAGGCTTCGGCCCCAGAGCGATATGAAACTCCCGGTAAGGAATGCCATCCTTGATCAGGTAGAGGGTTTTTTCGGACTTCCTCACCAGCACCCGGTCGGCCAGCACGGCATTATCCGCACTGACCGCCATCGCTACCAGCAAGGCGACAAATCCGACAAGAGCTTTGAACATATATATTCACAGGTGACATAGCTGACCATATTTTAATCAAATCCTGCAAAATTTACGAACTGTGTTTTGGGTTTTCCCTCACAGTTTGATTCCTGTTCGGCAGCCCCATGAGGCATTCCGGGGCTCACAATAATCATCCGGCCAGAACCTTTCGCTTGATGCCCGTCAATACCATTACCTAAATAATACTGCTATAACTTGAAACCCAGATCAGTTACCGGGAAGACACTGTGGCCAACGGTTCCAGCGGTGCATCAACAAACTTACTGGAGCATCTGCAGCATTTCAGGCAGAAATTTACCAGCGAATGGGCCCTACTGGCGTCCATGGTTGGCGTCTTTCTGCTCATTTATTTTGCCCCCCTGAACCGCATCCCCTTCGACAACTCCCTGCTGGAAGGTTTTCGGCTGACCCAATGGTATGCCCGGGAACATGTGATTCTCTGCCTGCTGCCAGCCTTTGTCATTGCCGGGGCCATGGCTACCTTTGTCAGTCAGGGTGCTGTAATGCGTCGGCTGGGACCGGAAGCGCCGAAACCAGTGGCCTATGCCGTGGCCTCTGTCAGCGGTACCCTGCTGGCGGTCTGTTCCTGCACCGTGTTGCCCCTGTTTGGCGGCATTTACCGTCGGGGCGCCGGTCTGGGACCGGCTATTGCCTTTCTCTATGCCGGTCCGGCAATCAATATCATGGCCATTGTGGTCACCGCCAAAGTACTCGGCGCCGAACTGGGTCTGGCCCGCGCCATTGGCGCCATTGTCTTTTCGGTGGTGATCGGCATCATCATGCAGTTGATCTACAGCAAGGAGGAGGCCGCGCGGGCCAGCTCCGGCAGTAGGGGATTCAGCAATGAAAGGGCTGGCAGGCCAGCAAGGGACGTGGTGGCTCTCTTCGTCCTGATGATCGGCATCCTGGTCTTCGCCAACTGGGCGACGGCGGACAACGCCACTTGGATGTTAATTCACGGCTGGAAGTGGCCCATTACCAGTGCGCTGGCTTTGCTGCTGGCGGCACTGCTGGTGTGGCGCTGGGGATGGTCACCCGCGGGGCTGGCGCTGCTGGCGGCTCTAATCGCCATCAGCCAGCTGCTATTTCCGCAATGGCCTGAGTTGGCCATGGTCATAGGCATTGCCGGACTAATGCTGCTGGCCAGTCGCAAAAGAAACGAGGCCGGTGACTGGACTTTGCAGACCTGGGATTTCAGCAAGCAGATACTGCCTTTGTTGCTGGGTGGCGTATTTATAGCCGGGCTCTTATTGGGCAGGCCCGGCCACCAGGGCCTGATTCCGGAAAGCTGGGTAGTCTGGGCCGTTGGCGACAATTCCTTTGCCTCGACCCTGATGGGTTCGGTGCTGGGCGCCTTCATGTATTTCTCCACTCTGACAGAGGTGCCCATCGTCGAGGGACTGCTGGGTGCGGGTATGGGTCAGGGACCGGCCCTGGCCATTCTGCTGTCGGGTCCAGCCCTGTCGCTGCCCAACATGCTGGTGATACGCAGCATCATTGGCACCGGCAAAACCCTGGTTTACTGTGCTCTGGTGGTAGTGATGGCCACGTTCACAGGCTATCTTTATGGTCAACTGGTTTAATCCCGATAATCTGGCCCCAAAAGAGGAAATTCCGTGAAAATTCAAATCTACGGTTCCGGCTGCAGAAAGTGCCGGCAACTCACCGCCAACGCCGAAGCAGCCGCACAACACCTGGGAATCGCTTACGAGGTGGAAAAGATTACCGACATCAATGCCATTATCGACGCCGGGGTGATACACACTCCGGCCCTGGGTATCGACGGCGACATTCGTGTCGAGGGCAAGGTGGCTTCGGTAGGGGAACTGGAAGGACTTTTACAGTAAGCCTTGCCGGACAGACTTTATCGATCAAGCTTTTTGAGCTGAGCTTGGCCAACTGGCCTGGTCAAGAGCAATCCCCTCTTCCCTTGTTGCAATCACCAGTCCAGTG